>JAITQG010000003.1 GCA_031289015.1 Lactobacillaceae bacterium
AAAGCGACTGGAGGTTGGTATTTGGGTTTGGTTTGGGGAAGGGCGGAGCATTGCTAGCGTAGTGGTGGAAAGAGCGAGGTAGCGGCACCAACGCGGTCTTAGGGAGTTGGTTTTGCGCTCGCGCAAGGCCGAATCCCTTAGACTAGTGGGACCGTGTCGCCCACCTCTACGCCACCAATGCGGAGCCCTTCCCCAAACCAAACCCAAACGCCGTGGCCCAAAGGGACACAAAACCCCACAAAACAAAAAGCCATCCACCAAACTGGCAGATGACCCAAATCTATGCAATCGTGTGAAACCCACGATTCCGAAGCTCAATAGTAACATCAGCTTCCTTAGCAGTCTCCCGATCATGCGTAATCATAATCACAGTCTTGCCGTACGTATGCGCCAATTCCTTAAACAACTCAACAATCCGTTTAGAATTCTCATGATCCAAATTCCCAGTCGGTTCATCAGCTGCCACCACCGGTGCATCCACCAACAAGGCCCGCACAATCGCCACACGTTGTTGTTCACCACCAGATAACTTCTGCACATTTTTATTAGCTAACTCCGCATCAATCCCAATATTGGCCAACGCCGCTAAAATATAGGTTTTGTCACCCTTATGCGATGAATTAGTCACCGCCAGCGCCGTTTCAATGTTTTGATAGGCCGTCATGGTGCTCAATAAATTATACGCTTGGAAAATCGTGGCGACATTTTTTTGCCGATACTTCGTCAACCCAATCTTTCGAATCGACTCACCATTAACCTCGATTTCACCTTCCCTGGGAATGTCCAAACCAGCCAAGAATGATAACATGGTCGTCTTTCCTGAGCCTGATTCACCCACAATTGCGTAAAACTTGCCATCCTCAAATTCCAAGTTGACATTTTCGTACAACTTTTGTGAGGCATCCGTATACCAGTGGGTTAAATTTGTAATTTTTAAAGTCATATTGCTCTCCTTCTTCTGCGGGATGAATTCGCATTACTTAGTCAGCTTGCATGATTTGCTTAGGCCGCATCCGCAAAATCGTGATTCCGGCTCCTGAAACTGACAGCAAGGCAATCAAGAATGCTACCCCACCTAATTGGGCAACCGCAGCGGGTGTCAAAACAGGCTTAATGTTGGTGGTTTCAGCTGCCGCTTGGGCTGCTCCACCACCACGGCCTGGCATGCCACCAGTTGGAGCATTACCAGTTTGACCACCGCCTTGACCAGGCATACCGCCACCAGCAGCTCCAGTGCGGGCTGTTTGTTGTTGCGCGCTTTGTTGTTGTGCAACCAACGTCTCACTAACGGCGCCTGACACAGCAGTTCCAGCAGCCGTCGCTACACCAAGCGCGATAATTAATACCGCTAATAATTCAACGAACAATTGGCCCACAACCTTGACCTTTGATTCGCCCAATGAAACCAAAATACCAATTTCACGACGGCGTTCGCGGGTCATCAATAAGATTATCAACCCAAGAATTAAGATTCCCGCAATTGCAACCAACCACACTATCTTTGACGCAAATGAGGCCACGCCCTTCATGTTGCTGGCGGCTTGCTTGTAAGCAGACTCATCAGTCGTCAATGTCAACTTGCTTGAATTCAAAATCGTCTTTGCGGCTTTAGTAAACGTCTTAGTTTTGGCTGGGTCAGCCATCGTGAAGGTCACGTTTGAAACCTTTCCCACGGTGCCAGCCAAAGTGTTGGCTAATGTATATGAACCATAAATCGTATTTGATGGGTCTTGGCGTGAAAAGCCATCTGTTGAAGTCTTAACCTTGTAAATACCAACGATTTTCAAACTTGTTTTTTTACTAGTATCGGCAGGGTCAGTCACCTTGATCGTTTGGCCCACCTTCAAATTGTTTGAAGTGGCCAATTCAGATTCAACGATGACATTATTTGAATCAGCATCACTCGCTTTAATGGCCCGCCCACTAGTGATTTTAGCCGTCCCATCCGTAAATGCGCTAACCGCACTTGAGGCTGAAACACCATTAATACTGATATCGCCTTGATTGGCACTCTCACCACCAGGTCCACCGCCCATACCACCACCAAAGCCCCCTTGTTCAGATGACGTGGTCGTAGTAACCGCCGTGAAGCCAGACGCATTCACTGAGGCCGTATTAGAAATGTTGTAAGTGGCCACATTACTCAATGCCGCAATCTTTTTAACTTTTGCCACCGTAGTCGTTGGTTGGACAATCGTTGGTCGCGTGGTGGTGGTTGAAGAGTCACTTGAACTCATTTGACTCTTCATTTCCGCAAACATCTTTTCACGATCAGCTGATAGCGTCACCGTCGAACCAATTGAATTAGTCGCTGTCTTGGCTGCAGTGAGCGCGGCGTTTTGAATAATCAACCCCGCCATGACAAAGACCAAAATCACACTTGACGTGATCATCAACAAGATTGTTCTTCCTTTGCGGGCCCACAGTGTAATCCCCGCGCGTTTAATAAAATTCATAGCTATTCTCTCCCATTCGTTTTGCGAATCTGTCGCTCTGTACTAATTAATATACGGGGTGAAGCTTAAATTCGGGTTAAGCAAAACTTTAGCGAACCTTATTAAAAAAAGCGCGACCGGCATGGTCCACGCTTTTTGACAACCGTTATTTACTTAGCAACGCTTCAATCGCAGTGATATTTGTGCGAATACTGGCTGCTGATTTTGCAAATTTAGCCAGCTCTTCAGGCAACAAATTTAAATCTAGCAGTTCTACAATGCCAGCTCGCCCAACAATGGCAGGATAGGAAATAAATAAGTCATAAGTCGCCGAATAACTTGAGACCACTAATTCTTCGTGTGCATCCGACAAGACTGCCTTGGCCAAGCGAATCCCCGCTGTCGCAATGCCATAAGAAGTAAAACCTTTCCCAAAGCCCACGACCATCCCGCCTGTGCGAACGCTTTGTTCAAGGGCCACCAAATCTAAGCCCCGTTGTTTTGCTAACTCGATAATTGGTTGATTATGCACCCGCACAGTCGACCATGCGGTTAATTGTGCATCCCCATGTTCACCCAAGACATAACCACTAACCGAGCGTGGATCAACTCCAAATAGTTCACCAACAATCCGTTTCATCCGCGCTGAATCCAGTAATGTCCCTGTGCCAATTACACGTTGGCTGGGCAAGCCAATGTACTTTTGATACAGACTGGCAATTGCATCAACGGGATTTGAAATGACAATTAGCGTCCCTTTAAAGCCAGCTTCCTTGATGCTTGTCCCAACCGTTGCCACCATTTTACCATTGATTTTAACTTCAGCATTGCGATCGCCCAGTTCAAGGCTGGCCGCCACATTCCCGATGGTCGAAAATACGACGTCTGCATCAGCCAATTGTTCATACCCTTGTAAGATTTTGGTGTGATTACTACCTAAATTGGCCGCGGCATCTTGTAAATCAACCACCTCGGCCGTCAGTTTTTGTTCATTAGTATCAATCAACACTAATTCATCAGCCACACCTTCAACAACCAAAGCATGTGCAATCGCTGCCCCAACGTGCCCGACGCCAATTATTCCAATTTTACGTGTCATTTCCCACCCCGCTATTTATCTCTGCTACCAAAACGAACTTACTATCCTAATAATACTGCATCTTGTTACTGATTGCGCTAATCAAACTTACTCCAAGCCATAAAAAAAGAAGCAAACCTAAATTTGCTTCTTTCGATGTTAATTATCTAAAAATTAGTCAAACGTCCAACCAAGGGGCGTAATTACAACTGCCTTATTCTGGCCATCAAAAGTCCAGCCAAATGAGATAGCACCATTCAAATCGTCCTTGCCATCAAAAGTCCAACCATCATCTGCCTGTGCACCACTAGTTGTGATATCAGCTGAAGCGATGATAGGGGCAAAGACGACAAAAGAAATAATTGCTAAAACCAAACCTGAAATAAATGTTGTTTTTTTCATGATAAATCTCCTAAATTCAATACTTATTAGCTGTGTAATCGAGTATAACAAAGTAATTGGCCCTTTGCTAAAAAGTATCATATATTACCCGCTTTTTAAAATCATCAAGATACTCTTGGCGTACATCGGCAATCGTGGGTTCCCCTAACCGCCGGAAAATAAATATCGCATCACTTGTCATTTGATTGCCATTAACTACATGCCCCTTAGCAATCTCAAGCATACCTTTGACAAATAAGGCATGCGTTTCAACGTAAAACATGCGCTTTTTCGCCAACAGTTGATCAACCAATTGGAGGAAATCTTGCGCTAAACTGAGTTCTTGATTCTCAATCAAGGCGCGTACCAAATTCAAAATTGCGCGTGCCATGTTTTGTTGATCAGTTGTATCCAATTTGGCATTCAAAGCCTCTCTGGTTAACTCATCCCCAAATAATTTGATTGATTCAGGTTTTAAAAATTTTGAAATCAAACTCAAAATGAAAATTTCATATTTGGTCCAAATCGAATTTTCAAACAAGGCGTTCAATACATAATCAACCGTCTCACTGGCGGCTTCCTCATTTTGCAAATCAGCGATAACAGCTTGCAAAACATAGGCATTGACTAGATTAGGCTTTAATTTATCTTGGGTATACAAAGCTAATTGCTCAGCTGCTAGTTCACCCAATTTAGTGAAATCAGATTTTATAATCGCCTCATTCACCGTACTAGTCCATTTGGGAAAATCCCAATAAATTTCGTGGTCATTGGCAATCGATAAGAACTCCTCCACTCCAACATCCATGCGATTGAGGATGTACAGTAAATTCGTAAATTCAATTTGACTGACACCGCGCTCAAACTTACCAATAAATGACTTGGTTAAGCGGTCGCCACCCAGATGTTCAGCTGAAATTTTCTTATCGCGGCGCAATAACCGAAGTGCTTCGCCATATTTCACAAATACATCCTCCTTGCTTCGTTGTAACTCACATGATAGCACACTATCAAACAAGATTTCAAAGTCCTCTTAGTCCCCATGCGACGGGCTTTGACAAAGTAAGCGGATACTATTTTATTTAGTTTGGCTAGTCGATTTCATTAGTTCCCAATATCATCTAATATAAAGTATCTTTTTACGCTCCTGCTTAAAGTAGCATATATTCCCCGCCTACCCCAGTTATCCAAACTAAAAGCTCATCAGTTCAGACGAGCTTTCTTAATAATTATTTTGTTGCTTGCTTCTTAGACTTATTAGTTAAGAACATAGCTGGAATCACAGTGACAAAGGTAACTACAATCGATACCCAGAACGCTGTGTGATATGCATCCATTTGGAAGCCTGCCGCCATCTGCTTCATGAAACTTGGCATGTCAGTTTGTGAAACATGGTAGACACCCTTAGCTAACTTAACTTTGAAGTCAGTTGTTGAATTCAACAAACTATTAGCCATGACGGTTGCCAAGATAGCTGATCCAAATGAACCACCGATGTTTTGCGTGATTCGCGTACCAATTGTAGCTTGGGCAATTTGGTCCTTCTCCAAACCTGTGTATGCATCGGTCATCAATGGCATGAAGACACCACCAACCCCGATTCCGCGAACAAGCAAAGCTGCGGCAATCCAAACCATACTTGTCTTACTATCAAAGTAGGCAAACGGAATCGTCCCAACGACTGTAAAGACCAAGCTGACCAAAGTGACATACCGCGCCCCGATTTGATCGATAAGCTTACCAATCATTGGCCGGGCAATCAACATTCCAATCCCTTGGGGAATCAAGGTCAAACCCGCAGCGATCACGGACATATTTCGCCCATTTTGCAAATACAAAGGCAAAATCAACATGGGACCATTAATCATCAAGCCACCAAGCAATAACCCAATTGATGATGCGGCAAAGCTCTTGTGCTTAAATAAGTTAAGGGGCATCACGGCCTTGGTTTTGCGAACTAGTGCCCAGATGACATAGAGCGCTAACAAGCCAAAGCCAACACCACCGTATAACAAGGTGTCATGATTGAAGATATCGGCTGCTTTGGCTGCTTGGGTCACGCCGTACATGATAAATGATGAGGCCGATGCTAACAAGCCCACCCCTATAAAATCCAACTTAGCCGCCTTGTTACGGGCTGGGAAGCTAGGCAACATCTTCATGATGATAATCACGGCGATAATCACAACTGGGATATTGACCCAGAAAATGTAACGCCATGACCAGTTTTGGATAATCACGGCACCGATGACAGGGCCTAAGATGGGTCCCAAAACCATTGGCAACCCGACCGTTGACATCAACTTACCAGCATTCTTACCAGCCATCGTCATCAACAAGGTCGTCAACAATGGTATCACAATTCCTGACCCAAACCCTTGTAGCAACCGGGCTCCGATTAACCAATTCAAATTTGGAGCCATGGCCGAACCCAATGAACCCAGCAAGAAAATTAATTCACCAGCAATATAAATGGTCTTACCATTAAAACGATCAATCAACCACCCTGAAAATGGCACTGCCACGGCCATGGCTAATACATAACCAGTGATAACCCATTGGATCAAGTCAACCCCAGATTTGAAATCAGTTGCTAAATGATTGATGGCAATGTTAGCCATCGTTGCATCCAACATCGGTGCCAAAGCGCCTAAAACCAAGACCCAAGCAATTGCCTGGACACGCTTGTATGGCAATTCTTCTGATGCCACTACCTCTTCAGCCATTTTTAAATACCTCGTGTTTGTTTATAAGATACACTTTGTACCTTTTGATAAATATAACTATACGCCGATATTTTTAAAAGTCAATAAGAAACGCTTTGTATTTTATTTTTTAAAAAGGCATCAAAAAAGAGGCCTGCCAGCCCCTTATTTAACATTACAGATTCAAGAAGAAATACGATTCCTTATTGTCTCGAGAATCTTTGCTACTATCCCATTTACTACTATATACTCCAGATTCTTTGTGGAAGACTACGATATTCTTCTCATGTTGTGCGTCTACCTCAAGGATTGTCGTCGTCCATTCTCTTTTCAGACGATAAAAGCCCCAGGTATAGTTTTGCAGATCGTTTGATTTTGCATCATTAAGGTTAAATGTATATGTGCCTGACGTTAAATCAGCGGCTTTAACAGTTTTGTTCGTCCACGTAGATTTAAACCCGGCCGCCTCCAATTCTTCAAACAAGTTCGTATGCGCTGTCTTGGATCCAGGCCGAAAATACGTCAGAGCGGCGTCACGTAATTTGCGAATCTCGCCAGTCGCCATCCGCTTACTATAGTTAACATTATCAATGGTTTCATTACTATGTTCTAGTGACATGAGCGCAAAATTAGAAATATTTTCAAAGCCAATTGCGCGATTAATTTGCCGGCCTAGACGATAAGCGTAAATCTTGCCATTCTTCCAATCATCTTGTTCATTATTTAACTTTTCTGTTGCCGCCTTATCATACTCAGTTGTGATTTTGGCATTGTTTAATAATATGATTGATTGCCCTGATAATGATGACGTTGCCTCAATTTGGCTATCTGACAGCTCTGGTGCTCTTAATGCCTTACTGTTTTTATACCCAATGTAATCTTTGTCTTTTCTGATATTATCACCAACATGGGTAATCCGCGTGCCAATTGCATCCAGTTGGGTTTTTACATTATCGTCATCCACGGGATCTAGATTTTCTTTTTTTAACTTTTCTAGTTCAGCTTGCCTTGCTTGGTACGTTTCTAACAAGCCTAAATTTTTATTCAAATCGTAATTAACCGCATACATTAATGGTGCCGAAACCAATTCATACCACGCCTCAATTTGGCCATTATAGTTTTTGCGGTCATTAAATGTTTCTGAATTGAAATTATGGCTCAAATTCTCAATGGCTTCTTCAACACTAAAAATATTCCCAGTTGATTGATCGCCGTATTCACCCGTCACTTGCAAAGCGAATTGTTTAAAGTCATTAATAAATGTGTAATTGCCTTCAATTAATTTACCGTTATCGTCCACCGAACCAGATGAATAGAGCTTCTGCAGGACTTGATCATTCAAATCGGCATCACTTTGTGAAAGCGTTTGTTTAGCATCTTGTTGCATGACAGCTGCCACAGCGTATAAACGATTGAGATTACTTTCAGAAAACATTTGTTCTTTGGCTTTGCTAAGCCCTGTTTTAGCAGCCTGCAATTCTTGCTTTTGTGCCTGGTCACTACTTAATTCCATTGAAGTATTGAGTTGATCAGTCACTACATCTATTTGTTGACTAATCTGGTCTAGTTTTTCTTTGTACGGATCATGTTCTGGTTGCCCACTGTTAATTAAATCCATAATCATGTTGACGGCTTGGAAAAAAGTGTCACCAAACACTAAACATTTCATGGCAGGACATTTAGCAAATTCCTTGCCAAACTCACCAATGTTTTTGGCCACTTCCGTCATGATCGCCCGGGCCATCGTCTTACCATCCGCCGCTAATAGGTTATTAGAAGTTGGCTGGGTGTTGTCACCAGTATTGTCGTAAATGATTTTTGGAATAAAATCATCATGCAGCATTATTTTGACACCTTCATAATACTGTTGTCCATTTGCATCTAGTAAAGCTTGTTTGTTTATTTTCAAATACCCATCTAAATCGCTACCTTTGATTTTAGCGGCATCCTTTTTAAAATGAACGATGACTTGTTGATCATCGATTTGCTGAATACTCGTGGTTACGGCTTTAGCAAATCCGTCTGTATACGTGATATCATCTTCTGAAATTTTACCCGCAAATTTACCATGGTTAACCTTGAATTCAATGGTGTAATTTGGTGTTTGCGCGTCTTGTGAATCTACAAGCGCACTGTTATTTACTCGGGTCAATGTCACATCGTCATAGGTGTCAGCATGTACAAACCCAACGTTTAATAAAACTAATCCCGTTACAATGCTCGATAGAATTTTTTTCATTTTCTTCCTCCTTGTATATATCCAGAATAGCTAGTTTATTTAGATATTAGTTAGCCGTTTGGTAATACTTATTAGAGGTTTTGTAGTTTTTAGCACTATAATTTCCAAACCGTTTCAAATACTGGTCAACTTTTTATCACCGATGTGCTTTTTTCAATTATTCCATTCAAAAGAAACGCTTTGCACTTTATTTAAGTTCATTGCAACGCTTATTAAAAGGCGTTAAACTATACTTATGGACGGTGAATGAGACATGACAGAAAAACAATCAAGAAAACGCGGTGCCGAGCTGGAAACCGAAATTCTAATTTCAGCTATTCAACTGCTCGAAGAAATCGGCTATGACAATTTAACTTATGCTGCGATTGCCACACGTGCCCAAACGAGTCGCTCAGTCTTGTATCGGCGTTGGGATAGCATTATTGAGTTATTGCATGACGCCGTAACCCATCAAATCAAGCAAACCGGCAGCGGGAACTTTCTCGTTGACACGACGAATACTGGCAAGCTACGTGACGACATTTTATCAATCGTCTCGCATTTTTACCGGTCGGCAAGTACGGCTGGCGATGAATATATGAAGGCCACAATGTTAGAACTAGCCCGCCGTAATCCGTACATGCAACAGCTAGTCGGGCGTGCTCAAACTGCTAACAATAATGTAATGAACACAATTTACCTACGCGCCTTAGAACGTGGTGAAATTACGCAAGTGCCCAATGAATCAATCCGCACGTTGCCATTTGAATTACTTCGTTATCGCATGTTTGTAGTAAGTAATTTAAGTGAAATTGCCCCAACCGAAATAGAAGCCCTGATCGATGACATCGTGATGCCTGCTGTGAAAGCAGCCCAAAAATAAAGAGTCCCTGCAAGGGGACTCTTTATTTTGACCATGTTTACGTCATATTCTAATTACGTAACTTAATTCTTTTTACACTTAACAAAGCAAAGGTGGACATTAGAACAACTAATGCTCCATAACTAAGCAAAATGATCGTAATATTTTTGTCGCCGACAAGACTGACAAACAAAGTCGTTAATGCAATGCCGGTGGGATAGATGGAAGCTGAAATTGAACCAACAAATGTTAACAAAAAACCTCGATTTACTTGATTAAACACGTCTTGATAAAAAGTAGCTTTATATACCAAGGCTGGCGAAGCAACAAGGCCAATCAGGATAAATAATGTGGCTGAAAAAATAACATCTTGGGATAATCCGATCAGCATGAAAAGAAAACCATGCCCCATAATTGAAAATATCACATAGTGTACTAACGATACTTTTTTAGAAAACCTGCCAACCAGTAATGAACCTAATATAATCCCAACTGAAGTCATCGCTTCTAATAAGCCATAAATTTCTGCATTATCACAGAAAATGTTGTGAACGATGATTGGCATCAAGACAGCAATGCCTGCCCATAAAAACATATTCCACATAAAATCCATCAGTAACACCACGATTGTGTCTTTATCGCGCCAAATAACCTTTAATGTTGATAAACCGGTCATTGCTTGTCTAACATTAGTTTGGTTAGCATTGGTTAACTCGGTTAATTTAAGCATTTTCAGCGCAACCGCTACACACAAATATAGTCCTGCAACAATTACATAGATTTTAACTCCATAGCCAATTGCCAATACTAACCCAGTTACCAACGATCCCATAATGTACGCTGTATCAAATGCAATGGTAACTAACGCATTAGCCACAATTCGCTGCGAACTACTAAAGATTTCCTGAATAACCATTGCATCCCCACCACGTACAAGCGGAATCATTGCGCCGCTAAGTATAAGCAATAATAAAAACAAACCTAAATCAGCTAAATTGTTTAATGGTGTAATTATTAACAACAAAAAGACTGCACTACGTACCAAGTTTGCAATAATCATCAGCCTGATTTTGTTAAACCGATCCAAAAGCCCACCAATAAACGGTCCTATAATAAACCCTGGAAACTGCATGGCTGCAATAACTAATGCAATTATCCAAGCAGACTTAAAATGATGATACGCAACCCAAACCAAGGATAGATTAGCAATACTGGACGCCAAATTGGTAATTATGATACTTAAAAATAACCAACCAAATTTTTTGTTTTTTAGAACCGGCAAATATTGGTTCATGCTCCAATTTTGCGCTGTTCATTTATATTTAGGTTTGTTGAGAACTGTGTCATGGTATATTCAGTTTCAAAGATGTTGACACTACATGCTCCCAATCCAGTCGGCAAGTTACCAATTCGTTCTAGTTTATTAATATCAATAACTGTTAATTTGTCATCAAAATATGGTGACAGCGGTGTAGAAAATGTTCTTGTAAAATCAGAAATTAATAGGTGATTAGTATCAGGATCAATTTGCATCCCTCGTGGAGTTCCACCAACTGGAATTCGTTTAAATTCTTTACGGGTTTCTCTATCAATAACACTCACTGCATTCGCCGCTTCAGATGACACAAATAAGAATTTACCTGTTAAATCAGAAATTACCGCCCGTGGACCAGCGCCTACAATAATATTATCTACAACCCTTTGAGTTTTTAAATCAATTACCGAAACACTCGAATTGAAAGTATTGGCCGTAAAAATGATGTTTTCGAATTTATCGATATACGCATGGTAAGGTTTTGCATCCTTAGATAACTCAATCTCATTAAGTACCTGTGAATCCGTAATGTTTTCATAGTTAATCTCAATAAGTGAAATTGAGTCACTTCCAAAATTCGGTACACAAACTAGCCTTCCATCCAAACTAATAGATAATTGTCGTGGATTTCGACCGACCAAAATGGTCTTAACAACTTGCTGATTTTCTAGATCAACAATTGACAATGAACCAGACCCTGAGTTTGATACAAATAAATAATTGAAGTCAGGTGAAATATCAACGCCCCTTGGTGCCAAACCAACAGCAATCCTTCTCGTTTCTGTGTTGTGAACCAAGTCAATAACAGAAATGGTCTCCCCTGCAGTATTAGACACATACCCAAGATTTCGCTTTTTATCAATCGCCATAGCCCCACGAGGACTATCTCCAATCCCTATTCGCCCCAACTCTTTTTCAGTCAACAAGTCCACTACTGAAATATCATTAGAATCAGTGTTTGTCACATAAGCTACTTTCGTCATTGTAAATCCCCCTATTAAATCATGACTAATCCGCACACCAATTTTGAAAACAATAACTGTCCTCGTGATTAGATTATAATAATCTACAAACTAAAGCAAATTACAATTTAATTAGATTTAACATGAATATATCATTATGCAATATGTCATTTTTTATGAAAAAAAATCACACTCGATTTGAATGTGATGCTAGAAAAGTAAAAATTATTACTGTTGATACTCATCAATCTCTGGAATCTTGTTTGACTCTTTAAGATAGACAATATATGTCACAACAACATACGTGCCAATTACAAGACACTGTTGTAAAAAGCTGTGCGCTGCAATCATCGTTATGAGGAAAATGAATCCCGGCCCATATGGTTTGATAAAATTATTGTACATCTCTGCCACCTCGCGTTAAATAAATTGATAAAGCACACATGTTGATCTCGTTTTTGATTTTATAGAAACACTATAACACCTACTTTCAAAATTGTCCTAAATAAACTATTATTCTTATTTTAGCATTAGTTTATCATGAGAAGCCGAAGTTCAAAAAATAAAAGCACTGCATTCCAAATTGAATGCGGTGCTTTATTTGATGACTAATTTAAATTAATCAGCCAAGATATCCTTTGAAACAACCTTCAATTCGGCGTCCAAATCATATACCCAAGGTTGTCCGTTGGCGATTTCAACATTCAAAATATCATCATCTGAGATATTTTCAATGTGCTTTACCAACGCACGCAATGAGTTACCGTGGGCAGCGATGACAACGTTCTTGCCTGCCTTCAAATCCTTTGAGATCTTTTCATCCCAGAAAGGCAATACACGTTCCAAAGTAACCTTCAAGTTTTCACCCAATGGCAATTCAGCAGCTGGCACGTCATGGTAACGACGGTCGATGGCTGGATAAGTCACACCATTAACAGTTACTTCTGGTTCTGAACTTTCCAACATTGGTGGCAAAACATCGTATGAACGACGCCAGATGTGCACTTGATCAGCACCCCACTTTTCAGCTGCTTCAGCCTTGTTTTGACCTTGCAAAGCGCCGTAATGACGTTCGTTCAAACGCCATGACTTTTCTTCAGGTACCCACAATTGACCAGCTTCTTCCAAAGCATAGTGCAAAGTCGTGATGGCACGCGTCAAAACTGATGTATAAGCTTGATCAAATTCGAAACCAGCCGCAGCCAACTTCTTACCAGCGTTACGAGCTTGCTCGACCCCAGTTTCTGACAGCTTAGTGTCAACCCAACCATTAAACAAATTCAATGCGTTCCATTCTGATTGTCCGTGACGGATCAAAACCAACTTAGCCATTGGATAATTACCTCTTTTTTATAATTTTTTACTTAATCATTGTACCAAATTTAGCCTATCAATAACAGTTAGAATCATTATTAATGCTTAATTTTGCCGTTTTCAATCACCAGTCCTGATGAATGCAAAACCGTCGCCCGGTCAGGATAAATCCGTCCCATGATGCTATTAATCGCGGTTGGTGCCTCACCAAAGCCGGTTGCGATTAATTCAGCCTTACCAGGATAACCGGCCACATCACCAATCGCAAACACCCCAGGTACCGACGTCTCCATGGTTTGGTCAACCACAAATTTTTGTCGCTCGACAGTCGGTTGAATGTCCCAACCAGCCACAATTTTATTTTCTGACAAAAAGCCATAATTAACCATAATGTCATCAACGATAATGTCCTGCTTCTCATCAGAACGCACCAAGGCGAGGGTAACCTTGAGTGTCTCGTCATGTTGCAATTCGATGTTCTCAATCGTATATGGCGTTTGCAAAACAACATCTGATGCTGCCAATTCTGTAACCGCCCGCTCCATCGCCCGGAAATTTTCCCGCCGGTGTGTCAGATGGACTTCACTAGCAACCGTTGCCAACAAAGTCGCCATATCAACCGCCGAATCACCACCACCAGCTACCAATACGCGCCGATCAGTAAAATCAGCTACGTCATTTAAGAAATAGTGAATATGCGGCGTGTCATTTTCAATCTCTGCTGGTAGGCGCCGCGGTTCAAATGCCCCTTTACCAGTGGCCACCAAGACTGCCTTGGCTTGCCAAGTACCATGATTGGTTTGCACTTCAAAGCCATCCGCATTTGCAATGACATCCAAGACCGTGGTATTTAACTTAACCTCAGGCTGAAATTGATTCATTTGCATTTCTAAATTAGCGATCAATTCACGCCCATTCGTGCCCACGAAGCCAGCGATATCCAAAATTTGCTTTTGCGGATATAGGTTAGCAACTTGGCCACCCACACTCGCCAAACTTTCAATAACCGTCACATCAAGCTCACGAAGCCCCGCATAAAAAGCCGCAAACATCCCCACGGGACCCGCACCGACGATGATAATATCTGTTTGTTGTACTTCACTCATGTTTAATCACCTGATTTAGTTTGTAATTATTTGCTATTAGTTATTATAGTCAATTATACCAGTGGGCGTGGAATTAAAAGGAATTTAACGTTAAATTGCCAATAAAAAAGCCACCCCAAAGGATAGCTTTTCGACTTAGTTAAAGTTTAACGGTCATACAATGTTTTGAAATCAGACAAATCCAACTCACCCAAACTTGCTCGTGGCATGATCGTAACCGTTTGTTGATCTTCAGGCAAGGTCTTCTTAAACGCATCAGCCAAAACTGGGAACAAATCATCAAAGGCAGCTTCATTTGGACCTTCAACCAACAAGAAGAAATTGTTGATATTTTGCTCTTCGTTTGACAACCACAACAACCACATCTTAGTGATATCACCAGGGTGATCATCAGCCACACCCATCAATTCATATTGAAGGGCCACAGGAACGTCTTGGGGTTGTGAGATTTCCATTTCAGATTCGCCATCCACTTCGACTTGCTCAGTGGCATTGCTACCTGGTTGAGCAGCCGCTTCCAATTCAGCCTTCGCCGCTTGGATAATCGCGTGGGTAACTTCCTTCCCATCGGCCAATTGTGCTACCTTATCCACCAACATCAAATTAAAGCGGGTCAATTCCATCCCTGTATATGGGTTAAGGAATAGGGCACTCAAATTGGTGTCTTCTTTAAACATTTGGACAAAATGCATCAACGGAATTGGCCACAAATGCGTTTGTTCAGGATCAGGGAATTCGATTTCATCAAGCTTACCCATATCCGTAAAGACAGGGAAGACTGGCAATTTTGTCTCGGTATTTTCCCAAGTCAAAATCTTCATCTCAGTATCTTCAGGGATTTGAACCATGCCATCTTCAGTGATTTCAGGTTCGCCATCCAAGAGGACTGGTACCAAAAATGTTGCTTTGATCAGTGCATTTACAAAATTAGTTTCAGTTGTTGGCGTTTCTTCTTCGCGCAAGGCAGCCAAAGCATCTAGTAAGCCGTCGTTGTTAAATTCCACTTCTTGTTCTTCTGCCATTATTAAATCTCATTTCTAAATTTGTCAGGTTAGTTTCATTAATACTCTTAGTTTACCTGAAATGCCGACAACAAAAAAGTACTAGGCCAAAATTAAAATAGTTATCGCGTGAGTCGCCTTGCTAGATTAGTTATAATAAGCAAAAAAGGATGGTAGCACCTGATGAATAAATTCATGCGTTTAGCCGATTTAGAAGCTCAAATGAACCTGCAAGAAAAAGCGGGCGGTCCGTTTGGATCGGTGATTGTCAATAAAGCTGGTGAAGTTGTTGGCAAGGGGCATAATCATGTGCTGGCCAACAATGACCCAACTGCCCATGGTGAAGTGATGGCGATTCGGGATGCTGGGGCTAATTTAGGTACTTTTGACTTGAGCGGTTGCACTTTATACACCAATGCTTATCCATGTCCGATGTGTTATGGCGCCATTATTTGGGCTAATTTAGATGCGATTTATTATGGTAATGACTTGGCGGATGCAGCGATGATTGGTTTTCGTGATCAGCCGATTTATGACTTTTTTCACGGTAAGGCGACTGATATGAAGGTGCCAACGCTTAGTCAGTTAGATCATGCCGAAACCATCAAAACCTTTGAGGCGTATTTGGCTGGGCAGCATGATCATTATTAAATTATTGGTTTGACTTGGTTTTGTGTGCCTTTCAGGCACAAGGGATTTTGGTTTGGTGGGGGAAGTGACTCCGCTTTGCTGGGGTTGAAGTGGGCAAGCTCGTGTGTCTCGACACACGGGCGCATATCGAAACAGCCTTTGAAAGATTGGAAGTTTCGATAAACGAATCGATACGGCCAAAATTTTAAGGCCCAAGAGCGTGGGCCTCAAAATTGGTCTTAATCGTTTCGCTACCTCGCTTGACCCACTACAACCCCAGCAAAGCTCCGTCACTTCCCCCACCAAACCAAAATCCCACCCTCCACTTCGTTCCGGGACTTAAAACTGCTGCTATACATGTTTCTCAATGGTTGAAAATCAAACCAGACAGAACTGCTACGAAAGCTGAAGTTCTTGTAACCAGAAGGAGCTAAAGCGACTGGCGGTTGGGATTTAGTTTGGTTGGGCCTGGGGCGGAGCATTGTTGCTATAGTGGTGGATTAAGCAAGGTAGGAGCACCAACGCGGTCTTAGGGAGTTGGTTTCGCGTTTACGCGGAGCCGAATCCCTTAGACTAGTGGGACTCTTTATCGAAACACCCAATCTTTCAAAGGTGGTTTCGATATGCGCCCGTGTGTCGAGACACACGAGCTTGCCCACCTCTATAGCAACAATGCGGAGCCCCAGGCCCAACCAAACTAAATCCCGCGCCACGCAAGGGGCGCCAAAAACAAACGATAAAGAAACCCGACCTCGTAAAATAACGAGACCGGGTTTTTAATTAGTTATTATAAATCGGCGCAAATTCTGCAATCCGGGGATATCCAACCTGCCCCACCGTCATTACATTTGAAAAATCAGGTGCCACCCCACTAACTTGCGCATAAGCAAAGAATTCAGCATTAGCCGCTTCATTGTCAGCATCCAATACATACACCAAACTCCGCTCAGCCCCACGCACCAAATCAACCGCCCAAACCGTTTTAATCGCTGGCAAATTATTTGGCAAATCTCGCGCCAACAAAGCCTTAAATTCAGCTTGCTCAGTCAACGTGTCTTCCAAATGAATCGATGCTTCTGAATTCATTTGAATAACCATATCAGTGATATATTGCAGATTAGTCTTATCAAGTACCACGTTATCACCCAATGGATTAACCACAATCCCCTCGATTTGATCGTTTGGTAGGGTTAAAGCGCTAAATTGGTCGTATGACAATAATGATGTGACCAGCCCTTGTGCTTGTGAAGTGGCTGCCCACTTGTCATATTCTGCCTGGTTGGTGAAAGCTGGGAAAAACAACTTGCCAGTCCCATTTTTGATGACTTGATATTGAACTTCTACATTCTCAGCATACTCAATCGATTGTGATCCGTCTGCTTCAGCTTGCCATGCTGCCCCAATCACTTGCACCGGTGCATATAATTTTGAGACAGCGAGCATATGAATAAAGTCATGCTCGGTATCTGGATTACTGTCTGCCATAAAAGTTGTTAAAGTCGTATCTAAATCTGCGTTATCGACTGGTTCATTAAAGTAAATGCGAATTGCGTCCATGGTTATTCCCCTTTAGAATTTACAAAAAGTATACCAATTTTTAGGTTGATTACCGTATAAAAAGGGAAGCCAAAACAAAAAGAGCACCCCAAGAGTACTCTTTTTAGCAAATGGCGCGCTTTAAGCGTTCCACTTGTCTGACCAATGATGAATTGATGACATCATATCGCGCATTGATTCTCCGCGATCCGTCAAAGCATATTCAATCAATGATGAATCCTTGTACGTACGACGTTCAACGATGCCCTCTGACTCAAGCTCCTTCAAACGTTCAACCAAAACACGATCTGAACACTTAGTAACAGCTGTTGCCAAGTCCTTAAAACGCCGAGGTCCTTCGTTCAACAATACTTCGATAATCAAACCATTCCATTTGCGGCCCAATACATCAAACGTTGCCATGAATTTCTCACAGATTCGCCCAGTCGTCGTTTGTGTGTGTGACAATGACATAAAAGATATTCTCCTTATAAAGTTTTAACCAATTCCTTACTAAAACTCTTAACCAAATAGAACCATAATCTAAGGATACATCCAAAATGGATTTATCCGTCCATTTTTTCGAATCCGACACATTCTTTTTGGTCTTTCTCTCTCTTTTAATACTTACAATTATACACCGAATTCACCCGATGCTTATGAAAAGAATGTGGAGAAACAACCGTTTTGTCGTCCGAAAATTAGGATTTTATGAAGATTTAACATTAACCTATAAGCAGTATTTTATCGGCACTCGTTAAAACACAAAAAAGGGTAAAATACTCCGCGTATTTTACCCTTTGGTGCTATTTTTGAAAATTTCCTAACAACACATTCTTACGTTGCTTGAGTACATTCCACTTTTGTTGAAGTGGAGTAAAGAATTCAGCAATTGCAAGATAATCATCCACCATATCCAACAACAGGCTTTCGCGATATTGCGGTAATGAAATCGTCGCCCCCCACATATGCTTAAGGATAATATCCTTTTCCATTGGTGATAACGGGGTTAACTTTTCAGCATTACGCAAAGCCACACGTGGATGGATGAATGCGTGAGACCCTAATTCAAACTTGGTTTCACGCCAATCATAGTAGAACATGTCATGCAGGATGCCAGCGCGCGCGACAGCAGTTGCATTCAAACCCAACCGGAGCGCCCAACGAAAGCTAGTGTATGACACTGCAATCGAATGCGTTAGCCGATCAGAATGATGATGTTGCGTATAATTAGCGAGCGCCTGTATCTTTTCACTTGCCAACAAATCTTCGACAATAGCCAGATACATTTGATCATCTTGCCACTTTTGCATTCACTACCTCCATAGATAGTTACGAAATCTTAAATCATTCAGGTTAACGCGCACGTAAGGCGAACATTGCAATCCCAGCAGCCACACCCACATTCAACGATTCAGCTTCACCAGCCAATGGAATGTAGAGATTTTGTGTGGTCATACCAGCCAAATCAGGTTGCATCCCTTGACCTTCGTTCCCCATGATAATCGCAAATTGCGTTTGGGGTTCGATTGTAAAGAGGTCTGCAGCAGATGGATCAAGTTGGGTTCCATACACATTCAACCCGTTTTGCGTAAAGGCGGTTGTCCAGTCTTCAAGCTTACCAACGGTTGTTTGCACATGGAATTGTGAACCTTGCATAGCCCGCAAAGCTTTTGGTGAATACAAGTCAACTGACCCCTCACCAAAGACCACCCCAGTAAAGCCAGCAGCATCTGCCGTCCGTACCATTGTGCCCACATTACCTGGATCTTGAATCGCATCTAAGAACAACCAAGCACCATCGTGAATAAAATGTGGATCACGAGTAGCAGTTGGCAAAGAAACCTCAGCAAAAATCCCTTGTGGCGTCTTCAAATCTGATAACTTCTTAGCGATGTCATCAAAAATCTCAAAGACTGGGACTCCTTGTGGGAATTCTTCTTCGTGTTCAGCGATTTGTTGCGCTGTTGCCATAATGGCGTGTAATTTACCATCATGATTAATAGCTTCTTGAACGAGATGCCAACCATCCAACAAATAAGTTGAAGTAGCTAGACGTCCCTTGCGAGTTTGTAATTTGGCCCAGTTTTTAACCCGAGCGTTTTGCACTGATGTAATAGTTTCCATACATTTATTATAACCTCTTTGCGGTTCAAATGCTTGTGTTTTTGGTCAACTGACTATTTAAATATACTCTTAACCCAGCTAACCAACGGATTCCAAATATTTTGTACAAACCAATTGGCGGCCTTTTTAGCATCTTGTGAATTGGCAAAATCTTTCGCCTTGGCCATAATATCGCCCGCCGAATTCTTCAAAGTGTCGGCTACACCCTTAGCATTATCAACGAATTCCTTACTATCAGAAATCGGCGCTGCATTGACCGCTTGTAAACTCGTCACAATTGCTGACTTAGCCGCTTCAGACGTTTGATTTGCAATCCCTTGCTTGGTTAAATTTGTGTTAAACGTATTGCCAATCACATTGATTGTAATATTAGTCCCAGCTTGTTTTTTTTCAGCCAATTCAGCCGCTGAATCAGTCACTGCAGCCGTTAACTTACCTGGATAATCTGCATCATCTTTATTTTCTTGAATCGCAGTTGAAGTTGATGACAATAATGAATTTGCGGCCGTGGTATTCTCCTGGTCTAATTGGATGCCATCTGTAGCCAAGGCCTTATATACACCAGCCAAGGCGGCTTCTCCGGTCACGGGTTGATTAGCCGTCACATTAATAATGATGTCTTTGACCCCCGCCATGGTTGCGGCCATCGCATATTGTTGTGAAGTGACTTGGGTAATTGTATTTTGCCCATTGTATTTGTAAATATTCACCAATGTCCCTGTGCCTGCTTTGGCCGGGGCTAGTGAAACTGAACTAATCATGGCACTATCACTAACACCCGACAGCCCCAGGTAACTGCCATCACTACCAGTCGTCGTTAACTCGGTATAATCTGTGGTAGCCCCTAGGATTTTGCCAACTTCGCTCCGATCACTTGAACCCGCGCCATAGACCACATACGCTTTTGAAAGTGCCTTAGTTTGGACAGTCGTTGAACTCGAATCTGTCGTATCAGCGCTTACCAAAGTTGGTTGAAACATGGCGGTAGTGACTGCCGTACTGGCCGTGGTCAAAGTCGCCGCTGCTAAAATGGTTAATAAAATCGTTGTCTTCTTCATGATATCCCTCCAAAGTTTAAATCATGCATCAATAATAAAGCTATTCACGCCATATTACCATCTTAGCTGATGAAACTTTAGCAAAGGTTATATTTATTAGCCTAGCGCTCACGTTGGTTTTTTATCACCGGTGGGTTTGTTATAATGTGATATAAACATTGAATAAGAAAAGAGAACGAGATGCCATTATTGGATATGCACAACGAAAATGATGTAGCACGTTATCAAAATTTTGTCCGAACCTCTAAATTCGGCCAAGTGACCCAAGATTTAGGCTGGGCCACGGTTAAAAACAATTGGGAACCAAAGCACGTCTACGTAGAAAATGCAGCTGGTGATATCATCGCGGCCATGTCGATGTTGTTGACCAACACGCCGAGTGGGAAAAAATTCGCCTATGCGTCAAAAGGCCCGGTCATGGACATGCAAGATTTGACCTTGCTTGATCAATTGGTGGCTGAAGCAAAATTGGCTTTAGCTGACGACAATGCTTATCTACTCCGCTTTGATCCAGAAGTCTTGTACTCAGATGCCTATAATGCTGAGTTGCAAGCCCATGGCTATGAGACGCGTAATCGCAACGTGGCTGACGCAGGTATGCATGCCACGATTCAACCCCGCCTCAACATGGTGTTAGATTTGACGGAAAAGCCTGACGCCAAAGAAACCTTTGATCTATATCCTTCAAAGACAAAATCTAAGCTGAAACGGCCCATTCGCGATGGTGTCCAAGTCCATTGGGGGGCCGATCAAGCCGCCATTGATGCTTTCTTTAAGACCTATGCTGATATGGCTTTGCGGCATGGGATTAGCCACCGGCCCAAAGAATATTTCGACCGCATGTTGACAGCCTTTGGTACCGATGGCGAAATTTTACGCGTCTACATCGCCACCAAAGACGATGCAGTCCTGTCAACCGGTATGGGCTTTAAGTACGGCGACAAAATCTGGTACATGTATGCTGGCTCAGAAGATGGTAATATTTTCTACGCCCCATACGCCGTCCAAACCAGCATGATTCAATGGGCCATTGATAGTGGCGTGGCA
Organism: Lactobacillaceae bacterium; assembly: GCA_031289015.1. Lineage (GTDB taxonomy): Bacteria > Bacillota > Bacilli > Lactobacillales > Lactobacillaceae > Weissella. The sequence continues at coordinate 21,776 of JAITQG010000003.1, forward strand.
CTCTATGATATGGGTGGTATTGAGGCAGTTGATGAGCATGATGGCTTGTACATCTTCAAACACACCTTCATCAAAGCCGAACCACGCGAATACATTGGCGAAATCGACGTTGTGTTAGATGAACCCACCTATGCTAAATTAGTCCGAAAATAAACAAATCAGCCCACACAAATTTGTGTGGGCTTTTTTTATGTATGGTCAGATGCATGGGTCGAAATTGTAAAGGTAACAATGTCAGACCACGTTCCCGCATATTTAAACTTGGGTGGCGTACCACTCGGGAATGCTGCATACACCTTTTTTATGTCTGGTGTATTGCGTTCTCCATCGGCAACAAACGTCAGCCCATCTGGGTGATCCTTTGAAAAATCATCTCCACCCGGCGTCAAGCCTAATTGATACGCGACCCCAGGTGTATCAGGATCAGCTGGGGTTGTTAGCTGCCATGCGATCGAATGGGCACAGACATTAATATAATGCGCCGCGGCTGGCAATTTGGGATTTGCGCTCAATACAATGTCGGCCTCACCTGTTTTAGTAGTTGAATCAAGCATAATGCTAGCCGGAATCGTCACGCTATAAGTTGATTGGACAGTATATTCGGCAAGTGAGCCACTTGAATGACTTTGCCAGACATATGTATGCGTAATACCTTGACTATTATGATCATCGGCGATTTGATTACTAGCGACTTGATTGCCCAGGGGATCTTCTACATCGCCACTTACACCAACCTCACGCCACAAGGTTGAGCCAAGTTCACGACCATTATCAAATGATTTCCCTAGGTCACTGGCTGTAAGTTCTGGCAAATCGGCATCGCCAGGTAAGTTGAAATTGCCGCCTAATTTGATTTGCCACAGGCTGGTACATCCCAGCAAAAATGCATGTGTCTTGTCGACATGCGGTCCTGTTGACCATAATGATAAGTCCAATTTTTGCAATGCGCTACACCCACGAAACATTTCTGACAAATCTCGCAATTTCGGGGTTTGCAAATTTGTTAAGTCAACGCTAATTAATGCTGAACAATTATAAAACATAAATTCGGTGTATTTCACATTATCAAACGTCCAGGCCGATAAATCCACTTGTGTTAAATTTATATCATTGGCAAAAACACCTCTGGCTATTTGTAAATAGGGCGTATGCAAATTGGATACATCTATGGTGGTGATTAAGGGCAAATCACAAAAAGTGAATGATAAGTCGACTACCGATTGCAGATTCCAATTTGCAATATCCAACTCAGACAAGGCGTGACAACTCGTAAAAGTGGCATACATCCGCTGCATATTTTGCGTATCCCAATTAGCTACATCAAGCTGCGATAATTGTTCATCACCACAAAACATATAGTCGGCATCTTCAACGTGTGCAACATCCCAAGCACTAACATCCAGCGTGGTTAGTTTGGGACAATTTGTAAATAAAGCATGCGCGTTAATCACCTGGGACATATCTAGGTTACTACCACCAATGACAGTCGTTAAATTGGCTAACGCTTGGAATAAACCTTCCGAATCAGCATTCGCAATCACGCCTGGTTTAATTTCAATTTGCGTAATGTCATCAGCATCCCGTTTCCAGTCACCACTGGCCCCACTAATCCCTAGTTCACCAGCTTCAATAGTTAGTAAGCCAGCATTCAATGTCCAGTGGCACGTTCCAAAATCATCAGCATCATTACTAGCCGCATACACCGTTGTTGGTGCTCCAAGGCTAATGTTTAATGCAGCCGGAGTGATAGCACCACTAATAATTATCACTAATAACATTAGCGCTTTAACAAATTTAGTCATCCTATCCTCCGATCTGAAATTTTGTCTCCGAGTACAGTTTAAACACTATTAATTAACTATCCATGCCAACATTATGCGGCAATCCAGAATACATCGTGAATCTATGAGCAACCGCCAATATATTGGATATTATAGGTCCCAAAACACATAAAAAGACTGAGTATTTCTGCACTCAGTCTTTCAAGGACTTTATTTTAGCTCAATATCATTTTGCAAAAACGGTAACCATGCTCGTAACTTTGGTGTCACCCAATAATCCAACCCGATTTTAGCTGAATTATACCCACCAATCAAAATCAAAGCTTCGATAAAGATATAAGTTGGATTAACTGACACAATACCGGACCCCAGATATGAGAAATTCATAACTAGCCCAAAGAAAGCGGCTCCTAGCGTCAATGTACCAAAAACCAAGCCAAGCCCAACCAACAATTCGCCCCATGACACGGCAAATGAAAAGGCATGAAATGCAGCGGCTGACTTACCATCACTAGTCACGGTTTTCAAAAATGCGTCATACCAAGGAAAGGCTAGTGCCCCATGTGGATCAGTGACTGGCTTGCTAATGGCCATTTGCAACACTGAATCGGCGCGGAAACCACCTTGCATGGTCAATTTTGCCCAGCCATCCAACGTCCATTGAATTCCTAAATACACGCGCAAGACTGTCAAAATCCACATTGCAATTTTGTTAGTGCGTAAAAACTTAATCATGTTAATGCCCTCTTTTATCTTAATCCGGATTTTGTTCAGCCAGTTTCCATTGCAAATATGCATTGATAAATCCGTCTAAATCACCATCCATAACACCTTGTGGATTGCCAGACTCAAAATTAGTCCGGTGATCTTTGACCATCCGATATGGTTGGAACACGTACGACCGAATTTGTGAGCCCCAGCCATTTTCCATTTGATCACCCGAAATCTTGGCCCGTTCAGCTTCTTTCTTGTCCACTTCAAGTTGATACAGCTTGGCTTTTAGCATGCCATAAGCTGTATCCTTATTTTGAAATTGTGAACGTTGTTGCTGTGACGCCACGACAATCCCCGTGGGAAGGTGGGTCAAGCGCACCGCTGAAGAAGTTTTGTTAATATGTTGTCCACCAGCCCCAGATGCCCGGTAAACGTCCATCTTCACGTCAGCTGGATTGATATCAATTTCCACAGAATCATCCAATTCAGGCATGACATCAATCGACACGAATGATGTATGGCGTCGACCAGCCGAATCAAACGGTGAAATCCGCACAAACCGATGCACCCCACGTTCAGAGCGCAAGTAACCATATGCATTGTGTCCCGTAATCATCAACGTGGCTGAATCAATCCCCGCCACATCACCCGGGTGATAGTCCATGATTTCAACTTTAAAGCCGTGTTGCTCAGCCCAACGCGTATACATGCGTTGTAAATTAGCACCCCAGTCAGCTGATTCAGTCCCACCAGAACCGGGATGAATTTCGACGATCGCATTGTTCTTGTCATATGGCTCGTTTAACAATTGCGCCAACCGATATGATTCTAGATTATGCTCTAACCCAGTCAAATCAGCTTCCAGTTCCGCCATCATATCTTCATCATCCATTTCAGACAATAATTCAATGGCCGTTTCAACCGTTTCAACCCCGTCTGATAATACCAAATAATCATCACGGCGATTTTTCAATTCATTATTGGCATCAATCACTTTTTGAGCGGCCACATTGTCCGTCCAAAAATCAGGGTGACTCATTTCATCTTCATTGGCCGCAATTTGATCCGTTAATGCATCTAAATCAAGGGATTCACCAAGGTGAACGACTTCTTCTTTGGCCTCCGCCAACCGGTTTCTGGCTTCTGCTAATTCCATTATCAGTTCCTTTCATTTTGGCATGATAAAAAGTAAAAAAGAAAGTCAAAGTGCGACTTCCTTAATCAACTTTTTTGAACTAGGCACGCAGGTTTTGACGAATTTCTGACTTCATGAACAAACGTGTTGAATCATATTCGATCCCAGCGATCATTTCATCAAACATCCGGAATCCTTCGTTTTGGTACTCGATCAATGGGTTCAATTGACCATAACCACGCAATTGAATTGCATCACGCAATTGGTTCATGGCTTCCATGTGATCAGTCCAGTGTGAATCAACCACACGCAAGATTACGACCCGCGTAAATTGCAAAACTTGATCAGCATCAACCAAGGCATCAACCTTATCCGCATAAACCGCTTGCGCACGTTCATACAAGTAAGCCTTGATTTCATCGGCTGTCTTTTCATTCAAATCTTTAATTGAGATTGACGCATCAGGCACCAATGCAGCCCCAGCGAAGTCAACAACTGGAGTCAAATCCCATTCCTTACTTTCTTTACCTTCAGTATGGGCATCAACAACGCGATCAATGGTACGTTGAACCATTGGCATGATAACATCTTCCAATGAATCCTCGGCATCAATCACGTGATTACGATTATCGTAGAAGACTTCTCGTTGTTGTGACATAACGTCATCGTATTGCAAAACGTTCTTACGTGAATCGTAATTGTTTCCTTCGACACGCTTTTGTGCAGATTCAACTGAACGCGTAATCAAACGATTCTTGATGACGGCATCTTCATCGCTCAAATTCATGCGATCCATCATGGCTTTGATCTTTTCACCACCAAAACGAATCATCAAATCATCTTCAAGTGACAGGAAGAATTGTGAGAAACCACGGTCACCTTGACGACCGGCACGGCCACGCAATTGATTATCAATACGACGTGATTCGTGACGTTCAGTACCGACCACGGCCAACCCACCCAAGTCAGAAACTCCAGGGCCAAGCTTGATGTCGGTTCCACGACCAGCCATGTTGGTGGCGATCGTAACGGCCCCACGTTGACCGGCGTTGGCAACGATTTCCGCTTCACGGGCGTGATTCTTGGCATTCAAGACGTTGTGAGGAATCCCAACACGGTCAAGCAATTCAGCCAAAACTTCTGATGTTTCAACAGCGACAGTACCAATCAAGATTGGTTGTCCCTTAGCATGTAATTGTTGAACCAATTCAACCACGGCCTTAAACTTGGCACGCAATGAAGGATACAATAAATCAGGTGCATCTTCTCGTTGGATTGGCTTATTAGTAGGGATCGTGACGATTTCCATGTTATAAATCTCACGGAATTCTTCAGCTTCAGTCTTGGCCGTTCCAGTCATACCCGACAACTTCTTGTAACGACGGAACAAGTTTTGGTACGTGATTGAAGCCATCGCACGGTTATCTTCTTGAATTTGCACTTGTTCTTTGGCTTCCAAAGCTTGGTGCAAACCATCAGAGAACCGACGACCTTCTTGAATACGACCTGAGAACGCATCAACCAAGACCACTTCGCCATCACGGACAACGTAATCTTTGTTGTTATGCATTGTGTAATTAGCACGCAAGGCTTGGTCGATGTGGTGAGTCAAAGCCGTATTGGCTGAGCTATACAAGTTTTGCAAGTTGAAATACTTTTCAGCCTTCGCAATACCTTCGTCATCGATCATAACGGTCTTTGATTCTTCGTCGACCTTAAAATCAGTGTCGCGGGTCAATGACTTAGCGAAACGATCAGCACGAATGTACAATTGCGTACTTTCTTGACCAGGGGCACCAGAAATAATCAATGGTGTACGAGCTTCGTCAATCAAGATTGAGTCAGTTTCGTCGACCAAAGCGAAATTCAATGGGCGTTGAACACGGTCTTCTTTACGGGCAACCATGTTGTCACGCAAATAATCGAAGCCAATTTCTGAGTTTGTTGAATACGTGATATCGGCCAAATAGGCTTCACGCTTTTCTTCAGGTGACTTTTCAGACAAGTTGATACCAACTGTCAACCCAAGCCATGAGTACAACTCACCCATTTCAGTTCCATCTCGTTGCGTCAAGTATTCATTGACCGTAACAACGTGGACCCCTTGTTGAGGCAAGGCATTCAAATAAACCGCCATCGTGGCTGTCAAAGTCTTACCTTCACCGGTCTTCATTTCGGCGATGTTACCACCATGCAAAACTTCAGAACCCATCATTTGCACGATAAATGGATACAAGCCTAAGACACGCTTAGCAGCTTCACGCACAACGGCGAAAGCTTCAGGCAAGATTTCATCTAGGGTCTTACCTTGTTGCAAAAGTTCACGGAAATAAGGTGTTTTTGCTTGCAGTTCAGCATCTGACAAAGCTGCCATTTGGTCTGCATAAGTTGCCGCTTTGTTTGCGGTTGCTTCTAGGCGCCGTAGTGTTCCACGGTCGCTTTCAATAATTTTTCGTAATGGATTAGCCATGTTATATCTTCCCTCTTAAATCTTGTCATAGTCCACACTGGGGCTATAATACTAAAGTCTATCTTACCATATCCCGCAAGACTTTTGATAGTGGGTATTTAAGGCAATTTTGTGAAGGTTTTTTCAGTCTCGTTACAAGGTTTGAATTTATTGCTTATTATATCTAGTTTTGTGGGTTTCTTAGCCGTTGCACGGCTAGGAATATTGGTCACTTGGGATTACAAATTGATACATTCATAATAGCAATAGCCCACGATCACAAAAAAAGTGATTAAGAGGTAGTAAAACTGAAGCTTTAGGGTTGGAAGGAGCTAGAGCGACTGGAAACCGGGATTTTGGTTTGGTTGGGGGAATGGCGGAGCATTGGGGCTGTTGTAGGGGAATCAGCGAGGTAGGAGCACTAGCGCGGTCTTAGTTCGTCGGTTTTGCGCCAGCAAGGCCGAGGGACTTAGACTAGCAGGACTCTGTCGCCCCCTTCAACAGCCCCAATGCGGAGCCATTCCCCCAACCAGACCAAAATCCCTAGCCGTGAAACGGCTAAACAAACCCCACCAACAAAAAAGAAAAAAGCCAAACCCCAAGGCCTGACTTCAAAAATGTTAAATTACTTAGCGTCAGCATCTGTATTCGCATCCGCATCGTCAACAGGAGCTGCATTGGCTTGTTCTTGTGCCAACAACATCTTGTCGTACTTAATCGCAAATGGGAAATACATAGCTGTCGAAATCACAAGCACAACCGCTTGCCAAAGCATCATCTTCCAACCACCGATCAAGAATCCTGAGATAATTGGTGGCGTTGTCCAAGGCGCTGCCACACCATTAAGTGGTGGCACAAGCCCAATGGCAATCACGATATAAGTCGAAGCAGCAACCACAACCGGTGTCAAGAAGAATGGAATTGCCAACATAGGGTTCAAAACCAATGGCAAACCAAACAAGAATGGCTCGTTGATATTGAACAATGCTGGAACGGCTTCAATCTTACCCAATGAGCGCAATTGCACCGAACGGGCCCGCCAAAGCGTAAAGACAACCAATCCAATCGTAATTCCTGATCCTGTCAAGTTGATGAAGTTGTTGTAGAACTCGTTGGTAACGATGTGTGCACCGTTATCCAACGTCAACTTACCAGCCTTATACAAAGCGGCATTGTCAAATGTGTTTGGAATCAACAAACCTGACGTGATGGCTCCCATAATCAACCCACCGTGCACCCCAAAGAACCAGAAGAATGGTACCAAGAAGGCAATTACCAAGGCACCACCGAATGAATCAGAAATTCCTTGCAATGGCGTTTGAATTAGTTTGTAAATTTCTGACAACAAATCAGTATGCACAACCTTGTCAAAGAAGGCGTAGATCAACATCGTGGCCGTCAAAATAATTCCTGATGGAATCATGGCTGTAAATTGGTTGGCAACGTTAGCCGGCACTTGTTCTGGCAACGTAATCTTCCAACCTGCACGCAACATTGCTGAATATGCCCATCCAACAAAGATTCCACACAAGATGGCAGCGATCATTCCTTGACCACCCAACCATGATGTATTAATTACACCAGTCACTGGATTGTTGAAGAAAGCCGTCACTGCATGTGGTAATGAGTCAGCATACTTGCTCAAATCGCCACCCTTAGCTAAAGCCGCTTTGGCAGGATTATCAACGCTCAAATATTGCAAAAGCAAAAATGCAGCAAATGATGTCAAACCAGCTGGCAATGGCTCAAAACCTTCATCACGTACGTAGACATACGCAATTCCGATGGCTGCCCAAACTGCTAAGATTCCAAATGAAACCGTGTAAGCTTGTGAGAATACAGCTGACCACCCTGAGGCAGCCAATGCATCTGAAACAGCAGGGATAGGGATATTAGACAAAATCAAAAAGATTGATCCAATAATAATAAATGGTAGTGCGTAGACCATCCCGTTTTTCAGGGCGTTCATTGGCTTTGTGTTAACAACCTTCATGATTGGTCCAAGCAAGTGGGTACTAACCCAACTTTCTTGTGCGTTTTCCATAACGTTCTCCTTCGTATGGTGAAATAAAAATTGCATAAAAATAATCTATATATGCGTTACAAATTTAATTATCTTTAAGTTATAACTATATTGCAAACGTTTCTATAAGTTTTCACAATTGTTTTACATTGCCATCACATGAAATATAAGGAGCTTAATTTTTATTAAAGAACACGCCTAATAAAGTACTATTTATTGCAACTTACTTTATGACAAATCGCCCCCATTTGAACCATATGCTTGTTTGAACCACTCAAATGACTTCTTTGGTACTCGGCGCATGTCTTTTAAATCGTGGTTGCTCCGATTGACATACACAGCCCCGTAGCGCTTTTCCATATCCGCATGTGAGCTAGGAATGTCGATCAAGCCCCAACCTAAGTACCCAATCACTTCGGCACCATCAATAAACATGGCATCCTGCATGGCTTGAATATGTTCACGATGATAGGCAATTCGATAATCATCGGCGATTGGGTTTGTCCCGTCCCAGTCTTCACGCCAACCAATGCCGTTTTCGATTGGGAAAACTGGCACATGATAACGCGCATACATAGTTGAAATCATGGTCCTAAAGCCCAGCGGGTCAATCGTCCAATCCCATTCATTGGCTTGCAAGAAGCGATTTTTTTCATTACCAGTATTCAAATAACGATTAGGTGCTTCGCCTACCGGAATCAAATCAGCATTAATTGTATCCGTCCGGTAATAACTAAATGACAAGAAATCAGCATGCATCTTGGCTAAAATTTCTGCATCGCCAACTTGGAAATCCCAATCAATATTATTGTTTGCCACATACGTCAAAACTTCGCGTGAGTAATGCCCATGCACAAAAGCATCATTTAGATTATTATTTAAAAATTCATCAATTTGGCGGTTTGCAAAGACATCTTCAGGCTTTGAAGTCGCTGGATAACAAGCTGCGACAGCCAACATACCACCGATTTTAACGTCGCGATAATTTTCATGCACGAGCGCATCAACTTGGGCGTGGGCCAACATGGTGTGATGGAAAATTCGATACATATCCTCCAATGTGCGTGCGCCACTATGGTAGCCTGAAATTTCAAATACTTCGTCGGTGAAATACAGATTGTGTTCGTTAAACGTAATCCAGTATTTTACCCGATCCGAAAAGCGCGCCAACATCTCTTTGCTATACGCCACAAACGCATCAACCGTATGGCGTGCCATGAACCCGTTATACCCCTTGGCCAGATGGAGTGGCATATCAAAGTGGTACAAACAAATCATTGGCTCAATGCCCCGCGCCAACATGGCATCAATCAAGTCACTATAATATGCAATGCCTTCTTCATTCCACTCGCCATCACCCTTTGGATTGACCCGTGACCATGAAATTTGAATGCGATACATGTTCATGTTCATTTGTTGCATCAAATCTAAATCTTCGGCATAACGATGGTATTCGTCAATTGCATCATGCCAATCCATCGTTTTTTCAGTGGCTTCACGGACGTCATAAACTGATAGGCCCTTGCCACCTTCATCCCAAGCACCCTCGGTTTGCATTGAAGACACAGAGTTACCCCAAAAGAAACTAGGCGGCATTATTGATTTTGACATTTTTCAATCCTCCAAACTTAATGTTGAGTTACTCCATTTTTAATGAAATTGTGCTCAAAACGTGGCATAATATAAGGCAGTAACTAGTACACATTTCACTGCTCATGATGAGATTTATCACCTTGCAGATAAGTATAATGAATAAATTGGGAGTTTTTATGATTACCGAATTAAAATCAGATATTTTGCATGAAGTTATTCAAAAGCGCCCCGTCGACAGCAACAAGACCAACTTCGGCCGTGTTTTGTTGATCGGTGGTAATAAGTCCTTGGGCGGCGCTATTTTACTTGCTGCCGCTGCGACCGTGAACGCTGGGGCCGGTTTAACCACAGTGGCGACTGATCCGACTAATATTGCTGCGCTTCATGTCCGCACGCCAGAAGCCATGGCGATTGATTGGAACGATGCGCAACAACTTGGTGAGCAACTCGAAAAAAGTGATGTAATCTTAATCGGGCCTGGTTTAGGCCGTGATGATTTAGCCTTACAACTCTTGCAAACCGTTATTTTTGGGGTTCACAAGAATCAAAAGTTGATTGTTGATGGTGACGGGTTGACCTTGATGGCTCAAAACAACATCTTCTTCCCAACAAATACGTATAGTATCGCTACACCACATCAAGGTGAATGGGAAAGCCTTTCAAACATCATGGTCAAGTATCAAAGCAACATGATGGAAATGAATGAATTACAACGTCAAAACCTCAACCTTGATGTTTTGGTGATCAAGCAACATCACACGCTCATCATGAGTGAAGATCGGCAAATGCAATTACAAATTGGTGGTCCTTACCAAGCAACTGGTGGCATGGGGGATACTCTCGCTGGCATGGTTGCTGGCTTCGTCGCCCAATTTGCTGAACCACGCCGCGCTACCGAAGCTGCCGTTTATGCACATACGGCGATTGCTGAACAATTAGCAGCGCATAACTGGGTTGTTAAGCCTTCGTTAGTAGCCGATTTCTTGCCAAATTATATGAGTTCAATCCAAACTAATTTGGTTGGTAATCCTGGGGCTGATGACAAAATGGTTCAATTTTAAATAACTATTTTTCATTTCAAAAAGCATCGTCATTGGATTGACGATGCTTTTTATGTGCGCTGTTATGTTTATTTACGGTTTGGCATACCCATTGCCCCGCAAGCCCCGCCGATATCCGTGGTTAAGTGCGTCGGCTTCAGACATATAGGTGAAATTATCTGGAAATGTGACTTGTGAATAATAGATGCCACTCTTTGCGACAAAGACTTGCCCTTGGGCTGCCACATACCACTTGCCATCAGCTGTATAATCACCACCTGTAGCAGGTGTTGTGACGGCAGGGGCTGGTGTGGTCGGTGTTAGTGCGGGTTCAGTAACTGCCTTAGTCGCCGAAAAATTACCCGCTTCATAATTAATCGCAATGCCTTCAGCTGAATTGATTACGATAATTTCTGTATTCAAACTATTATCTGATGATTGGATATCCACAATGGAACCGCGCGGAATATGTTCATCGCCTTTATATACCGGCGTGGTTTGGTATCTAATCGTGTTGGTTGTATTGGGATGTGACGCCCAATAGTTTTCGGCCAATTCTTCGGCCGCTCGCATCCCACCATTTTGATTTGCGCCGACATTTTGACTACGCGTACCTGTGGTGAAATTATATGGCGAACTATACGAAGCGGCACCTAATAAACTGTCGGCAATCGAGTGACTACGGTTATACAGATACCCATGATAAATCCGCCCCGTCAAAGCAAATGAAATTGCCACCATTTCATTTTCTGGCCAGGCTGGTGGGTCCAGTGGACTCCCTTGGCGCGAACCTTTGGAAGCTTCCCATTGACTCTGCGTGAGGACAGCCCTAGCCGTACTTGAGCGCCCATTGGCATCAGCTGTAAATTTATAGCTACCAGCGGTCAGAGTATCAAATTCGGTAAACTGCGCGGACCCATTATCCCAATAATAATTTTTATTCTCGCCTGGCGCTTGCTGATCCGTTAAAGTTACTAATTCTGATAGAATTTGTGCATCTGATGCCGGCGCAGTACTAACCGGGGTATTAATCTTTTCATCAACTGGGGCGACTTCACTAGTTGATTTTGCACTTGCACTACTCGTACTTTTTGCTGAACTAGCTTTAGGTTTTGTCGAGCTGCTAGATGCGACCGCACTAGTCGGTTCGGTCTGTGCTTCGTCCTTGCTATCGCTAGTAGCGCCCACCAATGTGAATACCGCACCAATGATTAATACGGTGTAGGCGATCGGATGGCGTTTGAACCCCGACTTATGCATGTTAGATTTCATAATCAAGTGCCCCTTTATTTACTGTGGTAACTAAAGGATAACCCAATAGTGTTACTCACCGCCGAAAATTCCATGCTATTTATCCTTTTAAAGTGTGATATTTATTTTATAACCCAACAAAAGACCCATCAGCGCATTGGCCAATGGGTTAATCTTTAGTTGGGCTTTTCTACACCTCAACAAGGGGCGCGCTAATTCGCTACCCTGTATTCAATTGTCATTCATCGCGTCTAGAGGTTTAATCTGCAGTTTTAAACGTCTGTCACTAGACTTGATCTTAACCAGTTCATTTCAACTTACTACCTGAATCTGCGTTACCCGTTTGATAAGCGGACCATGTCAGGAGCAGTTCATTATCACTAGCATCGATTTACATCACTTGCTCGTGCCTATGGAAACTCTGATTCACATCAGTGCCGGTCTGAGTAGTTTGACTATTATGCTATGTAACGAATCTGATTGCTAATGACGTAAGAGATGGCCAGCTCATGACCGATGTTTATCTTTTAACGATACTCTATTTATATCCTACGTCACTACTGCGACATGCCCACACAGAATTTGGTGTTTGTTGTAACATCATGGTTGAAATTGTAATTTCGTCCAAGCTTATTACCACCTTTCTTTGGAACAACTTTATAATAACACCTAATGTAAGCGCTTACAAGTATTATCTATATTTCCCTTTATAATTCCTTAACATGTGGTCCATTATTCGGATAACCACCGGCTAGAATCGTGATAACCGCGCGGATTTGTTCATCACTAACTAATTTAGGTTGATCATGGGCAATGCTCTCAAACACCGTATCATAGACCATCCCGTAGTCGCCTGGCACAGTTGGAATAACTTTTTCCAACCGATCCCCATTTTGATTATAGTAAACAACTTGGCCATAATCTTGTGGGGCATCTGCACCGAACCCTTGGTCACCAGGCATGATTCCCGTCTTCAAGTCATACTCTTGTTGATCAATGTTGTATTTGATGTACGTCCCCTTCGTCCCGTGCAACAACCACTTTGGATAATGGGTTGCAGCGAGCTCAGTGGCTTGCACAGTTGCTTTGAAGGCATCTGGGTAGAACATCCCCACTTCAAATTGATCATCAATTTCAGCCACTTTCAATCGAGTAGCGCGTAAATCATAACTAACCTTTTGGGGTGTGCCAAACAAAGCCACGATTTGATCAACCAAGTGCACGCCATGGCCATACCAAGCCCCATCGATCGGTGTCCCAGTGGCTTGGCCGGCTTCTGGCCGATAATGGTCCATGTGTAATTCCAATTCAACTGGACGTCCAACGTAACCAGCCTTTAAAACATGTTGGATGGTCAAATAGTCTGAGTCAAAGCGGCGATTTTGAAATGGCATCAACAAAAGCTTTTGCGCATTTGCCAAGGCAATCAATTCATCGGCTTCTGCTAGCGACGTGACCATCGGCTTATCCACCATCACGTTTTTGCCCGCCGTTAATAAAGTTTTGACCGTGGCAAAATGCGATGGCGCCGGCGTGACTACGACCACCAAGTCGATAGTGTCATCATCAATGATTGTAGCTAAATCAGTTGAAAAAACGGTTCCCAGCGCTTCCCACTCGGCTTGTTGGTCAGGTCGCTTACCAAGGTGTGGTGTGACAATTCGAGTGACTTTAAACTTATCTAGGCGTTGTTTGATATATGGCAAATGGTAGCGATTAGTGCTCTTCCCAAAGCCGACGTAGGCAATATTTAGCATGGTGTTGTTCCTTTCATGTTACGCATTACTGTTAAGTTGCAAAATTATCTAGTGATTGCTTTTAATTATACTGTATCTCCTTAAAATCGCGGTAAATAAAAAATGCTAGACCGTAGCCCAGCATATTTGGTTAATCGTCAGCGTTACTTAAACGATATTCTTGTAAAATTCCTTCGCGGACACCGGAAGCCGAAAAAATCACCTTTGGCGCATTTGTACTCTTGATTAAATTAATCAATGGTAACAAGCCCGACAAAATAATGTCGGCTCGATTGGCTTCAGCACCCATGATCTCAGCACGCTGAGCCAATGTCATCTTTGACATCGCTTCAAACGTCGCTAAGACATCTGCAGTCGTCATTTCATAACCATGAAAGTTTGAATCCGCTGGCAAGCCATGCTTCAAGCGATCTAAGCGCGCTAATGAGCGGTTTGCGCCACCAAGTAAAATGATTGGTAATGAATCATCATCCCCATCACCAAGCCATGGCATATGCAAATATTGCTCAGAAACATATTTGTCAGCTTTGGCAAGTGCTTCTGGCGCTAAGACACCATCGGCATTAAGTCCAAATTTTTCTGACAAATTAACTGCTCCAAACGGCAAACTAATAAAATTAGCGGCCATGCGATCTTCAATCCCAACCAGTTCCACGCTCGCCCCACCCGTATCAAGGAGCCAAGCGTCTGAGATATCAAGCGCTGAAACGGCACCAAGGTAGTCATAGTAGGCTTCTTGATCACCAGACAAGACGCGTAGTTCGACTTCGACAGCATCATAGACTCGATCAACGAATTCGGCTTGATTGGTAGCTTCACGTACGGCAGCCGTGGCAATACCCATTACATCGATATTTTCATAAACCAAATAATCATTTCTGAATTCAAGCAACGCATCAATTACACGTTGCATGGCCGTTTCCGTTAATTCGCCACCATTGGCGTCCATACCTTCAGCCAAGCGTGTATCTAACTTGCGGCGGACTAATTCAGTTGTTGTCCCATCCGGGTTGAATTCCTCGACAACCATCCGAGTTGAATTTGAACCCAGGTCAATCACTGCTAATTTTTGCATAATTATCTCCATGCTTATTTCGCGAACGTAGCTTTCAACCAGCGCGCCTTATTTCCAATACTCAATGCCCATCGCTGCTCGAACTTCTTGCATTGTGGCTTGCCCAGCTTCACGCGCCTTTTGCGACCCGTCCTTGAGAATCTGGAGAACTGCACCTTTATCAGCCGCAAACGCTTCTCGGCGAGCTCGAATCGGTGTCAATTCGTTGTTCAATACCTCAAACAAATACTTTTTAATCTTCATATCGCCGAGGCCACCAGCTTGGTATTGTGCCTTCAATTCAGCAACTTTCTCAACATCGTTATCAAAAATATCTAAGTAGGTAAAGACCATGTTGCCTTCGATATGGCCTGGATCTTCGACGCGAATATGCGCTGGATCAGTGTACATTGACTTGATTTTAGCCCACAACTCATCTTCTGAATCGCTCAAATAAATGGCATTACCTAAAGACTTTGACATCTTCACCCCATCAAGCCCAGGAATGCGCCCTTGTCCCTTAGGTGGGAACACGCCTTGAGGTTCAACTAAGACATCCGATCCATAATAATTATTGAACGTCCGCACTAACTCACGGGTCTGCTCCAACATAGGTTCTTGGTCATCCCCAACTGGCACAACTGTCGCCTTAAACAAGGCAATATCGGCCGCTTGTGAGACTGGATAAATAAAGAAGCCAGCCGGGATTGATTCACCAAAGCCCTTTTGTTGAATTTCAGTTTTCACGGTTGGATTTCGTTGCAAACGCGCAATCGAAACTAAATTCAAAAAGTATTCCGTTAACTCAGCTAATTCTGGCACCGCTGATTGAACAAAGATGGTTGACTTAGCTGGGTCAATACCCACCGCTAGATAATCCAACGCAACTTCGAGTAATGAATTATGAATCTTTTCAGGATCCCGCGCATTATCAGTAAAGGCTTGTTTATCAGCAATCATGATAAATGAATCATAGTCACCTGAATTTTGCATGGCCACCCGGTTTTTTAATGATCCAACATAGTGTCCAATATGCAGTTTTCCAGTTGGGCGATCACCCGTTAATAAAACTTGCTTTTCAGTCATATGATTTTTGTCTCTTTTCTTCTAGCTGATTAATTGATTGATAATTTTTATTTGTCTGTTCTATTTTAAGAGTTTTCAAGCATTTGTTCAACCAAAGCATTCAATCTGGCCAACATTAGTTTGCACGAAGTCAGCAAAACGACTAATAAATAAAACAAAAAACGGCGTTCATAAATTATTACAAACGCCGTTAAATTTATTGTTTAAGGTGGAAATAATAAGTCGCCACCGTAACATCGCGGCTAGCCAAGGCTGTGCGCAATCGCAAACTATTTTGATTATGCAAAGCTTGTTGCCATGGATAACGTGGCACAAATTGGGGAATCAAAATCGTTAAGCTATGATTACGTTCCTTAGCACCTTTAGAAATTTCATCCACAAAGCGCAAGGCTGGTTCAGTGATTGAACGATATGACGAATGAATATCTACATAGCGGACATCTGGGAATTCGCGTTTGAATTCAACCCCCAAGCGATGTTCGCGTTCTGGGTTAGAATCAAAGGAAACGTGCATCGCAATGACTTTGTCCCCAATTGATTGTGAATAATCAACCGCTTCAGCCGTCACTCGCGTCAAATTGGAAACCAAAATAATGACGGTTGATCCATCATAACGATGCCGCTTGATTGGCTCTTGGGAAATCACCTTCAACTGTTTGGCGATTAACCGATAGTGTTTGTTAATCATCAAAAACATCCGCAACAAAATCGGCATGATGATTAAATATGGCCAAACTGATGGGAAGTGTAACAAGAACAGCGTGACAACTAAGACGGCCGAAATTAAAGCCCCCACTAAATTGATAAACGCTTTACCCAACCAAATCCCATCACGGGTCCTAAACCAGTGAATAATCATGCCTGATTGAGACAACGTAAATGGCACAAAGACCCCGACCGCATACAAAGGAATCAAAGCTTCCGTTGAACCATGGAAAATCAAAATTAAAATAATTGACCCAATCGCCAATGATAAGATTCCATTTGAATAACCCAGCCGGTCACCCTTATCCATATAGATATGGGGCATGAATTTGTCTTTGGCCAAGTTAAAAGCTAGTTGTGGGAAGGCAGAGAACCCAGTATTAGCTGCAACCGCCAAAATCAAGGCCGTGGCTAATTGCAACAGGTAAAAGAAGACGCCGTGCCCAAATGTCATCATCCCAATTTGGGCTAAGACCGTGGTATGTTCGTTGGGTTTAATGCCATACCAATATGACAAGAAGGTAATCCCAGCAAAGAAGGCACCCAAAATCAAGGCCATGATGACCAAGGTTCCCGCGGCATTCTTAGGCTTGGGCTCTTTAAAATTAGGGACGGCATTAGAAATCGCCTCAACCCCAGTCAATGATGACGATCCACTTGAGAAGGCCTTCATGAAGAGCAACAAGGTCATGCCCTGGAATCCAGTCCCAACAGCCGCCGTGGCATGATATTCAACCTGCCCAGTCAAAATATTGTACAAGCCATACATAATCATCACTGAAATCATGATGATAAATGAATACACCGGAATCGTTAAGAAACTAGCTGACTCACGCACGCCACGTAAATTAATGGCCATTAAAACCAAAACGATCACAATCGCTACTGGAATCGCATACGGCCGCCACGCCGGCACAGCAGACGTAATGGCTGATGTCCCAGCGGTGACTGATACGGCCACGGTCAGCATATAATCAACCAACAACGAGCCACCAGCCACTAAGCCAGGCATCTGACCCCAATTTGTCGTGGTCACAACGTAGGCGCCACCACCCGATGGATACGCGTTAATAATTTGGCGATACGAAAGCGTTATCGCACCCAAAAGGACCAACACCAAGATGGCAATTGGCAATTGGAGCCACAAGGCTAATGAGCCCGCCATAATTAAGGCTGTTGTAATTTGTTCAGTTCCATACGCAACAGATGAGAGTGCATCAGACGACAACAGCGCCAATGCTTTGCCCTTACTCAAATGTTGTGAACCTTCATCAAGGGTCTTGAGAGGCTTACCAATCAAAGCTCGCTTAAAATTGCGAAACATAATTTTACTCCTAATTGATGTAAATAATTTAGCTCTACTACAGCATAATTTACAATCGTTTGCTACAAAGTGTAATTTTAGTCTCTTTAATCGTATTTGTCTATTTTCATTATTTCAAAATTTTTAAATTAATTAAATACAGCAAAAAACGGTAGCACCATTTACTGATGCTACCGTTATGTTTATTGCTTACTTCTTGTTACCCATTGCCTTGCGAGCATCGTGCAAAGCCTTTAACGCGCGCTTACGGGTCTTGATATTAGGGCTAGTCATCTTCCGACGAGCTGAAGCCACATCCATACGTTCTGCCATGGTTGGATACCTCTTTATAATTTTTTGATTACTTACAAGAGATTAGTATACTCAACTCCATTCATGTGCACAAGCAAAAAGGGTGCGCCTTATTTGGCAGCCTTAGCACGCGCCTTATCACGTTTGATAATCGGCGCTAAATACTGCCCCGTATATGACTTTTTGACCTTGGCAATCGCTTCTGGTGTCCCTGTTGCAATGACAGTTCCACCAGCTTGCCCACCTTCTGGCCCCATATCAATCACCCAGTCTGCAGTTTTGATAACGTCCAAATTGTGTTCGATCACCAAAACAGTATTGCCACCATCCACGAGGCGTTGCAAAACTTCTAACAAGCGTGAAATATCATCTGTGTGTAAACCAGTCGTTGGTTCATCCAAAATATAGAACGTCTTACCCGTCGAGCGGCGTTGGAGTTCAGAAGCCAGCTTCATCCGTTGGGCTTCTCCACCAGACAAAGTTGTCGCTGCTTGACCCAAGGTTACATACCCCAGCCCAACATCGACAATCGTTTGTAACTTACGGCGGATTTTAGGCATGGCTGCAAAGTACTCAAGCGCCTTATCAGCTGTGAGCTCCAACACTTGGGAAATATTCAAGCCACGATACGTAACTTCCAGGGTTTCTGTATTAAAACGCGTCCCCCCACAGACCTCACACTTGACGTACACATCAGGCAAGAAGTTCATCTCAATCTTTAATACGCCATCACCCTTACAAGCCTCACAACGGCCACCCTTAGTATTAAACGAGAACCGGCCCTTCTTATACCCACGTAACTTGGCTTCGTTAGTTTGGGCAAACAATTCACGAATATCGTCAAAGACGCCAGTATAAGTTGCTGGATTTGAACGGGGCGTCCGACCGATGGGGCTTTGGTCAATATCGATCAACTTATCGATGTTTTCTAAGCCGGTCAAAGTCTTGTATTTACCAGGCTTTTCGGAATTACCGTTCATTTCATGCTTAATCGCCCGCTTTAAAATCGTATTGATTAACGTTGACTTACCAGAACCCGACACCCCAGTAACAGCGATGAATTTGGCTAATGGAAAATCAACATCGACATTCTTTAGATTATTTTCGGTTGCGCCTGTCAATGAAAGTTGTAAATCATTGCCAGCCCGTCGTTTAGTTGGCACCGGAATAAACCGTTGCCCGGTTAAATATTGACCCGTCAACGAATTAGGATTAGCTTCAATCTCAGCAGGTGTTCCCACGGCCATGATTTCACCACCTAAATCACCAGCCCCCGGTCCAACATCGACAATGAAATCAGCCGCGCGCATCGTATCTTCATCGTGTTCAACCACAATTAAAGTATTCCCTAAATCACGCATCGCCTTCAATGACGAAATTAACCGATCATTATCGCGTTGGTGCAAGCCAATTGATGGTTCGTCTAAGACATACATCACACCCGATAGATTTGAGCCAATTTGCGTGGCCAACCGAATCCGTTGTGCTTCACCACCCGAAAGTGTTCGTGCTGAACGTGATAGCGTGAGATAATTTAAGCCCACATTTTGTAAAAACGTCAGCCGATCTTTAATTTCTTTGACAATCGGCCGCGCAATTTCAGCATCTTGTTCACCAAACGTCACTTGTTCAAAAAAGGTCAACTCTTCATCAATTGGCATTTCTGAAATTTGACCAATATGCTTATCGTTAACCTTAACGGACAAAGCACCTGGGTTCAAACGGTATCCATGACAATCCGGACATTGTAACTCGTTCATATACATCCGCATTTGCTCGCGCGTGAAGTCGGAATTTGACTCCCTAAACCGGCGATCAATATTGTTGATGACTCCTTCAAATTCGACATCGACATCCCGAACCCCACCAAAGTCATTTTCGTAATGAAAATGAAATTTCTTAAGTCGTGAGCCATACAAAACCATGTCTTCTTGTTCAGCCGTCAAATCAGCAAAAGCAATATCCATTGGAATGCCGTTTTGTTCGCAAAATTGGCGCAACATCTCTGGATAATAACTCGATGAAATGGGGTTCCAAGCAGCCAATGCGCCTTCTTGGAGGGTTTTAGTCTTATCAGGGATTACCAAGTCCAAATCGACTTCAAGCTTAAGCCCTAGGCCACCACACCCCGGACACGCTCCCAACGGGGCATTGAACGAAAATAGCGCTGGTTCTAACTTACCCACCCCAAAGTTTTTTAATTCCCCGGTGTAATGGTCAGAGAATTTGATTTGTTCACCATCGATGACATCAGCAATGACGACCCCATCGGCCATGCGTAGAGCCGATTCAAATGATTCAAATAATCGAGCATGCGCACCGTCACGCAAAACTATCCGGTCAACGACAATGGCCACATCGTGATATTTATTTTTTTCCAAATCAAAAGTTTCAGCGATATCGTGCATTTCGCCATCTACCAACACGCGCACAAAACCTTCTTTTTTAATCTTCTCAAACACGGTCGCATGTGAACCACGTTTGTGTTCAATAATCGGCGACAAAACTTGCAACCGCGTGCCTTCAGCAAGGTGTGTGTTCAAGTAATTCAACATTTGATCAATTGAAACTTTAACAATCGTGCCGTCAGCTGCGGCGTCAGGCTTACCAACTCGCGCAAATAACAACCGATAGTAGTCATTAATTTCCGTCACGGTTCCCACTGTTGACCGTGGATTTTTTGACGTCGTTTTTTGGTCAATCGAAATCGCTGGACTCAAGCCGTCAATCGAATCAACGTCTGGCTTATCCATTTGGCCCAAAAATTGACGCGCATAGGCTGACAAGCTCTCAACATAGCGCCGTTGACCTTCAGCATAGAGCGTATCAAAGGCGAGCGAACTTTTCCCAGAGCCCGACAAACCGGTCATAACCACGAACTTATCACGTGGAATGGTAACGTCTACATTTTTTAAATTATGTGCTCGTGCACCGTGAATGGTGATAAAATCATTTGCCATAATATCCCCTTTTCTGTGTTTCCAATTACTATTTATTATATACGAAATAGGGCTTACAAGATATTCCCCATACTTGTGCTTAGTTTAGCTGTACCGCGGCCCAATATGTGTCTAAGGCTTTAGTTGGCCCGGTCATCAATCCAATTTGCGTCAATAATAACTGCTTAGTTTTAGCATCCAAATCTGTGGTGGCTAAATTTTTTGGCGTAATAAAATATTTTGCACCACCAACTTCCCAATTTCCATCTTGCATATCTTCAGCATCAAAACTAGCTTGCCGGATAATTGTGGCGGGCAAATTGGCAACCATGTTCGCAAAATCAAATTTACTAATCAGCGTGCGGATATTGGCCTGTTGATTAGTTTGAAAAGCGCCAAATTGAGCTTGGACCGTGGCTGCTAGATAGTGGTTAAATTGGGCGGGTTCTGAAAGCTCCAAATCCCATTCGGCATAATACAAATAGTCAGCCATGGGCTTGAGCAAGCTCAACATCGCCTGAAATTGCGCTTGTGAAGCAAAATACCACGAACTATGGGCAAATACAATCGCATCAAAATGACGCCCTGCTAAGACCTGGGCATCGACTAATAAATCAGTATTAAAATACGCCGTGATGTTGGCTCCAATGGCTGATTGTTGTAGATAATGCATCCCCTGCCCGATCGTAAACGGTGCCCCATAGACTTCTGGTGCAATATCAATGGCCGTTACTGAACCAGTTGCCCCCACTGTATAAGCCAAAGCCGCTGTCATATCACCTTGGCCCGACCCGATTTCTAAAATATGCATGCCTGGTTTAATTTGCCAAGCATCGATTAATTTAACGCGATGTTTCGTTTGAATTAATTGAATATCATCAGCAGCCTCATGCGCACCGTGAAACATGTGCGCCGTGATTGCTGCAACGCGGTTTTGTGTTGTCATCTTAAATCTCCAAATTATAAGGCTTGCAAAGTTTTTACGTCGGCCTGGCCTGCAAAGTACTTATCAAGCCCGGCAGTATATAAATCAGCTGGATTGGCAACTGCCTCAAATAACGTCCATGAAGAACGTAATTTTTCAGCATCAACAGCACCCATCACAGCAACCGGATCATTGGTTGGTAATGCGAGCAAGACTTTAGTGGCTTCTTCTAGGCGGGCCGCTAAATTATCATCAGCCAAATAGCGCGCAGCCTCCATGCGGTTTTTGATACCATAGTACTTAGCCCGCTCGGATTTACCTAAACTAGCCAACTGCGGAAAAACCCACCACATCCAATGTGTGGCCTTTTGGCCCAGCTTTAGTTCCGAAATCGCCGTTAAATAACTATCATCGGCATCTTGTGCATCAAGAAACCGCCTAACTTCATGTATTGCCTTGGGATTCATTTTAATGCTCCATTTCTATTATTTGACTAAGGATTGTTAAGTAATCACAGCTGGAATTTCATATCGGCCGTTTTTTTGGTACAATTAATGACATAAACTCAACAGAAAGTGTGCGACCATGACAAAATCAAAGGTCATCGACACAATTAAATATATCTCAACCCATCTTGCGTCAATTATCTTAATGATCTTTGGCGTAATTTTTGCTGGCATCGCGTTGACTGCGCTGATTGTCTTTGTTGAAGAAGTGGTCGTCTTTATTTGGAAAGGCCGCCTGATTAACAGTTATACCAACACCTATGGTAATGCCGTGTACGTTTTATTTTGGCATTGGCTATTAATTTTCTTGTTCATCTCGTATTGGGCCGCCCTAGATGTCTTTTTACCAAAAAATAAAGATCGTGTGGCTTTGAATATTGATTTTAACACACCTCAGAAATAAACATGTCATCAATCACAAAAATAGGCCGGGACTTTTGTCCCAGCCTATTTTTTTAATTAAATTGTGTGCACATCAACTCCAGTGACCGACGCGTTTTCATCAAACGCTGAGACAGTCACATATTCGACGTCCGTTAAGCCTAATTCATCTGCTAAATGATTGCGCAATTTTGCGACTTCTTGCTTAACTGATTCCATTGATGACTTGGCGTCAAAATCTAAGGTTGCTTTCAAAAATGGATAGCTACCCTCTTTGTAAAAAGTTGCTGATGAACAATCGCTGGCAATTGTGCTACCAGAAATCGCTTGGGCTTCAGGGGCGGCTGATTTGAAAATAGCTTGGGCCTTATTGTACTTAAGTTCTTCATTCATAATATGGGTCTCCTTTCGAGATCATGGTTCAACTTACAAATAGTTACTGTTTTTAGAGTATGAACGTTATGATATTCGCGAAATATGCCTTTTTTATGAATCGCTGTTTTGTCTTATCAACTTCTTAATTTTATTTTTGGCGGTTTTGTGGCAGGTTTGACCCACTAAAATAGAAGCCTAAATCAGACCCTAACGATGGGTAGGCGTACATATTTTGTTTAAGATCGGCCTTGGTCTGCCTTTGATTGATGGCCACCGTGAAATAGTTTAGCATTTCATCCGCGCTGCCTGACAGAATGGTTGCCCCGACAATGACCCCATCCGCATCAAAGATAACTTTAGCTTGGGCCACAGGTTCTTTGAGTCGCCAATATTCTAACCAATTGGTCATATCAAAGCGCTCAATTTGATACCCGAGCTGTTGAGCTTGAAGTGGTGTTACGCCGACTTGACCTAGCTTTGGCGACCCAAAAACAATCACGGGGACAGCCGGATATTGAATGGCGGCTAACTCAGTCCCTAAGATATGATTAGCGACATAGCGCGCTTCATACGCACCCGTCGAAGTTAATTTAGGGACATTGGTGTCAGCCACATCCCCCACGGCATAAATGTGCTTGATATTAGTCGCCAAATTTGTGTCGACCTTAACCCCATTGTCACCCAGTTCAACACCAGTGACCGACAAATTAATTTGATCGACATTACCAATTCGACCAGTCGCCACAAACGCCATTTCAGTTTGGATCCGGCGCCCATCAGTAGCCACAAGGGTTACCCCAGTCGCGTTTTTTTCGACGGCACGCGTCTCAAAATCCCAATTAAAGCGGATTCCTTTACGTTCCATTTGAGCAATCATCGTTTGCGTCAAATCTTGATCAAATTCACGTAAAATATGGTGCTGATGAGCAATGACTTGCACTTTTGCGCCTGCAGCTGCCGCAATATTAGCAAATTCAATGGCTATGAAGCCCGTCCCAATGATGGCAACCTCAGCTGGCATTGCAGGCAAATTCAAAAAAGCCTCATTGTCAGCCAAGTACTCATCCCCCGGTACATTTAACCGAGCCGGGCGAGCACCCGTTGCGATGATCCAAGTATCCGCTGTGATGCGTTCACCATTAACTTCAACCGTATGCGCATCCAAAAATTGACCATGCCCATAGACATGCGTCACGCCAGTTGCATCTAAAGCCGCAATTTTACGCGCCGGCACAGGATCCGTGTACGCCATTTTATGCGCCATTAACTTTGGCCAATCAAGCCAAGTATTCCCTGCTAAGCCGTCATTTTTGAGCCATTCAGCCCGCTCTTTGGCTTCCACTGCGGCAATCAAAACTTTCTTGGGATCACAACCATAGTTAGGACAGGTGCCGCCCCATAGATATTCTTCAATAATCACCGTTGCTTGCCCGGCTGCTTGTAAAGGGTGGGCCGCTGATAAGCCAGCAGGACCAGAACCGATTACGCCAACATCAAAATGTTTCACCATCATCAAGCCTCCTGATTACAAAGCGCTTTAAACCAAGCCCAAGCTAATCACTAAGGCTTGATCAATTTTTGCTAACACATTGCCCGGTACTTTGCCAATTCGATCTTGGATCCGGGTTTTATCAATTGTGCGGACTTGTTCAGCTAAAATAACTGAATCCCGTAGAATCCCAGTTTCTTTAATGCTAGCCAATAGTCCAACGTGGGTCGGTAGTTTTGGTTTAGCTAATTTAGCGGTGATAGGTACGACAATGGTTGTTGGTGAATATAAATTACCCACATCATTTTGCACAATTACCACCGGTCGTTGGCCACCTTGTTCAGAACCCGTCACTGGCGATAGGTCAGCAAAGAAGATATCGCCTCGTAGTACTTTCGGTCTTTTTTCCATAGTTATGTATATGCCCGCTCATCAACGAGCTACTCTTTTCTTAATGTCTTAGTTAATTAAATTTCGTGGTAATCTCGTCGCGAGGCCAGTGGCGATTTCATATGGAATCGTCCCTACCCGTTGTGCTAAATCAACCAGGGTAATTGTTTCAGCACCCACTTGGCCAATTAACGTAATCGTCGTGCCCACCGGATACTCATGTGGTAAGGCCACCATTAGTTGATCCATGGCAATGCGTCCAACGATTTCAACGTGTTCTCCGGTTGGTAATAATCCATACATGCCTTGTAGCGCCCGCGGATATCCATCCGCATACCCAATTGGTAACGTCCCAATCCAAGTCGGTTGGGTGGCGGTATACGTTGCCCCATACGAGACAGAGTCCCCCGGTGCAATTTGTTTAACGGCCACCAGGTCAGCTTTTAAACTCAAAACTGGTTGCAAGTCAGTTGCTGGCATGGCCCCATTCGATGCATCAAAGCCATACATCCCAGCCCCAACCCGGATCACGTCCGTGGCTGGATTAGAATGCCATAAACTCGTTGCTGAATTGGCCACATGCAACCAAACATCAGCCGGCAAGTCTAAATCATCAATCAATGTATGCCAACGCTGTAATTGTTGCTCAAAATAGTGGTTATCTTTTTCATCGGCCGTTGCAAAATGCATGCCGATACTTTGTAATTGAATTTGCTCAGCATGGGTTTTAATCAAGGCCAAGGTCGCTTTAATTTCGGCTTGGTCGCGCATCCCAATCCGCCCCATGCCAGTATCCACTCCAATAGCAACGGATAACTGTTGGTTGACCGTTAAATGGTCCACCAAGGCTTGTAAACTAGCTAAACTCGTCACCACGGGGGTTAATTGGTTGCTAGCTAATTCGTTGGCATATTCAGGAGCCGTAATTCCCAAAATCAAAATTGGTTGCTTAACACCAAAACTACGCACCCAGAGCGCTTCGTCCATCGTTGCCACGGCAAATCCTTCAACTCCCACCTCTAATGCAGCGGTAATAACTTGTGGCAACCCGTGCCCATATGCGTTGGCCTTAACAACCGCAAAGAACCGCTCAGCCTGGGCTTTGGTTTTAATATATTGAATATTGTGCTTTAACGCCGCTGCCGAAATTTCAATCCAAGCTGGTCGATGTGTGCTAACTGGTTGGGTAAGTGTAGGTAAATCCTCTAAAATAACTGAAGTATGTACTGAGTCACCGGTATGCGAAATTGAAACATGGGCCAATAATGTGGCTTGTTTGGGGTGCTTGGTCATCAACGGGGCACCCTTGGCATCGTATAAAATTTCTAAGTCATGCCATGATACAGCTTTCCCAATCCCTGTACCAATCGCTTTACTATACGCTTCTTTCAAAGAAAACCGCCCCGCCAAAAACTCCCATTGATGCTTGCCTTTTCGTGAATCAAAAATAGCGCGTTCATTGGCAGTTAAAATTGTATCAATAAATCTAGGTTGACGACTAGCTGTTCCCTCAACAGCTGATATTTCTTGGGCATCAATCCCATTGCCATAAATCATAAATTCATCCTCCCCCTTATTTTTTATAATAATATCATTATACATGGAATACGCTAAAAAGTAGTCCGGAAAATCTGACAAATGCAAATTACTTTACTTTTTGCAGCAAAAAACACCGATTAAGCCATAATAGCCTAACCGGTGATGCATTATTAATCTTTATTGTCTTTAATCACGAATGAACGACGTGCGCGAGGTGCGCTGGTCTTTCCACGTTGTGAACGATCCCCAGAACCAGTCCGTGAACCACGATCAAATGACTTACGACGACGTGCATCGCCACCTTCGCCACGACCATCACGTCCGCCTTCACGACGACCACGATAGCCACCGCCACCATTACCACCTTGACGGCTACCGCTCCGGTTGCCACCGAATGAGCCGCGCTTCTTTGGCAATGGACGTTCATGTGACAATTCAAACGGAATATCCATTTGCGCCACATTGGCAACTGAAGCAAGCACTGCGGCAGCCAATGTCTTAGCATCGTACTTTTCAACCAAAAGATCAGCCGCATCAGCAACGCCTTCTAAGTTCAAGCCAGAAATTACGGCATCAACATCATCAGTGGCGTTCTTCAAGCGGGCATCGATTGCTTCTTGACGAGTGAAAGGCTTCAATGACAACATGCGCTTCTTCGTCAACTTCTCGATTTCTTTCAAGTAATCCAATTCAGCATTAGTAATGAAAGTTACAGAAGTTCCATGGGCCCCGGCACGACCAGTACGGCCAATCCGGTGCACATATGATTCAGCTTCTTGTGGAATATCAAAGTTGTAAACATAGTCCACACCAGAAACGTCCAAGCCACGAGCAGCAACGTCGGTAGCAACCAAAATCTTAACATCACCTTTTTTGAATGACTTCAAAACGGCAGAACGCTTTTGTTGGGTCAAATCACCGTGAATTCCGTCGGCGTTAAAGCCACGAACTTTCAAACCACGGGTCAATTCGTCAACACGACGCTTAGTCCGACCAAACAAGATGGCCAATTTAGGTTGTTGCACGTCCAAGATCCGCGTCAAAGTATCAAACTTCTCAAAATCCTTTACGCGAACATAGTATTGATCAACCAAATCAGTGGTCAATTCCTTAGCAGCAACTTGAATGTGCTCAGGATTTGACATGAATTGCACACCAATTCGCTTGATAGCTGGTGGCATAGTAGCTGAGAACAACAAAGTTTGACGTTCATCAGGGACGGCCTTCAAAATTGATTCGATATCTTCTAAGAAGCCCATGTTCAACATTTCATCCGCTTCGTCCAAAACCAAAGTCTTAACGTTTGAAAGGTCAACAGTTCCACGCTTAATGTGGTCTAACAAACGACCAGGCGTTCCGACAACAATGTCAGCGCCACGCTTCAACCCGTCGATTTGACGACGAATATCAGCTCCACCAAAGACAGCTTGCACTTTAACGTGCTTATCGCGTCCCAACTTGAACAACTCATCTTGAGTTTGGATGGCCAGTTCACGTGTTGGTGAGACGACAAGCGCATGTACTTTATGGCTGTCTGTTTGAATCATCTCTAGGATTGGCAATCCAAATGCGGCCGTCTTACCTGTTCCGGTTTGAGCTTGGCCAATTACATCTTTTCCTGCTAACGTCAATGGAATCGTTTGTTCCTGGATTGGCGTTGCATCTACATAGCCATGCTTTTCAATGGCCGTCAAAAGGTCTTCTGTGAGACCCAATTCTGAAAACTTCAAAATATTCCTCCAATGGTGCAACTCTGTGAGCTGCTTTCAAAAACGAAAGATTACTGAACGAATTACCAACCTGAGCACAATCCGGTGCCTTTATAGCGAATTGATATTCGGCAACAATCTTTTTAACAACCTATCTATCTTACCTTGATTACATACAAAACACAAGTTAATTTGTCATGAGGACGCTTGCTGGGTAGGTTTTTTTGCCCCTTTCAGGCGCAAGGATTTTTGGTTGGTTGGGGAAATGGCTCCGCATTGCTGACATAGAAGTGGGCGACAGAGTCCTGCTAGTCTAAGGGATTCGGCTTTGCGCAAGCGCAAAACCAACTCCCTAAGACCGCGCTAGTGCTCCTACCTCGCTGATTCCACTACTATGTCAGCAATGCTCCGCCATTTCCCCAACCAACTCAAAATCCCAACCTCCAGTCGCTCTAGCTCCTTCCGGTTACTAGAACTTCACCTGTAGTTTTTCGCTCTGGGTGTCATTTATTAATTGGTTTTGTTGGGAGTGAGGGAGGATGTGATTCCAAAAATTTAGTAGTTACCTCGATATTTATTAATGAAATTTAACATGCATGTAGGCGTACTTATTCAGTTTGACAAGTGCATTTACTGGCAAAGAAGTTTAAGGGGAAGTAAGTAAATAAATAATTGTTGATCTAAGGCTGAAGTTTTAGGGCTGGAAGGAGCTAAAGCGAGTGGAAGCCGGTGTTTTGGGGTTTGGGTTGGGAAGGGCGGAGTTTGGCTGCTGTTGTAGGGGGTTAAGCGAGGTAGCGAAACAATTAAGACCCATTTTTTGGCCCATGCTCTTGGGCCGAAAAATTCTGGTCGTATTGGTTCGTGTCGCCCCCTTCAACAGTAGCCAAACGGAGCCCTTCCCAACCCGAACTCCAAAACACCTAGCCGTGCAACGGCTAAAATACCCGCAAACAAAAAAAGATCCACCACGCAAGAAGAAACGCAGTGAATCCAATATTTAAAAATGCCTGTTTAAAGCTTAGTATTAACAGCCTCCAAAGCCGTAGCCCCAACGAAATTAATGGGCTGCGTGAAATTAGGTTGGAAGAAAAAGTCCGCCATAGCTAAATCATCAATCGTCATCTGATTTTGAATCGCCAATGACACCACATTCGCCGCCTGACTAATATCATGTTGTGACATAAAGGCCGCCCCCAGAATGCGTCGGCTGTGCTTATCCCAAGTCAATGTCGACAACACCTTGGTTGTTGTTAACATAAAGTCGGGCCGATAATCTTCTTCATACACCGTTTCCACGGCATCAATGTTTGCGGCTTTGGCACTGGCTAAATTCAGCCCGGTTGCCGCCATTGCATTCCCGTATAATTCAACGGCCGAAGTGGCTTGTGTACCTTTATAAGCAAGTTGATGGCCACACAAATTCTTGGCAACCAACATTCCTTGGCGAATCGCATTAGTGGCCAAGGGAATATATGCGTTTTCTTGCGTTGGTGTGTAATAAATCGTGGTCGCATCCCCAGCAGCAAAGACATCTGGTTGGCTAGTTTCCATGTATTCATTGGTCAAAATCGCCCCATTTGGCATCATGGCAAGTTGGCCCGCAAATAAATCGGTGTTAGGCAAAAAACCAATTCCAAGCATGACCACGTCGGCTTCATAAGTGCCTTTGTCAGTTGTGACCGTAATTCCGTCTGCAGTGTCAGTAAAGCTTTGCACCATTTGACCCAAGGCTAATTGGACATTGTGTTGCGTATAAGCAGCTTCAATCCGCTCAGTCATCACTGGGCTGAAGTTTTTAGGCAAGACCCGATCCATCCCGTCAATTAAAGTGACTTGCTTGTCATTGAGTGAAAATTGTTCGGCGATTTCAGCTCCGATGTAACCAGCGCCAATGACGATGACGCGCTTGACTTGGTCGGCGACGGCTTTAATCCGATTGGCGTCTTCCCATGATTTAACCAGATAAATTTTATCGCTGTTGATACCAGGAATATTTGGAATAATCGGCTTTGAGCCAGTCGTGAGCACAATTTTGTCAAAGATGGCGGTCTCAAGTTGCTCCGTCAATAAATTCTTGTAGCGAATAGTTTTATTAGTCAAATCCGCACTAATTACTTCGTGTTGCATTTTGACATTGATGCCTTGTGCAGTTAACGATTCTGGTGTCGCATAAAACATGCGTTGCGCATCCGAGACGTGATGACCCACCCACAGGGCAATCCCACACGACAAAAATGAGACGGTCGTGTTTTTTTCGAAAATGGTGATAGTGGCATCTGGATATTCAGCCTTAATCTGTGTGGCCGCAATCGTACCGGCGTGTGTACTTCCAATAATAGCAACGTTCATTATAAAATCCCCCCAAGATTCTTTGAAATGTGATTTTAGTTGGTATATAAATTTGTATACGGTGTAAACAAAGTTCATAATATTTCAGCTAAAATCACATAGTTAATTATTTCACAAAATATAGCTTAGCACATTTTATTAACTATTTGTACATGGAATTTGAATTTGGGATTGTTGAGAACAAATGGAGCTTAATTTGGTATAGTGGAGTTAGAAATATTTTATGGAGAAAGCTTATGACTAATAATTCAATGATTCATAAAATTACCAATAAATTCAAACACGTCAAGCATAAATTTAAGCGGCCGTACGTGCCGACAACCACGCCTGATGAAGTCAAAGCAGCGAATGAATTAAAAAGTTTAGTGGCGACTGATTTAGCTGATTACATTTATGTTGATGCTAATTATGATGTTAATTCTGGGTTGGGCGTTGGTGCGTATGTTAGTTTGGCGGCAACTGGACCGGCCCAACAAAATGTGCATGTGGCCACTGGCTATAGTTCACAATTAGAAATTAGCTTGTTGACCTTGATTGATGCTTTGAATTCAGTGCCATTAGAAGTGCGGCAAGCTAAAAATGTTGCGGTGGTCTTAACGAATGTCGATGTGGTTAAGGCATTTAATGATTTTTCAATGCTGGCTAAGCGGGTCGAAACTTTGGATGAACGGGTCTCAACTGATCGGTTACAAGCGCAATTAGTGGAACTGACCATCACGTTTAGGTCATTACGTATGTCAGTTGCCATGCCACACGAAGCCGCATTTACGCAATTATTACAAACTAAAATTACGCGCATTAAAAAGGCGCATAAAGAATAGGAAGCAGTTATGTGGAAGCATTTCATCTGGATTAGTATCTTGCTCATCATTATTATTTTTATCATTGTGATGACCATTATTCGCCGGATCGGTCGGCGACAAACGGAAAAACGCATCATCGCTTCACAACAAGTTGTTAATCACGCGATGCAAACCGTGATGCCGGATTTACAAGCAAATTTGCGACTATTACCGATTGAGCGGGTGAATTCAACTTTAGTCGCGAATATTTGGGGGCATGATGTGATGGCGTTTGAATTTCAATTTGATTACGTTGATAAAATTGAGGTGGCCAAAATCACTGAACAATTGAGCGGTGCGCTGACTAGGTATGCTGATCAACAGCACTTGGTTAGTACGTCAACTGAAGATGCCGCACTGATGCCGACTGATGTTTGGTACGATGCGATTAAACCGATTGTGCATTTTGATATTGCCTATTTAGTCAATGCACAAACGGCGGCTTATATTCGTGATTTACGCCTGTTAAACCAACCAATTCAATAAGGCTTAAATTTGCTATACTAGTATGTAATCAATAACCTTAACAGTTAGGAGTTAAAATGATGTATTTAATGAAAGATATTGTGCGGGATCCAGATGCGGTTTTACGTGCTCAAGCCGCAAAAGTTGAATTTCCATTGACTGAAGATGACAAAAAAGCCATGGCCAGCATGATGGAATATTTGGTGATTAGCCAAGATGAAGAAGAAAACGAAAAATATGGGTTACGACCTGGCGTTGGTCTTGCAGCGCCGCAAGTTGGGATTTCAAAGCAATATTCTGCCGTGTTAATTCCAAATGACGATGTTGAAGAACTCGATGATGCGGCTTATGAGGCCTTAGAAGAAGATGATTTATATTTCTTTAAAGGGGTAATTATCAATCCTGTCATCACGCGCCAATCGGTTAAACAGACCGCGTTAACGATGGGCGAAGGGTGCTTGTCAGTTGATGAGGATCAACCTGGTTATGTTCCACGCGCATACCGCATTACGGTTAAATATCAAGATGAAACCGGGGCAAGCCACGAATTGAAGCTTGAGGGTTACCCAGCGATTGTGTTCCAACATGAAATTGATCACTTGCATGGTTCGCTATATTACGACCACATCAACCATGCCGAGCCTTGGACACAAACTGATAACACACACTATATTGGGTAGGGTTAATGGCAGCAGATAAAAATTTTAATTATCCCTTGCTTGACGGCTGGGATACCAATGATATTACCAAGGTGAGTGCCTTGTACTCGGCAGTAGCAAGCGCATATGAAACTGGGATCGAAGTTCAAAGCTTATTGGATATCTACCAGGCGTTTTTGCTAGTCGTGCCAAGTAAAGGTGAGCAAAAACAGCTCGATCGCGTCTTTCAAGCTGAATCAGGGTATAGCATTTACAAAACAATCCAAGCTGCCAAAGCCACGACCAGTAGAAAGTTGACCATGGTGAATTAATGGATGCAGTAAAATTAGCACGCTTAGATCAAACGGTGATGGACTGGTTAGCCGAGATGCAAGCCAATGTGATGACACGCATTGACCAACGCATGTCGATTGAAACCAAGGCCAATGAACGTGATTTAGTCACCAACGTCGATCGTGAAACCGAACAGTTTTACGTAAAAATGATTCGTCGGTTTGACCCACAAGCCAAAATTTTAGGTGAAGAGGGCTTTGGTGATAGTGTCAAAAATATGGATGGGCACGTTTGGTTTGTCGATCCGATTGACGGCACGATGAATTTTGTTAAACAACATGCCGAATTTGCGAGCATGTTAGCTTATTTTGAAGATGGGCAACCAGTGATGGCATGGATTATGGATGTGGCTAGCTCAGAAATTGTGCATGGTGGGCCTGAATATGGCGTCTTTTTGAACGACAAGCAAATTACCACGCCACCCAATTTAGGATTGGCAGATGGGTTATTGAATTTATCGGGGGCCCGCTTATTATATGAAGAACACGGTTTTCCTGAATTAGCGAAAGCCGCGTTAGGGTATCGGGTGTATGGTTCAGCTGGCATTTCATTCCTGCGTGTTTTAACGGGGCGGGCCGTTGGATACGCGAGCTATATGAAACCGTGGGATTTTGCCGCGGGGGTCGTCTTGAGTTCGGCGTTAGGATTAATGACCGGTACCATTGACGGGAAGCCTATAAATATGTTATCATCTTCGGTAGTTCTAGCTGCAACAAATAATGCATATAACGACATTATGGCAATTGAGCTTCGGTAAAATTGTCGATGTCATCGGCGGGTCGAATTTTCGACTCGTTTTTATACGTTGAAGAGTAGAGAAAACGAGATTATAAGTGACGAGTTACGTCTTAAGGAGAAAGAATTTTGGCAAAGCGCGAAGATATCCGCAACATTGCAATCATTGCCCACGTCGACCATGGTAAGACTACATTGGTGAACGAATTGTTGAAGCAATCAGACACATTGGACAACCGAGTTGAATTGGGCGATCGTGCCATGGACACGAACGAAATTGAAAAGGAACGTGGAATCACGATCCTTTCAAAGAACACGGCTGTTAAGATTGGCGACAAGCAAATTAACATCTTGGACACCCCTGGCCACGCGGACTTCGGTGGTGAAGTTGAACGTATCATGGGCATGGTTGACGGAGTTTTGTTGGTTGTTGATGCCTTTGAAGGTACCATGCCACAAACGCGTTTCGTGTTGAAGAAGGCCTTTGAACAAGACTTGACACCAATCGTGGTGGTTAACAAGATTGACCGTCCTGGTGCCCGTCCTCAAGAAGTTGTGGATGAAGTGCTTGATTTGTTCATCGAACTTGGGGCTGATGAAGAACAATTGGAATTCCCAGTTATCTTCGCATCAGCTATGAACGGAACTTCATCATTGGATCCTGACATTGCAACGCAAGAACACACAATGGCCCCAATCTTTGATGCCGTGTTCAAGACTATTCCAGCTCCTGAAGATAATTCTGATGAACCTTTGCAATTCCAAGTTGCGTTGTTGGATTACAACGACTTCGTGGGACGTATCGGAATCGGGCGTGTCTTCCGTGGTAAGATCAAGATTGGTGACAATGTTACGGTTTTGAAGTTGGATGGTAAGAAGCAAAACTTCCGTGTCACTAAGTTGTTTGGTTTCATTGGTATCGACCGAGTTGAAATGGAAGAAGCCCAAGCCGGTGATTTGATTGCCATTTCTGGAATGGAAGACATCACGGTTGGTGAAACCGTTACTGATACGGCACATCCTGATGCTTTGCCAGTTTTGCACATTGACGAACCTACTTTGCAAATGACATTCCGTCAAAACGACTCGCCCTTTGCTGGTCGTGAAGGAAAGTTTGTTACGGCCCGTCAAATTGAAGATCGTTTGATGCGTCAATTGCATACTGATGTTTCTTTGCGGGTTGACCAAACTGATCAAGCTGGAGCCTGGTTGGTTTCAGGCCGTGGAGAATTGCACTTGTCAATCTTGATTGAAACGATGCGTCGTGAAGGATTCGAATTGCAAGCTTCACGTCCCGAAGTTATCTATCGTGATATCGACGGTGTAACTTCAGAACCTTTCGAAGAAGTTTTGATTGACACTCCTGACGAATATACTGGTTCAGTTATCGATTCACTTTCACAACGTAAGGGTGAAATGGTTAACATGGAATCAGTTGGGAATGGTCAAACACGTTTGACATTCTTGGCACCTTCACGTGGTTTGATTGGCTATGCGACTGAATTCTTGTCAATGACGCGTGGATACGGTATCTACAACCACACGTATGCACAATACAAGGCTGTGATCCGTAACTGGACGCCTGGTCGTCACAACGGTGCGTTGGTATCAATCACACAAGGGCCTACGACTAACTATGCCATCATGGGTGTTGAAGATCGTGGAACTATGTTCGTTGGTGCCGGTGTCGAAGTGTATGAAGGTATGATCGTTGGAATGAACTCACGTGACAATGACATCTCAGTCAACGTTACAAAGATGAAGCCACAATCAAACGTGCGTTCATCAAACAAGGACCAAACTGCATCAATCAAGACGCCACGGACGATGACGCTTGAAGATTCAATGGAATTCTTGAATGATGACGAATACGTCGAAGTAACGCCAGAAAACGTCCGGATCCGTAAGCAAATCTTGGTTACGGCCGAACGTGAAAAGGCTGCTAAGCGTCGTAAGGCATCACAAACTGATTAATCTTAATAAAACTTTAAAAGACAACAGCGATTCAGGTGTTGTCTTTTTTTCGTGGTAAACTTAATTAAGCTATTATTTTTTGAAAGTAGGCGTTAAAATGCAAGCCCAACCAAGATACAACAAAGCTAGTCAGGCAAATGGCTGGCGAAATATTGCCAGTAAATTTCGCAACCTTGATATGGTTGTTTTTTGGCTTGTGTTGGCGCTGATGACCGTTGGCGTGGTTGCCGTATATTCTGCCTCGGCTGATATGGCAGGGTCCTCTTTGGGTAAAGTGTTTAAACAGGTTGTGTTTGATGGTGTCGCCATGGTGACGCTGCTAATGGCCTTTAATCTAAATATTCAGTGGAACAAATCGAATGGCTCAGCCCAACGTTGGTTCTTGTGGATTAGTTTAGGTCTCATGGTGATTGCGGCCTTTTTCCAACCTATCAATGGTGCCAAAGGCTGGATATCTGCAGGCTGGATTAGTTTTCAACCCGTTGAACTGTTTAAAATCACAAATGTATTGTGGTTTGCACGCGTTTTATCATTACCTAAAGCCAAAATATTTTCCTTAAAAAATTTAGCTTGGCCACTTTTAGGGTTGGCAATCTTAATTATTTATCCAGACTTTGGTGGCATACTCATTAATCTTGGAATCATGAGTATCGTAATCTTAACATCTGGGCTAGCACCAGCAATGGCCACGGTTGTGATATTAACTTCTATGGGCGTGATATGGTACTTGTTGCCACTTTTGGCCCCCTTTCTACGTGAATTCGGGGGGTATCAAATTGCCCGTTTCTTGGCGTATATCAATCCGTGGGAATACATTCAAACATCGGGTGGTCAAGTTATTAATTCTTATTATGCGATTAGTAATGGTGGGTTATTTGGGCGTGGCTTGGGACAAAGTTTGCAAAAAAATGGTAATCTACCCGAACCAAATACGGATTTTATTATGGCTGTGGTTGGTGAAGAAGTTGGGGCGATTGTGGTCTTATTGATCGTGTTGGCTGTGTTTGTGATTATGTATCGCTTCTGGCGCTTTGGAATGCAAACTAGAAATATGCAATATCGCATGATTTTGTTTGGCATGATGACGTATTTATTTATGCAGGTGATGGTCAATCTCGGTGGGGTCGATGGCGCGTTACCAATTACTGGGGTGACGTTCCCCTTTATATCAGCCGGTGGAACCTCGGTGGTCTCGTTGGGACTAGCGTTAGGAATTGGTTTGAATATTATTCGCTTGATTAAGCAAGAACAACAAAATCAGTAATCAAAAGGAGTTAACATGACATTTGAATTAATCCCCCGGCGCAGTTTGTTGGTATACTTACACAATACGCGCCAAGCTCGGCAATTACGGCGCTTTGGCGTGGTTAAATATATTTCTGAAAAAGCCAAGTATGCCGTAATTTATATGAATGAAGAAGACATTGAAGTGAAAAAGGCCTTGATTGAACGCTTAGGCTTTGTCGATAAAGTTGTAATTTCAAATTGGCCGGAAGTCGATTCAACCGTTGGTAGCGATAATGAAACGCTTGAATATGTGGTTGACGCACTTGATTTGCCTGACGAAGAAATTATTTCAGAAGAAGAATTGTAAAACGCTAGTGAGGGATTTGGGATGCGGATTGTAAGTGGTGAATATGGTGGTCGACCGCTCAAGGCGGTGCCAGGCGATGCGACGAGGCCAACGACTGATAAGGTTAAGGAAGCGATTTTTAGCATGATCGGTCCGTATTTTGATGGCGGTAATTCACTTGATTTATACGCCGGTTCAGGGGGCTTGAGCATTGAAGGGGTGTCTAGAGGCCTCGAGCATGCTGTCTTGGTGGACCGTCAATTTGCGGCCATAAAAACCATTAATGACAACATTGCGATTACAAAGGATCCTACTAAATTTACCGTAATCAAAGCGACAGCGGACAATGCGATTCAACGATTGATTGGACATGTCCCCTTTGACGTTTTGTATTTCGATCCACCTTATGCCAAACAGACCATTGTGGCGGATTTAGCTAAGTTGGCAACGGCTAATTTAATTGCACCAGACGCCTTAATTGTCGCTGAGACGGATCAAAATGCTAATTTACCAGCTGATTTAGCTGGTTATACCTTATTAAAACAAAAAGATTATGGCATTACCGTTGTCACGATCTATCAATACGGAGGTCCACATCATGAGTAAAGTTTTATTCCCAGGTAGTTTTGATCCATTTACAAATGGGCATTTAGATATTGTGCGCCGGGCAGCCTTACTTTTTGATGAAGTGATTGTCGGGGTCGGGACCAATACGTTCAAAAAATACTTATTTTCAACGCCTGAAAAAATTGAGTTAATCAATGCGGCGGTTAAAGAAGCACAAATTAATAATGTGTCGGTGCAAGCATTAACCGGCTTAACAATTGATTTTGCAAATGAAGTGGGCGCTAAGACGATTGTGCGTGGCTTACGAAATGAAGCTGACTATCTCTATGAACGTGATATTGCCGATATGAATGCGCGGTTGGGCCAAGTCGAAACGATTTTTTTGATGGCCAATCCGGCTAATCAAAATATTTCGAGTTCGATGCTCAAAGAATATGCGACATTTGGCGCTGATATTTCTGCTTTGGTGCCCGCCCCAGTCTATGCGGCGATTCATGCAAAATTTACCGATGATCATAAAAATTAGCCACGAAAGGTCAGATGAAAATGAAGCCAAATAAAATGCCCTTAACAAAACGAATTTTAAAAACGACGGGCATTGTGTTCTTGCTTGCTTTCGTGTTGAGTTTAATTGTGCCCTTACCCGTGTATGTTGAAGCACCAGGCATGGCTGCGGGCTTGCAAAAATACATTAAAATTGATGGTAAAAAGCCTAAAATTGATGGGCAGTTTATGATTACTTCCGTCTATATTTGGAAGGTGAATGGCATGGGCGCTATCATGGCGGCTTTGAATCCGACGCAAGATTTATTGACCGCAAGTGAAGCAAACGGCGGTACCACTAGTGAAAATAGTGCCCGCTTGAATCAAGTGTATATGGAAACGGCGGTTAATGAAGCCAAAGCGGTGGCATTTAAGAAAGCCAATGTGCCATTTGAACGTGATTTTAAAGGCATCTATGTCATGGGGATTCAGGATAATTCGAATTTCAAAAAATATCTACATTTAGGTGATACAGTGACCAAAATTGATGGCAAACAACTTGAAAGTGCTGCTAAGATGCAAAAGTATATACGTAAGCACAAAGTTGGCGCCAAATTAACGCTGGATTACACACATGACGATCAACAACATCAAGCGACCGCTAAAACGGTTGGGTTACTTGGCTTGCATGATACAGCCGGCATCGGGATTGCATTGACTGACAATGTGGATATGAAATCAGACATCCATGTCATTGCTAATATGGGTGATATGGGTGGCCCATCAGGGGGCTTGATGTTCTCATTGGAAATGTATGATGCATTGGCGCCGATTAATTTGGCGAATGGCCGCAAAATAGCTGGGACAGGCACAATTGATGCAAAAGGCAATGTTGGTGAAATTGGCGGGATTGATAAAAAAATCCTGGCTGCCAAAAACAGTGGCGCCCAAATATTCTTTGCACCGTATGTCAAGCCAACTAAAAAGATTTTGAAATACGAAGAAAAGCATATGACTAATTATCAATTAGCTAAAGCCACGGCCAAAAAATATGCGCCAAATTTGAAGGTTGTGCCAGTGAAAACGTTTAATGAAGCGGTCAAATATTTAGAAACACATCGTTAATTTGTTGAAAGTGAGGTGGGTACACATGACCAAAAGTCGCTTAGAAGCCTTTAGTGATGGCGTATTTGCCATTATTATCACAATTATGGTGTTAGATATTAAGCTCCCTGCCACAGGTGATCTATCAGCCGTTTTTACGCCTGAATGGTTAGCTGCTTTCTTCGCTTATATTACGAGTTATATTCTAGTGACTAGTTTTTGGGTTAGTCACCATAAAATTATTTATCATCTTGAAAAAGTTGATACTGGGATTTTATGGTTAAATTCATTTACCTTGTTTCCAATCTCATTAATTCCATTTGCTGCTGACTGGTTTGGTAATTTTCCAAACAAAATGGCCCCCAGCATGACGTACGGATTATTGTATGTTTTGACGGTCTTTGCGTTGTTTATGTTGAATCGTGGGGTCATGCAACGGATGCCAATTGAGCGTGCAAAAAAACTCAAACCTTATAACGCCCGACGCGGTGGGATGATTGTGATGGGGCTAATTGGCACTGGCTTAGCATATTTTTGGCCACCGATTACAGGATTTATGATTCTCGGCTTTACGGGGCTGTGGATTGTCTGGGCGTTAATCACCCACAAATTTAGCGAGCAATAAGATGAATTGGAAAGAATTTACAGAAGCCACAACCGGGATGGATAGTGATTACCAATTGGCCATCAAAATTCAAGGCGCCATTAAATGGATTACACAAGTTGAAGTCAAAGCCGATCAAGTGCTCTTTAGCACTGATGCGGGTGAACCATTAACCCTCGGACCGGTGTTGTTGGAAGCCTTTGATGCCAATCAACAAGTCTTAATTCAAGAAGATGGCATCATGCAATTAGTTTTTGGCTATCACATCCAAGGTGAAACGTTAGTATTGGGGTAGAATAAAAATATGAAAAAGAAGCGTATTATATTTAGCATAAGTATTGTTTTGCTAGTGGTGGCGGCCGTTTTGGTTCAGTACTTGCAATTCAAGCCAACTGCGGCACATAAGCCAGCAACTGTTGCCTCATCAGCTGCATCTTCATCATCTGCGGCAAAGAAAAGTGTTAAACCTTTGCAGGGGAATGTTACTGACAAAGATTTAGAGAACAAAAAAACGTATGAAGTACCTCAAACCGATGAAGAAACCGATAAATATGTGGAGTCGGGGCCAGCTGAAAAAGTCGGTGAATATACGATTAGTCCCCAGGGTAATAAAGCTGAATTAGGGCAAACAACCGAGAATAAACAAACCCTCACAAATGGGGCGTTTACCTATGAAGTGACGCAAATTAAAGTTTTCCATAATGATCCGCGGACGGATGAAGCGATTCAAATGGCGCAAACCGCGTTGAATAGTCGTGATATCAACGGACCATATACGACATTGTCAATTCAATATAAGCTTAAAAACAATGGCGCCAAGGCTGCCGTTACAGACGGGGTGGAATCTGCGACGTTTTCAACAGGTGATGTCAGAAGCCCCATCAATGGCCTAGATAACGACGCTACGTTGGCCACCAAGGTATTAGCGGCAAATTCTACAACGTCGTCATTTGTAACAATCTTGGTGCCAAGTAGTATCGCCAAAACTGTTAAAACCGTTGATATTTCGTTTGCCGGTTTGCTTGATCAAAATCACAGCAATCAGCTCGCTAAGCCATCACAGAAATTGCAGTTAACATTTTAATGTGCTAACGTAAATTGGATACACAAACTAAATTAGAAAGGAGGGAGACCCAGATGCTTAAAAATGCCAACTACACATTTTCAAAACGCTTCGTTGATATTTCAGCGGCCCTGTTTGCATTAATTATGTTTTCACCAATCTTTGCGATGATTATCCCGTTTTATTGGTTTGGTGCCAATAAAGGCCCAATCTTTTATAAACAACGTCGGATTGGTGAAAATGGGCATCCCTTCGATATTTATAAATTCAGATCAATGGTCGTGGGGGCTGAAAAAAAGTTATATAGTAATCCGGCGTTATATCAAAAATTTGTTGATAATGGGTACAAACTGCCAACTAAAGAGGATCCGCGCATTACCAAGTTTGGGGCGTTTATACGCAAAACCTCCCTTGATGAATTACCACAATTTCTAAATATTTTGATTGGCGACATGACGGTGATTGGCCCACGCCCAGTCGTTGAATCAGAGCTAAAAGAATATGGCACCCCTGAACGCATTAACAAATTCTTGTCAGTGCGCCCAGGGGCCATGGGACTCTGGCAAGGGTCTGGGCGGAGTGAAGTTCCATATCCAAAACGCGCTGATATTGAATTGGTGTATGTCGACCATGCAAGTATGTGGTTTGATTTTAAAGTGCTGTTTAAAAACGTGCTGGCTATCTTTGCCGGGACAGGTGCCGAATAATAAGTAATACTGACTGGGCAAATGAATTGTCCAGTTTTTAATTACTCAAATTCGCTTATTTACGCGCATAAAATGTTAAAATTATATGTATTACCTTACTTTTGTAGTTCAATCGGTAGAACAGTTTTTTAACTGATGTTGGTTCGAATCCAACCAAAGTAATTATTTTGAAAGTGAGACTCATATACATGCAGTTGGAATTTTT
Source organism: Lactobacillaceae bacterium (assembly GCA_031289015.1). Classification (GTDB taxonomy): domain Bacteria; phylum Bacillota; class Bacilli; order Lactobacillales; family Lactobacillaceae; genus Weissella. The sequence continues at coordinate 63,895 of JAITQG010000003.1, forward strand.
AGGCACTGGCGCTGGTGTACCGGCCCGTTATCGCAATGTCACTAGTATTGCGTTGCGCCTCTTAGAAGAGTTGAATTCAGTTTGGCTATTTGATGCAGGTGAAGGCACCCAACATCAAATGCTGCGCTCAACCATTCGGCCCCGTAAAGTTGATAAGATTTTTATTACACATCTCCATGGCGACCATATTTTTGGCTTACCAGGCTTACTATCTTCACGTTCATTCCAAGGTGGGCAAACGCCGTTGGATGTGTATGGGCCACGTGGTATCAAAAATTATATCGAAACTAGTTTGCGGTTGTCACAATCCCATTTGACGTATCGGATTAATTTTCACGAATTGCCGGATGCGGGGGGGCTTGTTTTTGAAAATGAAAAATTTAAGGTTACAGCCCTGCCACTCGATCACAAAATCTTGTCCTTTGGCTATCGCATTGTCGAAAAAGACCATGAAGGTGAATTGTTAGTTGATAAGCTGAAAACACTCGGTGTACCGGCGGGGCCTCTGTATGGTCAGCTCAAGCGCGGTAACGATGTCACGATGCCAGATGGCCTGGTGATTTTGGCCGCTGATGTCGTTGGCACACCCAAGCAAGGGCGGATTGTGACAATTTTAGGGGATACTCGCAAAACAGCCAATATTGTACCCTTAGCTCAAGATGCATCAGTCTTAGTGCATGAATCAACTTATGGCAAGGGTGAAGGTAAATTGGCGCGCGCGTACATGCATTCAACAAGCATGCAGGCGGCTGAAATGGCCCAAACTGCAAACGTCGGGCGCTTGTTCCTAACCCATATTTCGGCGCGGTATGCAGGTCGTCAAGCCAACGAATTAGCATATCAAGCCCAGAGTACTTTTTTGAATACCCGGGTCGTCAATGATTTTGATGTGTTTGAAATTCCGATGGGGCCGCAAACCAATAGCAAGCCAATTAAATTAACGCCAGTGGATGATACAGACGAATAGTTAGAGGGATTATACATGATTGAACCTCAATATAAATGGCAATTTCCAACACAAATGGACGCTGCTAGTATTAAAGAATTAACCGAAACCTTGGGTGTATCTGAGTTGATTGCCCAAATTTTGGTGAGCCGTGGTATTGATAACGTGGAAAAAGCCAAGACATTTTTACAACCGTCAATTGAACAACTAAATGATCCGGCCGCCTTATATGACATGGATCGGGCCGTTGAACGCATTACGACCGCGATTGAACAAGGTGATCGCATTGTGGTGTATGGCGATTATGACGTGGATGGGATTACTGCGACCGCCATTATGACCTTAACCTTAGAAATTATGGGGGCCGATGTTAGTTATTTTGTGCCAAATCGTTTCAAAGATGGCTATGGCCCCAATTTAGCGCAATATCAACGCTTGGCTGAAGACGGCATGCAATTATTGATTACTGTGGATAATGGGGTGAGCGGGCAAGCTGAAATCGCTTGGTTGATGGACAATGGCATTGATGTGATTGTGACTGATCATCATGAGTTGCCTAGTGAGTTACCTGCTGCTGTGGCCGTGGTGCATCCAAGACATCCGGCCGGTAATTATCCGTTCCCTGGGCTGTCTGGGGCGGGGGTGGCGTTTAAAGTTGCTTCTGCATTGTTGGAAGCCCCGGCTGATGAATTAATTGATTTAGCGGCCATTGGGACCGTGGCGGATGTCATGGAATTAGTCGACGAAAACCGGGCCATTGTCGCATTAGGATTAGCGGCCATTAAAACCGATCCACGGCCTGGCATTGCGGCTTTGCTTGCCAGTGCAGGCGTACAAGCTGATGATATTAATGCTAGCACCATTGGCTTTACGATTGGGCCACGCTTAAATGCGTTGGGCCGGTTGGAAGACGCCAATGTCGGGGTGCGCTTATTACTAGGCGATGATCCCCAAGAAGCCACTGAGCTGGCAACTGAAATTGAAGCGTTAAACAATCAACGCCGAGAATTAGTTGAACAAATCAGCCAAGCCGCCATCCAACAAGCCAATGAGTTAAGCGCCGCCCCGGTCTTAGTCGTAGCTGGTGAAAACTGGCATGAAGGGGTGTTGGGGATTGTTGCGTCTAAATTAGTTGAAGCAACTGGCAAGCCAAGCATTGTGTTAAATATTGAAAACGATGTGATGAAGGGTTCAGCACGCTCAACACCAGCCTTTGATATTTTCAAAGCAATGGACCCGCATCGTGATTTGTACACTGCTTTTGGTGGCCATGCGAGTGCGGCGGGGATGACAATTCCGTTAGCTAATTTGCAAGCCGTGCGTGAGCTGTTGGTGCTAGAAACCGACAAACAACACTTGGCAGAGGCTAAGAAACCTGAATTGATGATCGCTGCTGAAGTGACGGGGCAAGCATTTAACACCCAAAATTATGACATGCTCCAAGTTTTAGCGCCCTTTGGTGAGGGGAATCCAGAACCATTGTTTGCTGTTAAATTGACGGGCGTTGAAAATGTAAAAACGATGTCTGATGACAAACACCTGCGTTTAACCGGCTTAACGCTCGACAAACCACTGCCGATTGTCGCTTTTGGCAAGGGCGGATTAGCACCTGAATTAAATGGTAAATTTGACGCATTGACCTTTGTCGGGACGATGACGGCGAATACTTTTCGGGGCCAAACGACGTATCAATTGCAAGTTAAAGATGTAGAGGCGGTTGGCGCATCGATTTTAGATTGGCGGACGACTAAGTTAACGGCGCAAGTCTTGAATAAAAATGCGGCCTATATTTTCTTTAATCAAAAAATGTATACGGCCGCTAAACCCCTCATCAAGGCACCAAGTGAGGCGCTTTGGTGGGAGGATGCGTTCAACAAAACGCAACTGGGGACGATGGCCTTAGTGGATGTTCCTGCAAGCATCGAACAATTACAAGAACTGCTAGCATTTGTACCCGCTAAGCAATGGGCCCCAATTTTCTATAAGAAACATCCAGCCTATTTACAAAAAGTCCCAACCCAAGTTGAATTTGCCAAAGTTTATAAATTTTTCTTAGGGCATACCAATTTACAAGTTAAAGCCCAATTTAAGGCGATGGCTGATTACTTACAAGTTGACCAATTGCTGTTATCATTAATTATTCAAGTTTTTTTGGATGCGCAATTTGTGACCATTGTCGATGGCCTAATCAATCCGGTTGCTACCCCAGCCAAAACAGATTTGACAAAGACACCTAGCTATCAACACTTCATGCAACAACGTGAATTAGAACAACGCTTAGTGTACAGTACCACTAATGAACTCAATACTTTATTAACCAAATTATCAACGCAGACTGCGGGAGAATAGACTTATGACACTTGATTTACATGATTACATCACGTCGATTCCAGACTTTCCAGAACCAGGGATTAACTTTCGCGATATTACGCCATTACTAGCGGATGGGGCAGCCTTTGCTGAAGCCACGCAGCAAATTGCGGCTTTTGCTAAACAACAAAAGGCAAGTATCATCGTTGCACCAGAATCACGCGGCTTTATTTTAGCCACCCCGGTTGCCAACGAACTTGGCTTGGGCTTTGTACCAGCTCGTAAACCTGGCAAATTACCACGTGAAGTCGTTTCGCAAAGTTATGAATTAGAATATGGTTCAGCCACATTAGAAATGCATAAAGACGCTATCAAGCCCGGCGATCGGGTGCTAATTGTTGATGATTTGTTAGCCACCGGGGGCACGATTGCTGCAGCGACTAAGTTAGTTGAAGAACTCGGTGGGACCGTGGCTGGGTTAGCATTTTTGATTGAATTAACAGATATCAAGGGTCGCGAAAAGTTGGCTGGTTACGATATTTTGGCCTTAATGGAGTATGGTGGAGCCTAACAATTTTGCCATACGTACAGAAAAAAATATGAGGAAAGCAACATGACGAACAAACCAAAATTATTTTTAGATATGGATAACATGTTAGTTGATACCCTAGGTGTATTGAATCAACTTGATATGCAAGATTATCCTGGTGTGGAAAAACCCGATCGGATTCCGGGGATTTTTAAGGATTTACCTGAAATTCCTGGCGCCGTTGCAGCGGTGAAAACTTTAGCAGCCAAATATGAGATTTTTATCTTATCAACGGCGCCTTGGCATAATCCATCGGCTTGGACTGATAAATTGACTTGGTTAACTAACCGGTTTGGTGGTGACGCAAACAGCCCAATTTACAAGCATGTCATTATGACGCATGAAAAAGGCTTGATTAATCCAGTGGGAGGTATTTTAATCGATGACCGCCCATATCATGGGGCGGCGGAATGGGATGATCCAAACCGCGGCCGTCTTTGGATTCAATATGGCTATGATCAACGCTTAACCTGGGCATCTGGTGAGCTAACAAAATTGTTGTTAGCGGGGGCTGATTTGTATGCAAAAGGTGACATCAACGAACGCCAGGCCGTTGATTTAGCTAATCAAGCCTATGACTATCAATTGTATAATCCCGAGAAGACCTTTGAAAAAGCGGGTTGGGAATAAATAGGAGGATGTATGTATGACAATCGTATCAGGTAAAACAATTATTCAAAACGCGCGTGACAATGGCTATGCTATTGGCGCCTTTAATACTAATAATTTGGAATGGACGCAAGCTATTTTACGGGCCGCCCAAGCAAAAGATGCACCGATTCTAATCACGGCTTCAATGGGCGCTGTTAAGTACATGGGTGGCGCAAAAACAGTGGCAGATTTGGTGCGTAATCTAGATCATGGTTTGAATATCACCGTCCCAGTGGCTATTCACTTAGATCATGGGGACTACGAGATGACTAAAGAGGCCATTGCGGCTGGCTTTACGTCGGTAATGTTTGATGGCTCAGATTTGTCAATTGCCGAAAACTTAGAAAAGACTCGTGAAATCGTTGAATTAGCCCACAGTCGTGGCATTTCAGTTGAAGCTGAAGTTGGTTCAATTGGCGGTGAAGAAGATGGGATTGTCGGCGCCGGTGAAATTGCATCAATTGATGAATCAAAATATATGGTATCTGCTGGCGTTGATTTCTTGGCCGCTGGTATAGGAAATATGCACGGGGTGTATCCAGCTGACTGGCAAGGTTTGAAATTATCTCATCTAAAAGAATTGGGTGCTGCCGTCGATGCATTGAAGGGTGGCAAGATGCCGATTGTTTTGCATGGTGGGTCAGGGGTGCCTGATGAACAAATTCGTGAGGCAATCTCGTATGGAGTTGCCAAAGTCAATGTTAATACCGAAGCTCAATTGGCATTTCACCAAGCAGTTCGGGATTATGTCTTATCTGATGAAGACTTAAAAGGTAAGAATTATGATCCACGTAAGTTTTTGAAGCCAGGTGTGATGGCGATTCAAAAAGCCGTTGAAGACCGGATTGATGTCTTTGGCTCAGCTGGTAAAGCATAATAAAAAACTACTAAATTCACGAAGAATTTAGTAGTTTTTTATTATGCGCCGTTATTTGGCTGAGCTGGATTCACTAGCAGAACTGGATGATTCTGATGAGCTGCTACTGCTTTCACTGCTTGATGACGGTGCCGGTGCTTGACTACTTGATGAAGACGGTGCCGGTGTCGACGAGCTGCTTTCAGACGAGCTACTTTCAATTTCAGACGAGCTAGATGAAACGGGCTTAGCTGGCACATAATCGCCAGACAAGCCAGCATTCATCCCAATTCCATATGAGGCTTTCAAGAGCCCACCATAGGCATTTTCAAACACCCCAGTCGGCGTTGCACCTTCCACGGTGTAATCACCAGGGGAGGTCTTTGATTGCGTAACTGTTGATGGCATCTTCCAATCAGAGCCATCGCCCTTTGTTTCAGCCATTACGTAATTCATCAACGCGTGATAAATTTCCAAAGGCAGGTGCGCTGTGTAACCATTCAAGCCATCAAGTGGAACCTTGACGTCCATGGCCTTATCATAACCGGTCCACACAGAAATTACTGCCGAACGCGTATAACCAGTGAACCACAAGTCTTGGGCTTTTCCAGCAGCAAAGGCTGAATCGGATGGATAGTCAACGGTTCCAGACTTACCAGCTTGGACATAAGTTGGAGTTGTTGGGTTCAAAACGTTGTAATAACCCAAGCTCAAAGTTCCGGTTTGGGTTGTAACTGACTTTAGCATGCTATTCATCATGAAGGCCGTTGAGCTCTTCATGGCTTTTTTACCAGTCGGATCCAAATCGTGGGTTTGACCATCTTGGGTTTGGATCGAATGGATATAAGTTGGCTTGTAGTAGGTCCCACCGTTTGAAAAGGCACCAAAGGCCGCAGCTTCTTGGGCGGTTGAAATCGGAATACCAATGGCAGATGAACCTTGCAAATCAACATTGCTCATGCCCAAATCTTTTAGCCAAGTATGTGTCTTATCATCGTTGGCACCATCGATGTAAATATGATTGTCCCAGAGATTTTGGAGCGTATTCAAAGCGGGGACGTTCAGTGAACGCGTAATTGCTCCACGCATGGTAACACCCGCATTCAGGGCCGCTGTTTGATCGTAACCAGCATCTCCAACCGTAATATTGGTTCCTTTATACGTGAATGGCTTAACGTCAGGCACGGGTTGATCAGTTCCCCAATTAAGATATTCAATTGATGGGCCGTAATCAACAAGTGGCTTGGCGGTTGAACCTGATGAACGCGTTTCTTGGGTTGCGCGATTGAGGCCCATTAGCGTTGATTGCTTACGGCCACCAATTTGGGCGATGACTTCACCATTCGTTGGATTAGTGATCGTGATTCCAGTTTGCACAGGATCTTGACCATATGATTTGTCATCTGGGAAACTGATACCATATTCGGTTGCAGTTTCATCGTTATTGACCAAATCATAGGCCTTTTTTTGGATATCCATATTGATATTAGTTTTAACGGTCAAACCGTCGCGATTAACATCGTATTTGTCGGCTTTAAGTTCTGCCAAGACGGAAGTAATATATGAATCAGCGTACTTAGCGGCTTCAGCTTCTTTATGATCACTTTCATGCGTCGTAACCAAACCGTCAGTAATCGGCGTTTTCATGAGCTTTTTAGCTTCAGCTTGCGACAAAACATTGTTTGCCGCCATGGCAGCTAAGACTTCATCACGGCGATTTTTTGCATGCACGGGATTAGTATATGGATCATAACCAGATGGTGATTGAGGGAGCCCAGCAATCAGCGCAATTTCTGTCGTTGATAAGTCCGCCATGCTTTTACCATAGTAATATTTAGCAGCGGTCTTCATCCCATACACGCCATTACCTTCATAAACTTTATTCATATACAAAGTCAAAATTTGACTCTTTGAATATTGCTTTTCAAGTTTAATGGCCAGCCAAGCTTCTTGGGCTTTACGACGCATGGTTTGATCAGCAGTCGAAGTCGAGAAGACGGTTAACTTGATTAATTGTTGCGTCAAAGTTGACCCACCTTGCAGGCCTAATGATGAACCAGTGACGTTGGCCATGGCTGCCCCAATGATTCGTTGGGGATCAACCCCGCCGTGCTTATAAAAGCGGCGATCTTCAATTGAGACCACGGCTTCGCGCAACTTTTCAGGGATTTCTGATTGAGCGGCAATTTCGCGCTGTTCATTTCCCGTCGTATAAATCACGTCGCCTTTGTAATCCAACAATTGAGTTTGTGAAGTCCCAACTAATTTAGCGTTGGTAACTTTAGGTGCAGACGAAGCGTAGTACGCAAAAATACCAACACCTGCCAGCACACCAACAATTCCCAAGGTCACTAAGCCTAAGAAAATGTTTAAGAAAATGCGCTTACCACGGGACATTTTACCTTTTTTGCTGGGGCGTTTAGTTGATTTACGCCCCTTTTTTGTGGGTTTATTTGAGCCAGTACGTTGGCTACGAGTCATACGTTGTTCAGCCATAACAGGTTGTTATCTCCTTAGATGTCATCCATTAATTGATCGATTGCTTTAAGATAGGGCAGTGATGGGTTGATGCCAAGTGGAACTTTTTGACCAACCTCAGTGATTACCGTATATGGAATTGATTTGCGCGAACTGGCTTGTTGATCCCAATATTGAATCAACAGACTAGCGGGGACGACGTAAGTTTCATCAAGTTGCGTGAAGCGAATGATGAAGAAGGCCCAACCAGCGTGCTTAATAATATCGCGCAAATGGTTAATTTGATGTTCATGCACATTGCTAAGCGGAAAATTAGTTTTAGCCTTCGTTTCTTTTGCATCAAAATCGAGGTAGTGCCCACGATAAATTCCATTGTAATCAGTGGTCGATGCTTGCCGAAAATAGGCTTCGGTAATTTTGGCGGCTGAGCGTTGTGGATAAGCAACATTGACGATTTGAATCGGCGTTGGCTTTTTATGAATATTTGCCAAGCCAGTTGCTAAATAAAATTGATTTGCCAAATCTAATTCATGTTCCAAACTCATGCCACGATTGCCAGGCGAGCTAGGTTTTGAACTAATTGGTTGGCTTGATTTTGGCACAAATTGACGGCCATTTGGATAATGTATTGTCACTGGGTGCCTCCATCATTTCAATATCTTTTAAATTATACCAAAATCTTATGAAACTAGGTAATTTTCTTGGATATTCCGATATTAAGGTACAATTGAATTAGCGATTGCAAAGCAAAAAAAGGAGGCGTTATGCAACGAATTTGGATTACTGGGTTTAGAAGTGCCGAGCTTGGTTTGTTTGGTAATAAAGACCCCAAACGAGATGTACTTTTGTTTGCGTTGACTAAATTATTGACTCGACGCCTCGATGAAGGCGCAGAATGGCTTATCACTGGTGGCCAAATGGGCATTGAACAATTGGCGATTGAGGCTGGCTTAGCACTCAAAACGACCCATCCCGAGCTCAAAATTGCCATGATGTTGCCGTTTAAAGATTTTGGTGCCAACTGGAATGAAGCTAACCAAGCCAAATTACAGCAATTAAAAAGCCAAGTTGACTATGCAGCAGCGACGAGTAGTTTAGCGTATCAAAACCCCCAGCAATTAAAAGGTTATCAAGAATTTATGTTAACCCACACTGATTTGGGGGTGGTCTTTTATGATGAGCAAGCCCCAGAAAGTAAGACCCGTTATACGTATGAAGCCATGCAAGCTAGGCATGCGCAAAACGCCTATGAATATCAATTAATCGACTTTGATAAGTTACAAGAATTTGCTAATGAATACCAAGAAATGCACCAAGAATGGTAAGTTTTGGATAGAATCAAAGATAATGCGTGAAATCTAGCTGAAAACCTGATAGAATACCCTAGACAACTAATTAAAGGAGTTCTCTGTAATGGAAAACATTTTACATACGCGAGATGATATTTTTAATAAAGATTTTAAAGGTGCACTAAAGGGCTACGACAAGGCCGATGTTGACACTTTCTTAGATGAAATCATGGCTGACTACCAAGGCTATGAAAATAATATTAGTGAATTACAAAGCAAGATCAAAGTGCTTCAAGATCAAGTGGAAGAATACAAAAAGCAAGTTAACGCCGCAAGTTCAACTACGACGTCGGCGGCTGCTAAGCCAGTAACGCCGGCTTCAAATACCAATATGGATATTTTGAAGCGCTTGTCTAACTTGGAACGCCGAGTGTTTGGTACACCAACTGAAAAGCCTGCGACCGAAAACAGTGGCAGCAACGTAGAATAAGTGTATAATTATTAATCGATGTGTTAGTGGGTAATTGCGTGTGGTCTATGCCACATGAGGAAAGTCCATGCTCGCACAGACTGTGATGTCTGTAGTGTTCGTGCTAGCTGAAAAAATAAGGCTAGGCAGCCAGCAATGGTTGACGGCCAACGAAAGCGCCTAAGGGAAACTATGGCTGAGTAGTTGTGAAAGTGCCACAGTGACGAGCCTTCAAAGAAATGCGAAGGGTGGAACGCGGTAAACCCCTCGAGCGGGCAACCCAAACTTTGGTAGGGGCGCTTGACCTAGCGAATTGAAGTGATGGTCGGGGAGATAATTTATTATCTGAGATAGATGATTACCACTGATTAATGATGGCCAATTATTAGTCAGTACAAAACATGGCTTACAGCTAATGCATCAGGCAGCCGACATTCTTTGGAGTGTCGGTTTTATTTTGGACTAAGCCCCGATACAGGGTAAAAAATAGTATAATAGAGAAAGTGATTTTGACGCGGTTTGCAACTCAAATTAAAAGGAAAATATAATGCAAAAATTTAAATTAATGGCGACCATGAGTGCTGGGCTTGAAGCACTTGTCGCAAAGGAACTCAAGGATTTAGGCTATACAGTGCAAACGGAAAATGGGCGCGTCTTTTTTGAGGGCACGGTCGAAGATATTTATCGGACCAATCTGTGGTTGCGCGTGGCTGATCGGATCAAGATTGTTGTAACTGAATTTAAAGCCACGACTTTTGAAGAACTGTTCCAAGGCGTGGAGAGTGTTGCGTGGGAAGATTTGCTCCCATATGATGCTGAATTCCCAGTTAACGGGCGTTCAAAGAACTCAACTTTACATTCGGTGCCAACCGTGCAAAGTATTACCAAAAAAGCCATCGTTGAACGGTTAGCCGAAGCTTATCATGCACGGGGATATTTACCAGAAACAGGTAATCGCTTTGTCTTAGAAACGGCGATTGATAAAAACCAAGTTATGGTGACATTGGATACGACTGGTGATTCATTGTTTAAGCGTGGTTATCGGACTGAAAAGGGTGGGGCGCCGTTGAAAGAAACGATGGCGGCTGCGCTGGTCTTGTTAGCGCATTGGTTCACAGATAATCCATTTGTTGATCCAGTGACTGGTTCAGGTACGATTCCGATTGAAGCGGCTTTGATTGGCCGGAATATTGCGCCTGGTTTGAACCGTGAATTTGATATTACGGCCTGGGATTGGTTTGACCAAGAGATTGGAAAGCGCCTCAAAGCCGAAGCCCGCAGTCAAATTAATTTTGATGAAGAACTCGATATCCAAGGTTTTGATATTGATGGCTCAATGATTGAAATTGCCAAGTCAAATGCTGAATTAGCAGGCGTTGGTGACGATATTACCTTTACGCAATTGGCGGTTAAAGATTGGTCAACTGACAAGTTAAATGGCATTTTGGTCGCTAACCCACCATATGGTGAACGGTTGGGGGATGAAGAACAAGCCCGCCAACTCTATGCTGAAATGGGCCATATTTACATTCAGATGCCAACTTGGTCAAAGTATATTTTGACTAGTGATGAAGGCTTTGAAATGGCCTTTGGTGCCCAAGCGACTAAGAAACGCAAACTCTATAACGGTGCTTTAAAGGTTGATTTGTATCAGTATTGGGGTAAGAAAATCCGCAATTAAACTGACTGGAATTTGAAAGGGAAGAAAAAATGGCGTCATTACTTGATGGGATGAATCCAAAACAAGCCGAGGCGGTCAATACGACAGAAGGCCCCTTGTTGATTATGGCGGGCGCCGGCTCAGGTAAAACCCGCGTCTTAACGCATCGAGTGGCGCATTTAATCCAAGATTTAGATGTTGCCCCATGGCGGATATTGGCGATTACGTTTACCAATAAAGCCGCCCGCGAGATGAAAGAACGGATTGCCGGGTTGATTGGCGATGCTGAAGCCGATAAAGTCTGGGTTTCAACCTTCCACGCATTGGCGGTCCGAATTTTACGGCGGGATATTGAAAAATTAGGCTATAAGCGTGATTTTTCAATTATCGATGCAGGTTCACAACGGACGTTGATCAAGCGCATACTCAAAGATTTGAATATTGATATCGAAAAAAATGACCCCCGCTCAGTGTTGGGGGCGATTTCGAATGCCAAAAATGCGATGGAAACGCCTAGTCAATATGCTGAGAAAGCCAGCGGACCGTTTGAAGAAGTCGTTGCTAAGGCATATAAGGCGTATCAACACGAACTAAGCTTAGCGCAAAGTGTCGATTTTGATGATTTGATTATGCTGGCGATCAAGTTGTTAGAACAAGAGCCTGAAGTTTTACAATATTATCAAGATAAATTTAAATACATTCACGTCGACGAATACCAAGACACCAATGATGCGCAATATCGCTTGATTCAATTATTGGCTGCTGGTTGGAAGAATTTAGCGGTGGTTGGGGATTCTGATCAAAGTATCTACGGCTGGCGTGGCGCCAATATGCAAATCATCTTGAATTTCGAACATGATTACAAAGGCGCAAAAAAAGTCATGTTGGAGCAAAATTATCGTTCAACGCAAACAATTTTGAATGCGGCCAATACCGTGATTGCCAACAATGATGAACGGATTGCTAAAAATCTGTGGACGGATAATGGTGAAGGTGACAAAATTACGTACTATCGTGGACAAACGGATCGCGATGAGGCGTATTTTGTGATTAAACAAATCCAAGCTAAATTAGCCGATGATGCCATGCATTACCGTGATTTTGCGGTGTTGTATCGAACCAATGCCCAATCGCGTGGAATTGAAGAAGCGCTGGTCAAGGCCAATATTCCATATACGATGGTTGGCGGATCAAAGTTTTATGATCGCAAAGAAATTCGTGATGTTTTGGCGTACCTTTCATTGGTGACTAATCCGGCCGATAATGAAAGCTTTTTGCGGGTCGTTAACGAACCTAAACGTGGGCTAGGCGGCACATCATTAGAAAAGTTGCGCGCCTTTGCCCAACAAAATGATTGGACCCTCTTGGATGCCGCCAACAATGCGATGTTGATTAACGGCCTGCAAGCACGCGCCGTGACCAAGCTGTTGGATTTTGCGCAGTTGATCAATAACTTAATTCAACAAACTGAATTTGACTTGAGCATTACTGATTTGACCAAGGAAATTTTGGCTAAGTCGGGTTATCGGGCCGCGTTGGTCAATAACAATACTTTAGAAAATCAAAATCGCCTCGAAAATTTGGATGAATTGTTGACGGTGACGGAACAATTTGATAAACAATATGAGCCAACTGAGGAAAGTGTTTCCAAGTATGTTGATTTCATGGGCGAATTGGCGTTGGTTTCAGATATTGATGACATGGATGAAAGTGATGACAATGTCACGCTGATGACCTTGCACGCCGCAAAAGGGCTTGAATTCCCTGTTGTCTTTTTGGTCGGGATGGAAGAAGGTTTGTTCCCATCAAGTCGTTCACTCATGGAAACCGACAAGATTGAAGAAGAACGGCGCTTGGCGTATGTCGGGATTACGCGGGCCAAGCAAAAGTTGTTTGTCACGAATGCATATAGTCGGATGTTGTATGGTCGGACTTCATCTAACATGCCATCGCGCTTTATTGATGAAATTTCGGCTGAATATCTAGAACAACCTGAACAAGAACGCATTGACGCCTTCCAGACTAGTGAAGGCGCGGTGCCATTTGCACGCCGCACCCAACAAGCCACGGCGACAACTTTCAAAGCCCGTGCCACCCAACAACCAACGGGGATGCGAAATGCACCCTTTATGCAAAAGAGTCAAACAGCAAACACGACGCCAAGTGCAGGCTGGGCAGTTGGCGATAAAGCCGCACACAAAAAATGGGGCATTGGCACAATTGTCAAAGTTAATGGCGTAGGTGAAGATCAAGAACTTGATATTGCCTTTCCACAACAAGGCATCAAACGCTTGTTAGCTGCTTTTGCACCACTTACCAAAGCTAATTAATGAAGAGGAATTACCATGGATATTAACGAGCTCACAAGTAAACAAGCGTCCGCTGAAATTAAGCACCTGCAAGCTGACTTGAAACGCTGGGCAGCTGAGTACTACGAAAATGACGCGCCTTCCGTTGAGGATAGCGTGTATGATGTTGCGTACAATCGCTTAGAAGCCCTTGAAGCCGCCTTCCCAACTTTAGTGACGCCAGATTCAATCACCCAACAAGTCGGCGGGCGCCAAGTTAAACAAGATTTAGCCAAGGTTGAACATGCAGTTCCTATGTTGTCGTTGGGTGATGTTTTTTCCAATGCCGAATTAAATGACTGGATGACCACAACCATCGACAATACGATTACTGATTTAGCATTTAATGCTGAATTGAAAATTGATGGCTTGGCAATCAGTTTGGTTTATCAAGCTGGAAAATTAATCCAAGCTTCAACGCGCGGCGATGGCAATATCGGTGAAGATGTCACGGCTAATGTCTTGCAAATCAAAAGCATTCCCCAGACGTTAGCCGAGCCACTGACCGTTGAAGTACGGGGTGAAGTCTATATGCCAAAGGCGGCGTTTGTGAGTTTGAATGCTGCCCGTGAACGCGAGGGGTTACCAACCTTTGCCAATCCGCGGAATGCTGCGGCCGGTTCATTACGTCAATTGGATACCAACGTCACCAAAGAACGCCAATTAGCCGCGTTTCTTTATAATGCTGTAGATGCTGAAACGAGCTTAGGCGTCACGACTCAAGCTGAGTTGTTGACGCGGCTGGCTGTACTTGGTTTGCCAACAAATCCAACGAATGCAGTCGTGACCGATGCTCAATCAATCGCGGATTATATTGAGCGTTATACGGCTACCCGAGATGATTTAGCGTATGGGATTGATGGCATCGTGGTTAAAGTTAACGATTTATTTAGGCATGCTGAATTAGGTAATACGGTTAAAGTGCCAAAGTGGGCCATTGCGTATAAATTCCCACCTGAAGAGGCGTTGACGATTGTGCGTGACATTGAATGGACAGTGGGCCGGACAGGGGTTGTGACCCCAACCGCCATCATGGATCCGGTGCAATTAGCTGGGACAACTGTAGCCAGAGCCTCGTTGCATAATCCAGAATATTTATGGCAAAAAGACATTCGCTTAGGGGATACAGTGACACTGCATAAAGCGGGCGATATTATTCCTGAAGTCGGCCAAGTCATGGTGGCTAAACGCTTGGCCGCCGCTGATCAACCGTATCAAGTGCCGACCCATTGTCCAGCGTGTGGTGAAGAATTAGTTCATGTGGACGGTGAAGTCGCTTTACGCTGTATCAACCCATTTTGTCCCGCCCAGATTCAAGAAACACTCACGCATTTTGCATCCCGCAATGCAATGAACATTGACGGTTTGGGGCCAAAAATCATTTCGCAATTGTTAACTAAGGGTTTGATTAGCAATGTGGCTGATTTATATCGCTTAGATTTTGCGACTTTAACGGCCTTGGATAAGTTCGGGGAAACGAGCGCGAATAACTTGTTGGCCTCGATTGAAAATTCTAAGCAAAATTCAGTTGAACGCTTATTGTTTGGCTTGGGCATTCGCAATGTCGGGGCTAAAGCAGCCAAAACGATTGCCAAGCAGTTTACCACGCTCACCCAAATCGCTCATACCCCAGCAGATGCTATTGAAACTTTGCCAGGTATGGGTGCAACGATTGCCAATAGCTTGGTACAATATTTCAGTGAAGCTCACGCCCAAGCATTAGTGGCTGATTTGATTGACTTAGGCGTGAACACGACCTATATTTCTGATGGGCCAGTGGTCACAGATTCAGTGTTTAGCGGTAAAAAAGTGGTCTTGACGGGAAAGTTAACCATGTTTAGTCGGACCGATGCGACCAATTGGCTTGAATCACAAGGTGCCAATGTCGGCAGTTCCGTGTCTAGTAAGACGGATTTATTGATTGCTGGGGCTGATGCTGGTTCAAAGCTTACAAAAGCGGAAAATCTCGGGATTGAGATATGGTCGGAGCGGCAATTTCGTGATACGATGGAACAATAATTAAGCAAACTAAACAGACATCATATAGGAGCTATCATGCGCTTTGCAAAGTGGATTGGAGCGGCTGTATTGGTCTTGATTTTGGGTGGAGCATTGGTTTTCTTTGGTAATTTCTATGCCAAAAACCCCGTCCAAGTTGAAGACTCAAGCCACAGTAACTCAACAATAACTAAAACAACAACAGGTTCGTCCAAAAAAGGCGTGCAGGTAACCGGTAAGGCGACTGACGACCAATATAAGACGGTTATTAAAGACGGGACTTATTTGGTTAGCAAGGCGCGCGGGATGACGGCGAGTCAAAATAACGACAACGTATTTAACATGGTTAGTTTTGAAACTGGCTTGTTAGACTTTTCAAAACAGCATTTTTCACCTAAGTCATACATTTTCCAAGAAGGTCAATATTTGACAATGGCGACGGCTGAAAATTGGTTAAATCGTAAATCTGAGAAAAATCCTGATGGCATCAATCCTGAAGATAATGGTAAGACCGATGATAGTCGGGTACCCATCTATCTGCAAAGTATTGAAGAACAGGATTTCATGACCCAAGATGGGAATGATTTGAAGTTGGGTGGCATCGTCATTGGGATGGCGATGAATACGACTGATTATTATCAAAAAGAACAATATGGGGCGACGTATTCGCAAACCATTAGTAAAGATGACATGATTGCGCATGGGAAAACGATGGCTGAAGAAGTCATCAAGCGTTATCGCCAAATGAAGGGCATCGATCAAAATATTCCGATTGTCGTTGCCATGTATGCCCAAGCCGCTAACGATAGCCTATCAGGTGGAAGTTATTATGCTTGGTCTGAAGCCAAGAGCGGGGACAGCTTAGGGGCTTGGCAAAACCTGAACTACGAATCAGTTGTCTTACCTATGCAAGAAGGTAATGACAATAGTAAGTCGGTGGCCGATGAATTGAATAAGAGTTTTGTGAATTTCCAAAACAACATTCAAAACTTTTTCCCTAATTTATCGTCTGTTACCGCCCAAGCGCAGTATAATGGCCCCAATTTGCTGGGGATGAATGTCACCGTGACGACCCAATTCTATTCGGCAACCGAGATTGATAGTTTTGCCAATTACATTTCCCAAGTGGCACCAAACTATTTGCCATCAAATGTACCGGTCCAAATTCGGTTAACCGCTTCAACGGGGATGCAATCGGTCATTATCAAAAAACAAAACGAAAAAGTCTATACAGTTGTTAATATGGGCTCGTATTAAGCAAAATCGAAGTATGGCAATCAGCCAGCTTCGATTTTTTTGATGGTGGATGCTTTTTTACTTGCTATAATATAGTAATACGAGTAAATTATTTAAAACTTATCAATTACAGGGGGATTAGCTAATATGGGAATTCATCAATATTTATCAGGCTTAACGGAATTGGAAATGATCAACCGCGCGCCTGGTTATTTTAAGTATTTACCACATTCAGTGGCGGCCCATTCATGGAAAGTTACCCAAGTCGCGCAATTTTTGGGTGATGTCGAAGAACAAGCCGGCAACGAGGTCGATTGGCGCTTGTTGTATGAAAAAGCTTTGAATCACGACATTACTGAGCGCTTCATCGGTGATATTCGGACGCCAGTTAAGTATGCGTCGGCTGAATTGCGGCACATGTTGGCGGATGTAGAAGACTCATTGGCTGATAATTTCGTCCGTGCTGAAATTCCTGATGAATATCGGGAGGCTTATCACCGGCGATTGAGCGAGGGTAAAGATGATACTTTGGAGGGCCGTATCCTTTCTGTCGCCGATAAGATTGATTTGTTGTATGAAGCCTTTGGTGAATTGCAAAAGGGCAATCCTGAATCAGTCTTTACTGAGATTTATAAGGAAAGCTTGGAAACGATTTACGCTTTCCGTGATATGCCAAGTTCAGAGTACTTTATCCGCAAGGTGTTGCCAGAGATGTTAGCGGAAGTCTTTCCGGGCTCAGAACGGCTACAACGCATTTATATTGCGATTTTTAACGAGTAATAATGCAATTTTTAATATAAACAAGAGGGGCGTTTATGATTACACGGCAAGAAGATCGAGACTATGATTTAGTTTCAAAATACGAACCAACCGGTGATCAACCCACGGCGATTAACAAATTGGTTCAAGGGCTGGTCAATGGCTTAAAAGAACAAATTTTGCTGGGAGCGACCGGAACTGGTAAGACGTTTACGATTTCAAACGTTATCAAGCAGGCTAAGAAGCCCGTGCTGGTCTTATCCCACAACAAAACGTTGGCCGGTCAATTATACGGCGAATTCAAAGAGTTCTTCCCTAATAATCGGGTTGAATACTTTGTTTCATATTATGATTATTATCAACCTGAAGCCTATGTGCCTTCGTCTGACACGTTTATTGAAAAGGATTCATCGATTAATGATGAAATCGATAAACTGCGGAATTCGGCGACGGCTTCTTTGTTGTCGCGCAATGATACGATTGTCGTGGCGTCGGTTTCGTCAATCTTTGGGTTGGGGGATCCACACCAATACCGGGATCACATCATTAATGTGCGGTTGGGCGATACGCTTGAACGCAATGATTTGATGCGCCAATTAGTTGATATCCAATTTCAACGCAACGACATTGATTTTCAACGTGGGCGTTTTCGGGCACGGGGGGATATCTTAGAAATTTTCCCGGCTTCAGAAGATTCCAAGGCGTTGCGGATTGAATTTTTTGGCGATGAAGTTGACCGAATTCGCGAAGTTGATAGTTTGACGGGTGAAATTACGCATGAACTCGACGTCGCCACGATTTATCCGGCCACGCATTTCATGACCAATGACGATATTCGTAATCGCGCGCTGGGAACCATCAAAGCTGAACTTGATGAACAACTCAGGAAGCTTGAAGGCGAAGGCAAATTGTTGGAGGCGCAACGGCTCAAGCAACGAACTGAATATGACATAGAGATGATTGCTGAAATGGGCTTCACCAGTGGAATTGAAAATTATTCACGGCATATGGATGGTCGGATGCCAGGTGAGCCACCATTTACGTTGTTGGATTTCTTCCCCGATGATTTTTTAATTGTCGTGGATGAATCCCACGTGACGATGCCCCAAGTACGCGGGATGTATAACGGCGACCGCGCGCGGAAGCAGACTTTGATTGATTATGGGTTCCGCTTGCCATCAGCGCTAGATAACCGACCTTTGAAATTAGCCGAATTCGAACAGCATATTAACCAAGTGATTTACATGTCAGCTACACCGGGGGATTATGAGACTGAGCGTGTCCCTGAAGAAAACGTTGTCCAACAAATCATTCGGCCAACGGGGCTATTGGATCCAGAAGTTGAAGTCCGCCCGGTCGATGGGCAAATTGATGACTTGATTAGTGAAATTAATGAACGTGCTGCCAAGGATGAACGCGTCTTTATCACGACTTTGACCAAAAAAATGTCTGAAGATTTGACGGATTATCTCGAAGACGTCGGGATTAAGGTTAAATATCTGCATTCAGACATTAAAACGCTGGAACGTACCGAAATCATCCGTGATTTGCGGTTGGGTAAGTTTGACGTCTTAGTCGGGATCAATTTGTTGCGAGAAGGGATTGACGTCCCAGAAGTGTCCCTCGTGGCGATTTTAGATGCTGATAAAGAAGGCTTCTTGCGAAATACGCGTTCACTGATTCAAACAATTGGCCGCGCCGCCCGTAATGAAAATGGGCATGTTATTTTGTATGCGGATAAGGTTACGCGTTCGATGGAAGCAGCCATGGAGGAGACTTCACGACGCCGGCAAGTCCAGATGGATTACAATACTGAACACGGGATTACGCCACATACGATTAAGAAGTCCATTCGTGATTTGATTGCGGTGAGCCATACGACCGATGCTAGTGTGAAGCCAGAAAGC
The DNA here is from genome assembly GCA_031289015.1 of Lactobacillaceae bacterium. Taxonomy (GTDB): domain Bacteria; phylum Bacillota; class Bacilli; order Lactobacillales; family Lactobacillaceae; genus Weissella. The sequence goes on from JAITQG010000003.1 coordinate 83,391, forward strand.
TTTACGGAAATGGCGTTTAAGGATATGGCCCAAGATGATCAAGTGGCCATGGTGGCGAATTTGGAAGACCAAATGCGGGCGGCAGCTAAGCGTTTGGACTTTGAAGACGCAGCTAATTTGCGTGATACAGTGATGGAATTGAAGTTACAAATGGGCAAGTAAGGTTTAATGCTTTACAAATCTTTCTAATCGTATTATCATACTCTAAACAAAACAGTTAATAAAGGAGCTACTTATGAAGCGCAACGCAATTTACAATGCGAATAATATTTTGGTCAACTTGGCAGTCATTATTGACTAGCAAGGTTGATTGATTTTAGTCAGCCATGCCACGCATCGGTTGACTAGCGAAGAATAGGTAATCACCTAAATCTCGACTAGTTAAAAACTAGCCGAGATTTTTTTATTAACTAAGTGATATCGGAAAACGAAATGGAGAATTGAGATATGACAGAAGAAGAACGCCGACGCATGACGTCACAGGAAAAAGCCACTGCTGCCACCTTAGCAAAAGCGCATGAGGATCGTAGTGAAGAAGAAGAACTATTGCCAGGGCAAGGTCAATTGACACGCGCCGAAGAAAAAATGACCGCCAAAGATTGGGTCTTTTCCGTTTCACAAGGGATTTCTAACGTGATTTTGGCCGTCTTGGGGATGGGGCTGTTGATGGGCTCAATCGGGAATGCCATGATTAACTATGGCCACTGGGATATGTTGGGACAAGCCTTGGTTGACTCGGGGAATATCGGGCAAAAGTTGTTAGCACCAGCCTTAGGGGTTGGAATCGCCTATATGTTGCGGACGAACATTTTGACCATGGGAGCGGCTATGATTGCGGCTACCGTTGGCTCGAATAGTATTTATTTTGCCGATTCAGCAATTACGGCGGCCCATACGGCGACTGGCTGGGATGCTGGAGCGGCGCAATTAGCTCAAGGGTCATTGATTCAAACCGCTGGCCAACCGGTTTCAGCGGTCTTAGCTGGTTTAGTTGCGGCGTTGATTGGAAAAGTCTTGACGGGTAAAACACCGTTGGACATGTTGTTGGTTCCATTAGCCGCAGCAACTGGGGGCAGTATCTTTGGACTTGGGGCAGCTGCCGTAACGACGCCGTTCTTGAATTGGATTTCTGAATCATTGGCGGATACGATGGGGGTTAATCCTATGCTGGGGGCCGCGGTCGTATCAGTGGCTTGGTTCACATTCTTGATGACACCAGCGTCTTCTGCAGCCTTGGCGATTGCCGTTATGCTCGATCCATTGTCGGCAGGGGCAGCTTTGATTGGGACAGCTTCGGGCTTTATTATGTATACGGCAATGGGCTGGGCACAAAACAATTGGGGCGCGCGAATGGCGACTTTGCTTGGAACGCCAAAGATTCAATTTCCTAACTTATTGAAGAATCCAGTTTTGTATGTTGGCCCGGCGGTGATTGCTGGGGCTAGTGCGGTGGTGGCCGTGGGGATGTTTGGCTTTAAGGCGCCTTATGCAATTGCTGGTTTGGGGTTGAATGGGTTTATTGCGCCTTTGGCATTGTTGAGTACTGATGTTGGCGGGTTTGTTTTGCTGATGTTGTTTGGGGTTTTGATTCCTACTGTGGCTTCGGTGGCTTTCTATTTGGTTTTGCGGAAGGCTAATGTTATTAAGCATGATGATTTGCATTTGGATGTTGTTTAGGGTTCGCACTGGGTTTTTTTAGCCGTTTCACGGCTAGGCGTTTTGGCTTGGTGGTGAAAATGGCTCCGCGTTGCTGACATAGAGGTGGGCAAGCTCGTGTGTCTCGACACACGGGCGCATATCGAAACCACCTTTGAAAGATTGGGTGTTTCGATAAACGGTCCCACTAGTCTAAGGTCCCAGGCCCTGCTACAGCAGAACCAGCGACCTAAGACCGCGTTGGTGCCGCTACCTCGCTGTTTCCACCACTACGCCAGCAATGCTCCGCCCATTCCCCCACCAAGCCAAAACGCCGGCTTCCAGTCGCTCTAGCTCCTTACAGCCCTAGAACTTCTGCTTTGGTTCCACTCACTTTATTACTTCTGGTTTAGTGGTTCTAACTCTGTAACTTTTGTTATCCTTGCTTTAGTTTTAGAACGTGAGATGCATTACTTTTGACGGCGAATTTTCAAGCCAAGTGGAACGATTTGTTAAAGAAAAATTCAAATGGTGTTTTAAATCCCAGACATTTCCTTGGTCTGTTGTTGATTTTTGACACCATTTTTTTAATCTCATC
>JAITQG010000026.1 GCA_031289015.1 Lactobacillaceae bacterium
CGATCAATTTGGAGAAAAAGCAAGGGTGGCCGAATAGGGGGAACTGCCGCCCGACATTCAGGATTACAACGGGCGTGGCATTGGGCCGCTCGCGGACCATTCCCCCTATTTGCGCCACCCGTTTTCTCCAAATTGATCTTTGTCGGAGAGCCCCAGCCGGCCCAAATTTTACAACAATTTTGACCCTGAAAGGGGCAAACAGCAGAATAAACTATCCCCGAAAACCCTAGATGTACCAAGGGGTTTGACTACGATTATTAGGTAATCCGACAAAACGGAGAAAATTCACTTTTTGGGTATAAAACCTTCCAGCTTATGGTGAAATTGTGGTGCAAATTATCTTTATGATAGTTTAAGTAGTAAAAAATATATTTATACGAGGGAAATATTAATGTTTAAGAAAATATTGCTTACCTTGGCCGCTGTTTTGGGAGCATCTGTTCTTTACGGATCAAATGCGCAAGCCGAAACTGTTCCAGGGGTTAACTATCCAGAAGTGCATGCTGTGCCATTAGTATCAGAAGCAACAGTTAATACGCTGTCTTTGCCAGGCTTCAATGTTGCCAAGCCAGATGTTTTTGTTGATCCTGAAGTTGCTGCTTGGACACACACTGATATCGACTATACACGTGAACACCAAAAGTATGCTGGCTTACAAGATCCATCATGGTATACGTACCAAAAGATTTCTGCTTCAGTTTATGGTGTTGATGGTGACGTTTATCATCATGGTTTCACCCTTTCTGTTGGTGACTTCATTGCCATTAAGGCTGCTGAAGCTTCATACGGTGCCCACCACTATAAGACTTGGTATGATGCCATCTTGGTGTTGGTTTCTGAAGGTAAAGTTAAAGAATCTGATTTGATTAAGGTGTTGCCACGTCGTGATCAAGTGACTGGGTTTGATGGTTGGGAAAAGTCAATCATTACATCACCTAACCATGCCGAAGAAGTGACTGACGATACTAACGGTCAAGTTGACTTCACTGATACAAACCTATCAGATTACTTGGTTTGGGCAGTTAAGAACTATTACGGTGGTGCTGTTGTGAACGGTGTTTGGACGGCTAATAACCTTGAAATCCAGGCTACTTTGGCTAAGTTAGGTGAAGAAGTTTTGGCTAATCCTTACTTGGTAAGTGTTAATTTGTCAGGTGTCTTCGCACGTGCCAATGCCATCGATCCTCAACTCACTGCGCAATTGTTCTGGTTCATGGGCTTGAACGGTGCATCTGTTGATACCTTTACCACACTTGATTTGTCAGACAACGGCTTTACGAATGCATTGATTACAACTTCATGGATTCCTTTGCAAAGCGGAACTGTGAACTCATCAGTGACTGAATTGGTTTTGACTGGTAACTCAAATGATGTCTTATTACATGGTTATCAAAATGGTTATACCAACACCGAAGCGGTCTTTACGGCTTTGTTTAATGGTTTGCGGTAATTAAAAAATTGGCAAAAGGCTGGGATTTAATCTCAGTCTTTTTTGTCGGCACGGTTAGCGGGCAATATGTTAAAATAGAGAGGTTGATTTCAAGCTGAGTGGCTTGCCACTGATGAAATATAGAAGGAAAAAATAGTTATGAATGCGGCTGATACGTATAGTACAATTATCGAAAAAATGGATAAACTCCCGGTAATTGAAAAAAACTTAAACCGAGTTGGCATGCTTCAAGAAGTATTGCGTTGGCTTGGTTCCCCTGAAAAAAAGTTACGGGTGATTCACATTGTTGGCACGAATGGTAAAGGTTCGACCGGTGCCATGCTTGCCAACATTTTAGTTGAAAACGGCTATCACGTTGGCCATTTTTCAACACCGGCAATTGTCGATCAAAGAGAAGTCATTTCAATTGATAATCAAATTATGTCTGAGGATGATTTTCGGCAGGTTTATTTGGATATCTTAACTGAAATCGAAGCGCATGGTGGGTATGAAGATACGCTTAATCGGTTTGAATGGTTGACCTTGATGGCGATTGTTTATTTTGAGCGCTATGAGTTGGATTTTGTGATTTTAGAAGCCAGTTTTGGCGGCAAAAAAGATCCAACCAACGCAATTGAATCGCCGTTTATGGTGATTATCACCAAAATTTCAAGTGATCATTTAGGCCGGTTGGGGCAAACTTTGACTGAAATTGCTCAAGAAAAAGCGGCTAGCATTAAACCTGCGGCGATTGTGGTTAACTACCCAGGCCAAGACCTTGAAGTTGAAGCTGTCTTAAAGGCGCGTTGTGAAGCTGTCGGGGCGATTTGGAGTAATAAGCCACACCCCGTGATTACAGTCTTACAAAGCCGTCCTAAGGGGCTATTTTTAAACATTAACGATATACGTGAGTTGTACCTTTCATTGACGGGAAATTACCAAGCCAATAATTTGAGCACGGTAATTTCTGCGATGCGGATGTTAGAAGATCGTGGGTTTGCCACAACGCCTGATAAGTCTGCGCTAGGTTTGGCACATGTGCAAGTTAAGGGCCGCATGGAATACGACCAAGAACGCAATATTTTGTTTGATGGTGCGCATAATCCAGAAGGCTTCCGTGGGTTAATCTCGTCGATTCGGTCTTGGCATTTGCCATTTAAGCCAGTCTTTGTCTTGGGCTTGATGGAGGATAGCCGCAATCAAGAAATTTTAGAAGAAATTTTACCCCAAGCCGGGAATGTGATTACCGTTACGCCAGATTCTCCGCTCGGGATGTCAGCTGATAAATTGGCCGCCGAAATCGTGTTAAATAGCACGGTCGATGTCGAGATTGCTGATGATGCTTCAGCGGCGATTCAATTAGCGCGGCGCTCACGTGAATCGTCACAAGCCTTAATTGTCGTGACGGGTTCTTTTTACACGTTACGAGCCATCTTAAAAGAGGATGAGGTGTAATTATATGGCATTAATAGCGACACAAATCACACATTTGTTGGAGAGTGAAAGTTTATTAATTAGTGCCCCAACGAGTTCGTTAGCGTTTGAGCATATTGCGTATAATTCTAACGATGTAAAACCAAAGACGCTTTTGTTCATCAAAGGACATTTCAAGGCAGAATATCTAACGCAAGCTATTGAACGCGGGGTCACAGCGATTGTGGCCCCAGCAGGTTTTGTGCATGCCACGGATTTGCCAACTTGGGTTGTAGAAGACGTCACGATTGCGATGAGTGTTTTAAGCATGGCGTTTTATCAATATCCGCAAAACGAATTGGCCTTAATAGGGATTACTGGTACTAAAGGTAAGACTTCAGCGGCGTATATGGCCTATGAAATCTTGCGGGCGGCTACCGGTGATAAAGTCGCTTTGTCATCAACGTTAGCCGTGATTACTGGGCCAGCCCCAGCCAATAATTATCGCGCGCATTTGACGACACCAGAAGCCCCTGATTTATATCGGTGGATGCGTGAAGCTGTGGATAACGGCATGACGCACATGGTGATGGAAGTTTCGTCTCAAGCGTATAAAATGGATCGTGTTTATGGCTTGCGGTACAACGTGGGCGTGTTTTTGAATATTTCACCGGATCATGTCGGTGAAAATGAACATCCAACCTTTGAAGATTATCTAGAACACAAGATGATGTTATTTGATCATGCTGAACAAATTGTGTTAAATGCAGATTCTGATTATTTTACGACGTTGTTGGCACAAGCTGAAAATGTCGTTGCCCATGATGGGATTTGGTTATATGGCCAAGCTGATGCCGAGGATACGCGGGCAGATGTTACGTTTGCCACCAAAACCGCGGATTTGAGTGGGTCAACCTTTAGTTTGATTGAAGAAAATGGCCAAGCCCAACAACTCCAAATTGCCGGCACGTATCACCTCGACATTCCTGGCGATTTTAATGAGAGTAATGCGACGGCCATGGCGATTGCAACCCGGCTAGTGGGCGCTGATGCCACGGCTATTAGCGAAGGCCTGGGGGTCGTTAAGATTCCTGGGCGCATGCAGTTATTACAATCGCAGCACCATGGCACGATTTATGTTGATTATGCGCATAATTACGCTTCAATTGCGGCCTTGCTGCAATTTGTGCGGCAAAATGAAACGGTTGAAAAATTACGGATTGTGGTTGGGGCTCCGGGTAATAAAGGGGTGTCACGGCGGCCTGGGATTGGCCAAGCGATTAGTGAGGGTGCCGATGTGGTGTACTTAACCGCCGATGATCCACAATTTGAAGACCCCGCCGCGATTGCCGATGAGATTCAAGCGCATATCATGAATCCACAAGTTAGCATTGAACGGGAAATGGATCGGACAAAGGCGATTGAACAGGCCATTACTGCCGCTGGACCAAATGATGTGGTCGTTTTGGCAGCTAAGGGCTTGGATGAATACCAAAAAATTAATGGTGTTGATACCCCATATGAGAATGATTGGGCCGTCGCCAACCGAATCGTACAAACACTGGAAAAGTAAGCTTATTTTTGATATAATAGGCAAATTGGTGTGCTGAATTTGCAGGGCACAACGCATAATAGAAAAAGAAAATTGGGGTGGCCAACATGGCAAAAAATGATGAACCATTAGTAAATACGTCTGAATTTGATATGGGCGATTTTGTTGCCGGTAAGAAATTTGGTAACTTTGAGCATGATTTTAAAGGGATTGTTGAAAAAATCTACGAACATTCATTGTTGGTGATGATTACTGAAAACGACCCAGAAGATAATACGACGGTTAATGAATATAATCGCCGGGCCGTGATTCGGATGTCAGAAACTAAGATTTTGATCAAGACTGATAATCCAGCACCACGCCCCGAACCTGAAGAGGCTGAAGTCAAAGAAGATGTACCAGCTGAAATTATTAACGACCCAGAATTAAAGGCTGACGAAGAAGACGAGGAGGAAGAATAAAATGGATTATAAAGCACAAGTAGCCCAAGCGATTGCCGCCGTTGTGCCTGAACTCGCGCTTGCTGATATCACAGCTAAGATCGAGGTGCCAAAAGATTCTTCGATGGGCGATTTTGCTTTTCCAACGTTCTTGCTTGCCAAGTCACGCCGGATGGCACCACAACAAATTGCGTCTGAATTAGCCACGGCAATTGATGCAGCTGAGTTTACCAAAATTGTTGCTGCTGGGCCATACGTTAACTTCTTTTTGAATCAAGCGGATTTTGGAGCTGAGATTTTAACGGCAGTCTTGCAAACGGCTGATTATGGTTATAATACTGACGGTGAAGCTGGCCATGTCACAATTGATATGTCATCACCGAATATTGCCAAGCCAATGTCGATGGGCCACTTGCGCTCAACGGTGATTGGTAATTCATTGGCTGAAATTTCAAAAGCCAATGGTTATCAACCCATCAAGATTAATCATCTGGGTGACTGGGGCACGCAATTTGGTAAGTTGATGTCAGCCTACAAGCGTTGGGGTTCTGAAGCTGAAGTTAAAGCTGACCCCATCAACACGTTGGTTAAATACTATGTGCGGTTCCACGAAGAAGCTAAGGAAAATCCAGCTTTGGATGATGAAGGTCGGGCATGGTTTAAAAAGCTTGAAGATGGTAACGCAGAAGCACGTGAATTGTGGGCGTGGTTCCGTGAAGAATCACTTAAAGAATTCATGGATTTGTATGACTTCTTGGACATCGAATTTGACTCATTTAACGGGGAAGCCTTCTATAATGACAAGATGGATGATGTGTTAGCAACCTTGAAGGATAAAAACGTCTTGGTTGAATCTCAAGGGGCCCAAGTGGTTAATTTGGATAAGTACAACTTAAATGTTGCAATGATTCAACGAACTGACGGCGCAACGTTGTACATGACGCGTGATTTGGCGGCCGCAATTTTCCGTAAGAAGAACTACAATTTCGTTAAGTCATTGTATGTCGTCGGTGGTGAACAACGTGAGCACTTTATGCAACTCAAGGCTGTATTAAAGGAAATGGATTATGATTGGGCCGATGACGTCGAACATATTCCGTTTGGATTGATTACTGTTGATGGCAAGAAGTTGTCAACGCGTTCAGGACGGATTGTCTTGTTAAAGGACGTGTTGAACGATTCAGTGGCTTTGGCCCAATCTCAAATTGATGCTAAGAACCCAGCCTTGCCTAACAAAGAACAAGTTGCGCATCAAGTTGGGGCTGGTGCGGTTGTCTTCCATGATTTGATGAATGAACGGGTCGGCAATTTTGACTTTAAGTTGGAAGAAGTTGTGCGCTTTGAAGGCGATACTGGTCCATATGTGCAATATGCAAATGCCCGGGCGCACTCAATCTTGCGCAAAGCTGGGAATCCAGAAATTGATTACAGCAATTTGACGATTTCTGACGAGAACGTTTGGGAAACTGAAAAGCTTTTGGCGGACTTTGGTGACATTTTGCGCCGTGCCTGGCGTGATCGTGAACCATCCGTGATTGCTAAATACGCGTTAAACTTGGCGCGGACCTTTAACAAATACTATGCAAATTCAAAGATTTTGACAGAAGACGCGGAGCTAAATGCGCGCCTTGCCTTGGTGACGGCGGTTACCAAAGTTTTGACGGAATCATTGCGTTTGCTTGGGGTAAAAGCTCCGGTGGAAATGTAAACTAAATCAAAAGCTAATATTAACCGAAAACCGGTCGATATTAGCTTTTTGTGTTGTTATCGTTCGTTTTTTAAACATGTAATCAAAAAGTTATTGACAATTATTGACAAAATGATATGGAAAAGCGAATCGACCAAAATTAAAAAATATTGCCTTTTTTAGTGGAAGTACTCGTCAAAAAAAGGGTATACTATCAACTAATAAGTAAGCTAAATTTTGTGGTACTTAACCACAATTAAAGGAGCCCAGCATGCAGGTCAAAATTGTATCAACTTCAGATGTTCATGGTTATGTACGGGCCGATGATTTTCGCCGACCTCTGCTAAACGATAGCTTGGGGTTAACGAAAGCGGCCACCGCCATTAAGCAAATTGAAACGACTAGTGCAGCTGATGATATTATCCTCAAAATTGAAAATGGTGATTTCATTCAAGGCTCACCTTTAACCAATTATATTGAAAAGGTTGCACCTGATCAAACCGGTATCTATCGTAAATTGGCTAATACAATTGGTTATGATGTACGGATTATTGGTAATCATGAATTCAATTATGGGCGGGATTATCTGGAAAAAGTTTTGGGCGATGATCAAACTATTTTAAACGCTAATATTATTGACACAATCACCGGTGAACCGTTTATCGGGCGACCATATGCGATTTTTGAACGTCAGGGAGTCAAAATTGGCGTGATTGGTTTGACGACCAAATATATCGCGCATTGGGAGCATCCAAGCCATATTCAAAATTTGGCGTTCTTGGATCCCGTGGAGCTTGCGGCTAAATATATTAGTGAGCTACGTGATCAAGTCGACATTATCGTGTTGGCTTACCATGGTGGGTTTGCTGAAGATTTGGTGACTGGGGCCCCACTTGAACGCTTGACTAGTGAAAATCAAGGGTATCAATTACTGCAATTACCCGGCGTCGATGCCTTGGTTACTGGCCATCAACATCGTAAAATTGCGACCGTGGCACATAACGTGGCGACCACGCAACCTGGTTATCGGGGTGATAATATCGGGGTGATTAGCCTTGAGTTGGATGGTAAACAGCAAATTATCAAACGAGACGCCCGGTTGGAACCAACGGGGGTTTATCCGGAAATGGATTCGGTGGCGCAAGTCATTGCTCCGTTGCAAACCGCGGTTGACGCTTGGTTAGATAAACCAGTTGGCCACGTGGGTGACAACATGCAAATCAGCCAGCATTTCTTGGCACGGCTGCAAAGTCATCCGTTTGTTGAACTTGTTAATCGCGTGCAGATGGCTGCAACCGGCACGCACATTGCGAATACCGCACTGTTCAATGATGAAGTTCGCGGCTTGCAGAATGCGGTCACCCTCCGTGATATTATGACGAATTACATTTATCCCAATACGCTGGTTGTTGAAGCTTTGACGGGGCAAGATATCTGGGATGCGTTAAATCAAAACGGCCGTTACTTTGTCAAAAATGCCGCTGGTGAATTGGCAATTAATGAAAAATTTATTGAGCCTAAAGTGCAACATTATAATTACGACATCTGGAGTGGCGTGGAATACACGTTTGACTTTAGTCGGCCGTTTGGCGATTATGTCACCACAGTCACGATTGACGGGCAGCCAATTGATTTGACGGCTACCTATGAAGTCACGATGAATAATTATCGGGCTGGTGGTGCGGGTAACTTTAATATGTTTGCAAGTGCTAAAATTGTACGTGAGGTGCAAATTGAGACCTCAGAATTGATTGGCGATTATATTATGCAACATCCCGCTATTCAAATTGACCAACCGAAAAATATCACAGCGGTTGGTTATGAGCATATCAAACAAACTTTATTAACGGATTAAGAGAGGCAGGATTTTATCGTGGATGTGACCTTTAAACATGTGACGTTGACTTATCCCAATGGCGTCGAAGTTTTGCATGACATGGATTTTCAAATTCCAGACGGGCAGTTGATTGCCTTGTTAGGACCTTCAGGGGGTGGAAAATCAACCACTTTGAACCTAATTTCAGGGTTGTTGCAAGCTACTTCTGGGCAAATTAAATTCGGTGATCAAGATGTGACTAAGCTCGACGCCCTGCAACGTGGGGTAGGCATGGTCTTTCAAAATTATGCGTTGTATCCGCATATGACGGTTTTGGAAAATATCATGTTCCCTATGAAGATGGCCAAAGTCGCCAAGAATGAGCGCAAAGAACGCGCCTTGGCCCTGGCTAAATTAGTCCGCGTTGATGATCAAATCGATAAAAAACCCGGTGCCTTATCAGGCGGGCAACAACAACGAGTCGCCATTGCACGTGCATTGGCTAAGCAACCTAGCATTTTATTGCTCGATGAACCCCTCTCAAATTTAGATGCCCGGTTGCGTGTTGAAATGCGTGAAGAAATTCGCCGGATTCAACAAGAAACCCACATTACAACCATCTTTGTCACCCACGATCAAAGTGAAGCGATGCACGTGGCTGATCAGATTATGTTGTTAAACGATGGTGTGATTCAACAATATGCGGCCCCACAAGCTTTGTATAACGAACCTAATAATCAATTTGTGGCCAGCTTTATTGGTGAGCCAGCCTTGAATGTTTTGCCCGCTGATGTTTTGCGTGAATCATTGTATCAAGTCTTTGGCACCCGGACGCAATTGATTGAAAAAGTTGGGATTCGCGCTGAAGCAATTACACTGGGTGGGACAACCCAAGCCGCTATCCAGTTGCCTTTGACGGTCTCGCGCGTCACTGCTTATGGGCGCGACTTTAATGCCAAGGTCAATGTGGCGGGCCATGAAGTGATGTCAACGGCCATTGATGGCAGTGCCCCACTGAATACCGAGTTGACCGCGCATGTCTTGTTAGCCGGTTTGTATGCCTTTGATCCAGTTGGAAAGCGGGTTTACCCAGAAGGCGGTGTGCAATGACAGGAGGCAAGCCAACTTGGCGCCAAACGCTAAAGGGCTGGATGTATGTCCTGCCAATGTTGATTGTGGTCGGTGTGTTTAGCATTTATCCGATCATTTCAAGTTTGGCGATGAGTTTTTATACGCAATATAATTTCATCACGAATGAAATTGGGGCGGTGGGATTTGATAATTTCGCCTTTATCTTCAATGATCCTAATTTTAGAAGCGCGATGTTTAATACCTTGGTCTTTGTGGCGGGGGTTGTGCCGCTGCAAGTGGTGATTTCCTTGATTGTCGCTGTGTTGTTAAACCGGATTAAATTCTTGGCTGGGTTCTTTCGGTCAATTTATTTCTTGCCGTTTGTGACTTCAACGGTCGCAATTTCAATGGTCTGGCGTTGGATTTACAACAAAGACGCCGGCCTATTGAACTACTTATTGAGTTTTGTCGGGATTCATCCCATCAATTGGCTTAACGATCCACATTATGCCATGTTGGCGCTGATTATTTTGGCGATTTGGAAGGGCTTAGGCTTCAATATCATGTTGTACCTGGTTGCGTTGAATAACGTCGATAAGGGGCTATACAATGCTGCTAAACTCGATGGTGCCGGGGCCTGGTCAAGCTTTTGGCATGTGACTTTGCCAATGATTTCACCCATGACCTTCTTGGTTTCAGTCAACGGCGTCATCGGTAGCTTCAAAGTCTTTGATGAAGTCTTTGCGCTCTTTGGTGGTCAACCCGGCCCAGGTAATTCAGCCCTCACGATGGTGTATTATTTGTATCGGTTATTCTATGAACAAAATCAATACGGACGCGCCGCCGCATCAGGGGTTGTGTTGTTTGGCATGATTTTGACAGTAACGCTCTTCCAATTGTGGTGGAGTAAAAAACACGTCCATTACGGCAATAATTAAGGAGGAGTGACATGACAGCTAAACGATTCAGTGGCCACTTAGTCACATATATCCTATTAATTATCGGTGCAATTACGATGTTGTTACCCTTCTTTTGGATGCTTTCAACGGCATTTAAGAGCGGGTTTGAGGCGATTCAAACGCCGCCAGCTTGGTTACCTAAAAAATTGTTGTGGACCAACTGGGTGAATGCTTGGAACGCGGCGCCATTTGCGCAATATTTGATTAACTCAGTCGTGGTTTCAGTCTTGACGACGCTGGGGCAAATTATCACCTCAATCATGGCGGCCTTTGCGTTTGCCAAAATGAATTTCCGTGGTAAAAACGTGTTGTTCATGGTTTTGTTGGCAACGATGATGGTGCCTGGTGAGATGTTAATCATTCCAAACTTCGTGACGCTTTCACAAATGTCATTGGTGAACACGTATGGAGCGTTGATTATTCCGTGGTTGGCAAGTTTCTTTGCCGTCTTTACCTTGCGTCAGAGCTTTGCCCAAGTCCCTGATCAATTGTATTATGCCGCCAAATTAGACGGTGCATCAGACTGGCGGTTCTTGTGGCAAATCTTGGTACCAAATGCTAAGTCAGCCATCACGGCGATTGGTTTGTTGCAAATCATTGGTTCATGGAATTCATTTATGTGGCCATTGATTGTCACCAATTCAGAAAAAATGCGGACGTTGCCAGTTGGGTTGCAAGCCTTCTCAACAGACACATCAATCAAATATCCTGAATTGATGGCCGCTTCGACCTTTGTCATTTTGCCAATGGTGATCTTATATATTTTATTGAATAAGTACGTGGTCGCCGGGATTAGTAACGGTGGTCTAAAAGGTTAAAAATGTTGTTACCTGTGTTAATCGCAGGTGGCATTGAGACTGGGAGTTATCACAGTTTGAATGCTGCTTGAGATTAACAATAAACGCCCATGGGCCCTGGGCAATTGTTAATCACAAACAGATTTGAAGTTGGTTATTTTCTAGGAGAAGAAAGGGAAGATATTTATTATGACTAAAACATGGAGTAAGGTAATTGCAACCTCAGCAGTAGCGATCTTGACAGTACCTACAGTTATCACAGCAACCGGAGTCGTTGCTGATGCCGCTGCTAAGCCAATTAAGATTACATTATGGGACGCCATGACAGGTCCATACGCCGATGCCTTGCAAGAGCGAATTGATGCTTTCAACAGTTCACAAAGCAAGTATAAGGTGACTGCAACTTCACAAGGTGATTACACAACCTTGGGACAAAAGATTACAGCCGCTGCTAAGTCAAAGACCTTACCAGTTATGTCACAAACGACGTATACACAAATTCCCGATTATGCTAAGCAAGGGATTGTTGCTAACTTGGATAGTCAAGTTAAGGGTAAGAACGGTTTGTCAAAGAAGGCTTTAGCTAATATCTACCCAGGGTTCTTGCAACAAGCTAAGTACCAAGGTTCATATTATTCAATGCCATTTTCTGCTTCAGTGCGGGTAATGTTTTACAACAAGGACATTTTGACTAAGTATAACTTGCAAGTACCAAAGACTTGGGCTGACATCCAAAAGATGGGGAATGTCTTAGCTAAGGACAACATTGCCGCTGCAACGTTTGACAAGTCATATGACATGGAATGGAATGGCCTTGTTAACGCTGCTGGTTCACAATTAGTGACTGCCAAGGGTAAGGTGCAAACTAGTTCAAAGACGGCGGTTAGTGCAATGAAGTTAATCACTAACATGGTTGCCAACAAGACAGCTTTGACAGCTGGATCAGATATTTATGGCACAACTAACTTTGTTAACGGCAAGGCTGCTTTGGCCTTCTCATCATCAGCTGGGATTACTGCGACTGGTGCAGCTGCACCAAAGGGCTTCAACTGGGGCACTGCTGTGATTCCTTCATACAAGGGTAAGCACGCTACACAATTGGCTGGAAACAACTTGATGGTGACTTCACAAGCTACTAAGAAGCAACAAGCTGGGGCCTTTGCCTTCATGAAGTTCTTGATTTCTGACAAGCAAACCGAAAAGTGGGCTGAAAAGACGGGTTATTTGCCTATTACTAAGAAGGCCGCTAAGTCAGCTTCATATCAAAAGTATTTGAAGGAACACCCATTGGCTAAGGCTGCGACTGATTCATTGCCAGGAGCCTTTGCAGATCCTGCCTTTGCTGGTTACGATGACTATCGGACAAACATGTTAAACGCCGTTGATTCAACTTTGACCAAGGGAACTTCACCTGCCAAAGCTTTGAAGACGTTGACTAAGGAAACTAAGCAAACGATCAAGGACAACAAGTAACCTAGTTAGAGAGGACCGACAATTGACAACTCAAGTACAATTTTTAAATGGCCTCGACACAATTGGGGGCAATGTGGTGAGCTTTACCAATGGCAATACGCGCTTAGTGATGGATTTTGGGATGAATTTTGCGCCTGAACAAAGTCCTAGCGAATTGTTAGCGAATGGTGCGCTCCCAGATTTGCCGACTTTGTTTACTGATACAACAAGTGAAATTCAAGAGACAATTTTTGTTTCGCATTTGCATTTGGATCACATGGGGGCGTTAAAGTATTTGGCTAAACCCACAAATGTGTACATGAGTCAAGAATCATTGGCAATGTATCAAGCGTTGACCGATTTAGCGATCGAATCAGCGCCCAATGCGATTTTACAAGCTATTCAACCTGAAGTGCCCCTCAAGTTTGGACCATTCACGATTACGGCTTTTTTGACCGATCATGATGCGCCTGGTGCGTATATGTTTAGGGTCAATGATGGGCAGCACACTTTTGTGCATAGTGGGGATGTGCGCTTAGATGGTCCTAACCCAGAGCGGGTCATGCACTGGGCTAACGTCTTGGGGCATGAAACCATTGATTTGTTTATGCTTGAAGGGACTGAATTTAGCTTTGATAATGATGGTGATAAGACGCGGGTTCGGCGGACTGAAATGTCGCTGCAAGCTGATTTCAAGACCATCCTGGACACCACGGACCAAATGGTGGTTATCAATCCATATGAACGCAATACTCCGCGATTGGCTAAGTTGATGCAAACGGCACAAGAAGCTGGGCGTACGCTGGTTTGGGATACACGTTTTAGCACTGTTTTGCACGCCATGGGCATCCAAAACATTCTAGAACTGGGCAAGGATGTAACATGGGCTCAAATCCTTGCAAATCCCAAGCAATATGTCGTGCAAAACCACTTCAATGATTTGCATGCTCTAGATCAATTATCAGATGGGTTTGTATATTTGCATATGAATGGTGAACCATTGGGTGATTATGATCCACGCTTTAATGAATTACTTGATTATCTAGCATCCCGCCATGTAGAAATGCAATACTTGGGGGCTAGTGGCCATGCGACGCCAACTGATTTAATCAAGTTGGCTGAGTTAGTGCATGCAAAAGTGACGGTGCCTTGGCATTCGTTCAAACCTGAAGTTCAAGCAGCTGCTTTACAAGCGGTTGGTCTTAAGGTTTTGTTACCGACTAAGGGTGATGTTTTGATTTTTGATTAGTATTTGAGGGACTAAGCATTTTGCTTGGTCTTTTTTTGGTATACTAATAATATTAATTCAGTTAGAGCTAAGGGGTATATCATGGGCTTAAAGAAAAAAGAACGCCAAGCATTTATCTTGGAAATTATTGAACGCGAAGACATTGACTCACAAGAAGAGCTGATGAAGTATCTGCTTAACGCCGGCATCGATATCACACAAGCAACTGTATCACGTGATATTAATGAACTACGGATTGTGCGCCATACGGATGCTACTGGGAAATATCGGTATGCCGTGCTCACTGAAACACCCAAAACGGATGCCAATCAAATTGTGAATGGTTTTCAACAGCTGGCTAATTCAGTCACGCGCGTTGAATTCATGTTGGTGATTAAGACCACCTCTGGGAATGGTAATCGGTTGGCGGCCTTAATTGATGGCGCTGGTTTGGATAGTGTGATTGGGACCTTGGCCGGGCATGACACCATTTATGTCACGAGTCCTTCAGTCCAAGCAGCAACTGCATTGGCAACGGAATTTACAAATTGGATGGCTTAATTCATGAAGCAGCTTTGGCATCGATATTGGTATTTTGAAGCAACTAGAGTTCGACCAATTTTACAACGCCTACAAATATGGCGGTGGCTTGCGGTTGGGATTTTAGCGTTTTTAGCTGTGGTCAGTATTTTATGTACCTTTGAAGCTAAGACGACCGATGTTGGTAATTTAAAGGCCCGCTTGCGCACTACGACGGCTATTTATGATAGCAGTAACCAAAAGGCTGGCGCGATTGCGGGGCAAAAAGGCACCTATGTCGCATTTAGTAAAATCTCACCTAATTTAGTGAATGCGGTTTTAGCGACTGAAGATCGCAATTTTTATCATGAGTATGGTTTCTCAATTACGGGGACAGCGCGCGGTATCATCACCACGCTGTATCATCGGCTGATTGGGAGCAGTTTGACTTCTGGCGGTTCGACCATTACCCAACAACTAGTTAAGAACGCTTTCTTGTCACAAGAGCAGACAGCGACCCGTAAAGTCCGGGAAATCTTTTTATCTGTGCAAGTTGAAAAAGACTATACCAAGCACGATATTTTAGCGATGTATTTGAATAACGCGTACTTTGGCAACGGGGCGTGGGGCATTCAAGACGCCTCACAAAAATATTTTGGGGTGAACGCGGCTGATTTGACCATTGAACAAGGGGCGATGTTAGCCGGGATGTTGCAGTCACCGAATGGCTATGATCCGCTTGCGCATCCTCAGGCGGCCAAAACTCGGCGTGATCAGGTGCTCTACAACATGGTTAATGCCAAAATGTTATCGGATACCGATGCCAATAATATGGTGAAAACGGCTGTTGGGGCAACAGAACACGACGTTGATAATTCGTCGTATAATTATCCGTCATTCTTTGATTCAGTGATTGATGAAGCGATTAACAAGTATAAGTTAAAAGAATCTGACATCATGAATAATGGTTATAAGATTTATACGACGCTCAATCAAAAGGACCAAGGGAACCTGCAAGCTGATTACGATGATCCGAGTCTAAATCCCATTGGGCCTGATTCACAAGCCGCCACCATCGTCTTGGATGCCAATACGGGTGGTGTCCGAGCGGTTGTTGGCGGGCGTGGCGAACACGTCTTTAGAGGCTATAATCGGGCGACTCAGATGCGCCGGCAGCCAGGCTCAATCATCAAGCCGATTGTCGATTATGGACCAGCGTTATCGCGCGGTTTCTCATATGATTCAAAACTGCCCAATAAAGATATGTCGTTTGGGGCCGATGGGTATTCACCAAAAAATTATGCTGATTATACCAGTGCGGACGTGCCGATGTATGTCGCCTTGGAAAAATCATATAATATTCCAGCCGTTTGGTTGCTTGATCAAATGGGCGTCAGTGTCGGTTACAATGCCGGGATTAAAGCTGGGTTACCGTTGACGAGTGATGATAAGAATTTGGCCATGGCAATCGGTGGGTTGAAAACCGGGGTTTCACCTCTCCAGATGGCCCAAGCCTACACGAGCTTTGCCAATAATGGCGTGATGTCTGATGCGCATTTCATTACTCAAATTGTCGATGCCAATGGTAAAACCATCGTGCAAGCCAAGCCGAGTCAAAAACGCTTGTGGTCAAAAAAAGTCGCCAATGAAATGACGAAAATGATGTTAGGCGTTTATACGTATGGAACTGGGGTGGCTGCCGATCCGTATGGTTATACAGTGGCTGGTAAGACCGGGACAACTGAAGCGAGTGGGGATGAAGCATCATATAATGCGGCGACGGATTCATGGGCGGTTGCCTATACGCCTGATATCGTTTCAGTCACGTGGACCGGGTATGATAAATCTGATGCCGATCACACGATTCCAGTGGCGCTGGGCTCAACTGCCGGGCCGTTGGTCAAAACTTCATTAGAACAAATTATTCCAAATACGGCTGAAACTTCCTTTAACGTCAAAAGTGTCGAACAAATTAAGGCGGCTGCTGATAGTGGCGCATCGGCTGGTAGTGATGGCGTTACCCAAAATGCCAGTGATATTGCCAACCAAATCAAAAAGGGTGCGAGCCAAGCCGAAGATGTCATTAAAAAGGGTGCTTCAAAAGTTTGGAGTGGTTTAAAGGATATTTTAGGAAACTAATGTTACGCTAGTTATAATAAGCAAAAGGAGAATTACAATGGTTAATATTTATGATAACGTCAATGGGGTGGCCGCAGATTTGCGCGAAACTGAACAGTTTAAAAACTTGCAAGCGGCTGTGACGCAAATGCATGCTGATGCAGCTGCTGAGGACGTGTTTAAGCAATTCCAAGCTGCGCAATTAGAAATTAATTCAGCCATGCAATCTGGACAAGAACCAGCCAAGGAAAGTGTTGAAGCTTGGCAAGCCATCGCCAAGGAAATGGAACAATTTGACGTTTTGAAGACGATGATGGATGCTGAACAAGCAATGAATGCGTTGTTACAAGAAATCAACCAAATTATCACCAAGCCATTAGCTGAATTGTATAGCTAAGCTTGAGGTTAATAAGAAAAACTAAAATAAAGGTGTTAGGTATATCCTAATGCCTTTTTTTGCGGTTTAATTAACTGCAAAGACTAAAAAAGGCGGGGGTAAATATGCGATTCATTCATGCAGGCGATCTTCATTTAGGTAACACCTTCAAAGGGTTAGGCACAGTCCCAGCGTGGCTACAAAATAAATTACAAACAGCCACTGAAACGGCCTTTTCGCGCTTGATCGATGACGCCATTGAATCTGAAGTTGATTTTGTGGTGTTCCCCGGCGATATTTATGACACTAATCTATTAAATCCGCGGATTACGTGGCTTTTTAGCACGCAAATGGAACGGTTAAACCAAGCTCAGATTCCAGTATATTTGAGCTTTGGGAATCATGATTTTAGGGCTGATTTAGCGGCCGTACGCCAACAACTGCCGGCTAATGTGACGGTGTTTGACACGCAGGTGACGACCGTTAATTTGATTACGGCACAGCAAGAAAAAGTTGCAATTTCTGGCTTTAGCTATGGCCAGCGCCACCTTAACTTAAGTCAAGTGGCGGCTTTTCCAACGCGCCAAGGTGAAGATTTTCATATTGGGTTGTATCATGGTGCGCTTGGTGTCGATCAAGCCGGTGATTATGCGCCTTTTAGTCTAACGGGGCTTCAAGATTTGCATTATGATTATTGGGCACTCGGGCATATTCACGTGCGCCAAACGCTGCAAGCCCAACCATTTATTGGCTACTCTGGCAATTTACAAGGGCTCAACCCCAAAGAGCAGGGTGAAAAAGGGTATTACTTGGTGACTGCGAATGCAAAAAAACAATTGGTGCCTGAATTTACGCCCGTTGCGCCAATTGTTTGGACGACTAGCCGACTGACCATTCCAACTGGACTGTCAGTGCTCAAAACTACGCAATATATCCGTGAACAATTATTGGGTGGCGTTGATGAATTTCAATTATTGGAACTTGAGGTAACAACAGATGATGTCACTGTCCAACAATTGATTTTAAACGGGCAATTACAGCAACAATTAAGTCAAAGTTCACAAACCAGCGATAATTTTTATATCTATGCGGTTGAGTTAGCACAAAACGAAAAAAATGTTGAGATGCCCATTTTACCTGCAGAGGCCTGGACAGATACGATGGCGGAGGTATTTTCAACTACGCAATTACAAAAATTAGGGCTCAATTTAATTGATGACTTTGAAGTTTTTGAATATTTTATGCAACCAGAAACCATGGCAATTTTACAAGCTAAGGCCCAACTACAAATTCAAGTTGCCCGGCAAGGAGGGTTTGATTATGCAGATTAAACAGGCAAAAATCGTCGGGTTTGGGCAATGGACCAATCAGACCTTTGATTTTGATGCAGGACTTCAGCTAATTTTTGGGATGAATGAGGCTGGTAAAACGACGCTTCACCAATTTATTAACGGGGTTTTATTTGGGTTTCCACAAGCTAAAGGCCGGCATGTTAACACGTATGAACCTCAAAACCAAGGGGCATATGGTGGGAGTTTGATTTTTGAGGTTGAACAAAAACTGTATGAATTAACCCGGATGGGGCGCACGCAATCAACGCTGAAGCTAGTTGCTATTGAAGAAGAAATTGAGTTTGGCGATCCCCAAGCGCAGTTGCAGACTTTACTAGGCCCACTGACCAAAGAGAGCTTTGAGGCGGTGTTTAGCTTTAATCAAGAAGCTTTGCTGGCCATCTTTGCGTTAAAACCTGCCCAACTCAATGAACATTTACGCCAAATTGTTGTGCCAGGTTCACCGGCTTGGCTAGATTTTAGTGAACAACTCGATAAACAGGCGACTGACCAATTTGGAACGACCAAAACGGCCAAGCGCGCTTTGAATAATGAATTAAAAACATTGAGTGAGGCTAAGCAAAGTCTGCAAAATGCCGTTGAAAATGAGCCACAGTTAGTAGAATTGGATCAACAAATTGCTACAACCAAAGCGCAAATTCAAGCTTTGTTGGCTGCCCAAGCAGATCAGCAACACACGGCCTTACAAACGGCCAAGCAGGCCCAACTTGCCCCGGTGATTGAGCGGCGGGACACCATCAAGGCCCAACTCGCACAGCGGTCAGCTAGCTTGGAGCTTGGCACCACAAACCAACTGGATGCGTTAATTAGTCAAATAAAAGTGTTAAACCAGGCTGGCCAAGCAGATTTGATTGATGGTAGCCAATTAGATCAAGCAGAACACCAGTTAAGTGAATTAGTGGCTAGTGTCCAACAACAAACGGATTTGCAACGCCAAGAAATTGCCTTAAAGCAACAACAAGCGGTGTTATTGCAAAAATATAATTTGGTTGAACCACCGCACCCTATCAATGACGTGGCTGCTGCGGCTTTGCAAAAAGCAAGCCCAACGCGGCGTGGCAAACCAGACTATACAACCAATAAACGTAATTTGTTGCTTGTGGGGATTTTGATTGCCTTTACCGCGATGTTTATTGCCGTCATGATGGCCCAATTTATTGTGGGTGGGGTGATGGCTGCACTATTGGTCTTTAGTATCGTTTTGTTATGGCATACGCAACAAAAGCCCGCTGCCACGCCACCCATTAATCCAATTATTGTGCCGGGGTATGAAAAATTCAGCCCCCAAGAAATTCTGTTGATGCAACCGGATATGCGCCAATTAGACCAGACGACTATCAATCATCAAGTGCTCACCCAACGAATTGCAGCATTGACCCCACAAA
Source organism: Lactobacillaceae bacterium (assembly GCA_031289015.1). Taxonomy (GTDB): domain Bacteria; phylum Bacillota; class Bacilli; order Lactobacillales; family Lactobacillaceae; genus Weissella. Next base: position 19,595 of record JAITQG010000026.1, read on the forward strand.
TCATACAGTTAAGATCAGCTCTGAGTTGGCTTGATATGCAAGAAGATGAGAGTTATTTGCGGCAACAACTCGCTAATTTACGCGCTAAAATGGCGCAAACTACGCAGGTGCAACAACAATTGCAAAGCTTGACCGATGATTTGAATCAAACCTTGCTTCGTAATGGCCTAACGAGCATCAGCGCCTATGAAGCACGGAAGCAGGCCGATGAAGAAACCAGGCGCTTACAAAACGAATTAACGATGTTAGAGGCCCAAGTTACTGAATTTGTTGAGCCAGTTAAAAATCCTGCAATGCCAGTCACCGTGACCACGCAAACCTTGCCAGAAGCCCAACAGCACTTAGCGGACTTAACGCAACAACGTCAACGCTTGATTAGTGATGTTAAAATTTCAACCACGCAACAAAGTTTGGCCAATCAAACCGCTAAGCTTGAGGCAGAGTTAACTGATTATTTCGTCAACCGGTTAACGGCTACTTGGATCAATGCCACCTTGAATACAGCGATTGGGTCACGTGCGCCATTGATGTTGGCACAGGCAGGCGAAATTTTAGCCAAACTCACTCAAGGTAAATATACAAAATTAGCCTATAATAAAACTATGCTCGAAGTTAGCAATTTTGCCGGTGATACCTGGCAAGTGATTCAATTATCTAAAGGCACGGCGGAACAAGTCTATGTGGCATTGCGGTTAGCCTTTGCCCAAGTGGTTAGGACCCAAATGCCCATGCCATTATTAATTGATGATGCCTTTGTTGACTTTGATACCCAGCGCCGGACAGCCATGCTATATGTACTAAACGAGCTGGCGACGGCGGGTACGCAAATTTTGTATTTTACTGCGCATCATATGCCAAATGAACAAAATATTTTGGATTTGGATGCATTGAAAGAGGAATTATAATGAGTGAACAAAAATTATTACGCGAATATGAAGTTGATGAACGGATTGAAGGGTTTGTCTTGTTAAAAGACATCGAAGCCCGCGTGACCAATCAAGGCAAGCCCTACCTAACTGTGACGGTAGCGGATCGCTCAATGGAAATCAAGGGCAATAAATGGGATGCGACACAGGCGGAAATCGAGGCCTTAAAAGCTGGTGATGTGGTGGCATTAACCGCGATTCGCCAGGTTTATCAAGACAAGCCGCAACTTAAAATTTTAGCGATTCGGCCTACGCAATTAGGTGAGCCAAATGATCCAGCTGATTACATGGTTGCCGCGCCAATGAAGACGAAGGATATGGAAGAAGAAGTTAACGCTTTGCTCTTTCAAATCGTGAATCCGACCTGGAGTCGCGTGGTGCGCTTTTTGTTGAACAAATACCATGATGAATTTTATAAATTTCCAGCCGCAAAAAGCAATCACCATGCCTTTGCGGGTGGGTTAGCTTTCCATTCGCTCTCGATTGCGCGGTTGGCTCAAAGTGTCGCCAAACAATATCCACAACTTGATCCGAGTCTGTTATTAGCCGGGGCCATTTTACATGATTTGGGTAAAGTGCTGGAACTGAGCGGACCGATTGCGACGCGCTACACCGTGCCCGGTAATTTGATTGGCCACATCGTCTTAGTGGATGAACAAATCGTTTTGGCCGCCAATGAATTAAAGCTTGATTTATTTAGTGAAGATATGGTGATTTTGCGGCACGTTGTGTTGGCACACCACGGTCAATTGGATTATGGTTCACCAGTGTTGCCGTTGATGATTGAAGCTAACGTCTTACATCAATTAGATGAAATTGATGCCAATATTCAAAGCTTTACATCGGCCCTAAACGAGACGGAACCGGGTACCTTTTCTAATAAACAGTGGGCCTTAGACAATCGTAGTGTCTATAAGCCAAGTGAAAAATAAGGGTGTTAAAAGGCTGACTTGTGCGGCCTTTTTTGGCAAACAAAATGCGTTGTGAACCTAATTGTTTGACTAGAAAATAGTAAGTGGTAAAGTATTATCAAGCTAATATTAAATTCATAGGGTCGTTAACGTGTTTTGCCACAGACTCCAAGAGGTTATTTTAATTGAGATAACGCTCTTTGACGACGCCTTTACAATTTTGTAGAGTGCGTCGTTTTGTATTTTGGGCACACAATAATGACTCCAGCAGACCAAAAGGAGTTGGTAAAATGTTAGAACGTTTTTTCAAGCTATCTGAGAACGGCACAACGGTTCGTACGGAAGTAATCGCTGGGTTAACGACCTTCGTGGCCATGGCCTACATTATCTTTTTGAATCCGTCAGTTTTGGCAATGACGGGAATGCCTTCCCAAGGAGTTTTCTTGGCCACCATTTTGACGGCCGTTGTGGGAACTTTAATTACAGGGTTGTTTGCTAATTTACCATATGCCTTGGCACCTTCAATTGGGATGCAAGCCATGTTCACCTACACAATCGTCTTTGGGCTCGGCTTCACATGGAAGCAAGCCTTGGGGATGGTGTTCTTGGTTGGGTTAGTTGACGTGATTATCACCTTGACTAAGGTGCGGTCATTGATTGTTAAGGGGATTCCTGATCAATTGAAGCATGCGATTGCCGCTGGAATTGGTTTGTTTATCGCTTACATTGGTTTAAAAAATGCTGGCTTCTTGAATTTCTTGGTGGATCCAGACAACATTTTGTCATTGAATAACCAAACCTTCCACGGCCAATCAGCGAAGATTTCAAGCTTGGTTGGAAATGGTGGGGTGACGCCTGAAATCGCCACGTTCAATACGCCAGTCGTTTTGTTGGCATTGATTGGGTTTGCTTTGTTGCTATTGTTGGTTGTCTTTAATGTCCCAGGGGCCTTCTTGATTGCCGTTGTGGTGACCACTTTGATTGGAATTCCGATGGGTGTGACGAACACACATATTGAAATTGCTAATTCATTTGCAACAACTTTCAAAGACTTTGGTAGTATCTTTGGACAGGCGTTAGGTAAAGAAGGCCTGTGGTCGATGTTTACCACGCCAAGTCACATTGTGGTCGTGATTTTGACGGTCTTCTCAATGGGCTTGTCAGGGTTGTTTGACGCCATTGGAACCTTTATTGGAACGGGATTAACGACAGGTATCTTCTCTGAAAAGGATCAAAAAGAGTTTTACGAAGGTAAAGGCTTCAAGTCTAAGATGGATCGTGGATTAGTTGCCGATACCTTTGCAACCATGTTTGCCGGCATCTTTGGAACTTCAAACACGACTACCTTTATCGAAGCGGCCTCAGGGATTAAGGCTGGTGGCCGGACTGGCTTGACCTCGGTGGTCGTAGCGATCGGCTTCATGCTATCAATCGTCTTTGCACCATTTGTGAATGTAATTCCATCCGCTGCGACAGCGCCAATTTTGATTATTGTTGGAATCATGATGATGAATGAATTTAAGTTGATTGATTGGAATGACTTAGAAATTGCTATTCCAGCCTTCTTCACTTCTGCCTTTATGGCTTTCTCATATTCAATCTCATATGGAATTGCCACTGGCTTTATCTTCTTCGTTTTAATCAAAGCCTTCAAGCGTAAGTTCAATGAAATCAGTCCAGTGCTTTGGATTGTGACCATCTTCTTCTTGTTGAATTTCATTATTTTAGCGATTAATTAAAAATCAATATTAAGCCGAGACAAATTTGTCTCGGCTTTTTTATTTTATTTACCAACACTTTGGCAAGGCGGAGGCATCTTATTGTTGTAGGGTTAAATTGCTGCTTTTTGAAAGGAGGGGAAGAATGAACGTTCAACAACGCTTTGAGCAACTTGTACAAGAGGTGGTCACCGAAACGGGGAGTGATTTATACATTTTACCGGATACGGATGGTTACCGGATTCGCTTTGTTGCGCATGGTAAATTAGTGGATTTAACACAATTAAGCCCCGAGGAAGGCAATCGCTTAATTCGCCATATTAAGTTTCAAAGTGCGATGGATATTAGTGAGTTGCGGCGGCCGCAAATGGGCCGGTGGCAATATCTATTAGGTGAGCGATGTATTAATTGTCGGATTTCGTGTGTCGGTGATTTTTTGAATCGTGAATCAGTCGTTGTCCGGTTTATCTATGAGGCTAAGGATGTCGAGTTAATTTGGCAAAACCAAGCCGCTGTTGATAAATTACGCACCGCGGTTAAATCATCGGTTGGCTTGATTTTATTGAGTGGTTCAATGGGGTCAGGCAAAACGACGACAATGTATCACGTGGCCCGCGAGTTAGGGTTGAGCAAATTCATTTTGACGATTGAAGATCCGGTAGAAATTATGGAACCTGACTTTTTGCAATTACAGGTCAATGATTTGGCTGACATGAGTTATGCAACCCTGTTAAAACTCGCATTACGGCACCACCCCGATGTCATGATTATTGGTGAAATTCGGGATGCTAAAACGGCTAAGATTGTCGTTGAAGCGGCCTTAAGTGGCCATTTAATTATCAGTACCGTGCATGCAACATCTTTGCTGGGTGTCTGGTATCGAATGCGCTCGTTTGGCATCGATGAAGCAACCCTGCAACAGGTGTTGAGTGGCGTGGGTCACCAAGCCATGCAAACTTTGGCAAATGGTGGGAATGCAGTGGCGTTACAATTCTTGGATCGCCCAGACATTAAACAAATGTTGGAGGTTGAAAATGTGGCATAAGAAACGCTGGTCACATCACCAACAAGCGCAATTTTTTGAAATCATGGGTGATTTAGTCGGCGCTGGCTATAGCTTGTCAGAAGCCTTGAACACAGCTGAAAGTGCTTTGCCGAGCCGCAAACGTGACTTACTTCACATCAATCAACAGTTGTCCCAAGGGGTCACCATTGAGGCCGCTTTGGACGGGTATTTTGATAAACACATTCAATTGCAATTGAGTTTTATTGCCTTGCATGGCGAGTTGACGCGCGTTTTACAAGAAATTGGCAAACACGAATTTGAGCGTTATCGCCAACAACAACAAGTTCAATCATTGTTGTTATACCCGTTTATGATGTTGTTGTTAACGGGTGGCATCGGGTTTTTCATGTGGCGGTATTTAGGCCCTCAAATTGCCGAATTCAGTAATACTAGTGCGGCACCTGCACAGACTGATTTGACGTGGTTAATGTATGTTGGCATTGTTTTGGTAGTGTTTTTTGCTGGCATCTTTTGGCTGGCCCGTTTGCCGACCATGCAACGCTGGTTAATCTTGACGAAAATTCCGTTGGTCAGAAAAGTTGTGCAGACGTTTATTGGCTATTTTATCTGTCTGCACATGGGGTTGTTATTACAATCAGGCATTAGTTTGGCAGAATTAGTCAAACATACCGGCAAGCGTAAAGGGGATTCGTTGATTGTCAATTTTGGTCGGTTGGCGAATCAAAAATTAGCGGAAGGGCAAACAATTATGGCGTTTGTACAAGCTGTCCCGCTCTTGCCAAGCGAATGTCAGCTGCTCTTTAAAAGTGGCAAACAGCAACAACAATTGGGGCTTGATCTAGAAAAATTAGCCCAATTAAAACAGATTCAAATGAAACGAATTGTCGGGCGCTTAGTCGCTTTGATTCAACCTTTGGCCTTTTGTGTCATTGGTGGAGTCGTCGTTTATATGTACGCAAAATTTATGTTGCCAATGTATTCAAGTATGGGAGATATGCAATCATGGTAAAAACAAATCAACAACCTAAGCAACCACAAACTAACAAGTTACGCCGCGGCTTCACCCTCATGGAAATCGTTACATCAATCTTCATCATTGGTCTGATTTTGTTGTTGGCCTTGCCTAACTTGAAGCAAATCAAGGAAAAGGCTGACAAAAAGCAAGCCGATGCATTAGTATCGACTGTGCAATCACAAGTGAATATGTATATGTTTGATACTGGGGATGACAGCGTGACTGTTGCTGAATTAACGCAACACGGCTATTTAACGCCATCACAAGCCAACCGCATGAATCAGATAAAAATTGGTGTTGATTCAAAAAATATCGTTGGCTATAATAGCAAGGCTGTCGTTAGTAATCCACCAAAGAATGTAGTCGGCAATAGTTCAAAGCCAATCTTCTAGAGGGATGAAAAATCGAGGCGGACACACCTTACTTGAAGTGGTTTTGAGTTTAGCGATTATCTGTGCGATTGGGCTGTTGACTGTGGTTCAGCCACTTCAAACCCGTGACAAGACTATGGAAGATGTCAAAACTGAATTGGATGCGGTCGTCCAAACCAAACGCATGACGCCTCAGACGTATCTCTACATTCATCCGTACAGAAAAGATCGAAATAAGTTAGCCATTGGTGACCAATTAATTACCTTACCACCAGATTGGCAATGTGTTTCGGGTGAAATTTTGTTGAAGGGTGGCTATACTGCACCAGGGACGCTGTTGTTAAAAAATGATAAAACTAAAGAAGCCGTAAAAATTGTTTTTCAATTAGGTTGGGGGGAATATGCGATTAGAAAAGCGCAGTGGTAGTTTAGTGTTAGATTGCGTAATTGCTTTGGCGATTTTGGCTAGTGGTATGACGTTGATGGTGCAAACTTATCACATGCAGAGTAACCGGCAACAGGCGCTCATCGCCAAACGTGACCAGGTCCGAGCCGATTATCACCAAGTTCAACAGAGGTATCTGGATGAAACAGCAACGTAACGGGTTTACCATTTTTGAGGCCGTAATTGGGCTGGGTCTAGCGAGTTTAGTGGGCCTCACGTTGGTCAGTGGGGGCAAATTTATGACTAGTTTAAAAGCGAGTGCTGAGGAACGCGCCCGGCAGATGAAAGTTGATCGCTTTGTTGATAACCTAGAATGTAGTGGTTTTTTGTTCGATAAGACGACCATGTATGGCCGGCAGCGTGTTTTTCTGGAGCGAGAGGGCGATACTTATTCTTTGAGTAAAGCCAAAAACAGCTATGATTTGGTATTAAAGCGCAATGGAACTGGCTATATGCCAATCGCGATGGGCATGATTGACTTTAATTGGGTTGAATTGGGTAATAATCGGCATCAAATATCACTGAGTTTATATGCGACCGTAGATAACAAACGGGTGTTAAAGAAATATGAGAGAGAAATCTATATGTTGCCGTACCGGAAATCTGGCCCTGGGCAGCCTCCAAATCATGGGCGTGATGCTCGTGTGTCTGACAATGTGGCTATATTTGGAAAACAAAAAGAATCTGGTCGTGCAACAAGAAATTAAACACTACAAATTCAAAACCCAAGCAGTTAAAGAAGCCACTGCACTTGCCCAAAAGGCTAAAAATGAATAGACTGAAAGGAGTATGAAATTTAATCTGCTTAGGAGCCAATGATGTTTGAACAAATTGAAAAAACGACGAAACAGTTACAAGGGGTTCAAGCCCAACTAACCCAATTACTGTATATTTCAGCAATTGAAGCGTTGGTGCTGATTTTTGAGCAATTAAATCAACAAACCGATGCGAGTTTAGAGGAATTACCAAGCGAAGTTAAAGCTGATTTGGTAGCGGCCATTGAAGCAGCGCAATTTAAGGATTTAAGCGTAGCCGATAAACGCCAAGTGATTCAATTTTTGTTGGTCTCTGCCATGCGTGAAGATGGCTTGCCGGCCAACTATCAAACCACCCCAGATGCAATTGGCATGTGGGTGGGCTTTATCGCCGAAAAATTTTTAACGACTGAGCAACCGGCTCACGTACTAGATTTAGGCGTTGGGAGTGGTAATTTATTAGCGACTGTCCAACAAGTCTTAAACACCGCGGATATTGATGTAATCGGGCATGGGATCGATAATGACGATACATTGTTGACCTTGGCAAGCGGCGTTGGTGCGCTATTGGGGAATCCATGGCAATTGACCTTAGCCGATGCAGTGGCTACAGCAGGCACAGGCACTAATGACCTTGTTATCAGTGATTTACCGATTGGTTATTATCCAAAAACCGTACCAGCTGAGTTTACGACTAAAGCTGCAGCCGAGAAAACATTTGTGCACCATTTGTTGCTCGAACAAGCCGTTAACAATTTGCGCCCAGGTGGGTTAGCAATTGTGGTGGTGCCCGCTGATTTATTTGATTCAAGCCAAGCTGATCAAGTCTTAGCTTGGTTACAAACCCCAGATGTTTATTTCCAAGCTTTGTTGAAGTTGCCGGCTAAATTATTTATCAATCCAGCCGCCGCTAAAAATTTGTTAATTTTACAACGGGCCGGTGGGGATGCAAGTCAAGCCCAACCAGTCTTGTTGGGACAAATCCCAGAAGTAACTAATCGGAGTGGCAATCAAACATTTATTAAAGAATATACTGATTGGGCGATCAAAAATCGTATTAATCATTAGTAAGTTACGCCCTATTGTGGGGATTTCGTGGTAAAATTAGTTTTATTGGCAATCACATTTTGATGTGGTTGCACTACATATTATTGGTGGATTTAAAAAGGAGATTAGCAAGCATGGCTAAGACAATGGCAATTAACGCAGGTTCTTCATCATTGAAGTTCCAATTACTCGAAATGCCTGAAGAAAAGGTAATCGCAAAGGGACAAATTGAACGAATTGGTTTGTCAGATTCAATCTTTACTTTGAAGTACAACGGTGAAAAGTTTGAAAACATTTTAGACATTAATGATCATGAAATTGGCATCAACTACATGCTCGAACAAATGAAAGAGCATGGCGTAATCGCTGATTTGAATGAAATCACTGGCGTTGGGCACCGCGTTGTTGCGGGTGGTGAATGGTTTAACAAATCAGTTGTCGTTAATGATGATGTCTTTGAAAAGATTGAACGCTTGGCTGCATATGCACCGTTGCACAACCCAGCCAATGCGACTGGGATTGCCGCATTCCGTAAGTTATTGCCAGATGCATTGTCAGTGGCGGTTTTTGACACTGCTTTCCACCAAACAATGCCTAAAGAAAACTACTTGTATCCATTGCCATACCAATACTACACGCGTTATGGTGCACGTAAGTATGGAGCCCATGGAACGTCACACCGTTATGTGGCTAACCGAGCAGCTGAATTAATGGGGCAACCATTGGAAGACTTGAAGATTATCACCTTGCATTTGGGTGCTGGGGCTTCAATTACAGCAATCAAGGATGGTAAGTCATTGGATACTTCAATGGGCTTCTCACCATTGGCCGGAATCATGATGTCAACGCGTTCAGGTGATGTTGATCCATCATTGTTGTATTACATCCAAGAAAAAGAAAACTTGTCAAATGCTGAAATGCTCGACATTTTGAACAAGAAGTCTGGTTTGTTGGGAATTTCAACTTTGTCACCCGATTTGCGTGATTTGAAGGAAGTTGAAGAAACCAATGAACATGCTAAGTTAGCAATTGAAATGTGGGAAAACCGCGTTGCTCGCTACATTGGGCAATACATTGTTGAACTTGGTGGCGTTGATGCGATTGTCTTTACAGCCGGAATCGGTGAAAATTCATACGAACAACGCGCAAACATCATTGAGAAGTTGAACTTTATGGGGATCAAGCTTGACGAAGAAGTTAACAAGGTCTTTGGTCAAGAAACTGATTTGTCAACGGCTGACTCAACTGCCAAAGTTTTGTTGATTCCAACCGATGAAGAATTGATGATTGCTCGTGATGTTGAAAGTTTAAAGTAAGAATTGATTAAAAGTGATTACGATGAGGGTAACAGTGCATCGTAATCTTTTTTTATCCATGCGTAATTCTGGTAAAATGTTAATAAGTGAAATTTTGTACAAATGCTAACGGCGAGAGGAGACTGATGATGCAATACGCAAAAATTATTGTTGATGTGCCAACGATGCAAACCAATCATCCGTTTACCTATCAAGTGCCTGATGCCCAAAGCGATTTAATTTCTGTGGGGATGCGGGTCTCAGTGCCGTTTGGGAATGGGAATCGTTTGATCCAAGGGTTTGTGGTTGCATTAGTCGATACGTTAGAAACCGATGCTAAACTCAAAGCAATTGACAGTATTATTGAATTGGAGCCAGTTTTAAATCCTGAATTACTGGCATTAGGACAATGGTTAGCGACTGATAATTTTGCCTTTCAAATTAGTGTTTATCAAACCATGTTACCTAGTGTGATGCGGGCCAAATATACCAAAACCCTGCAATTAGTTCAGCCTGAGTTAGTCACTGATGAACGAGTTGCCACGTTATTTGCTGATCGGTTTGAAATCCCCTTCACGGCTGATGATATTGATGCTGATTTATTGCCAATTTTGCAACGTTATCAAAGTGCCAAAATCATTCAACTGGCGTATCAAGTTAACAATCGGGCCAAAGCGAAACGTGTGTTAGCGTTTAAGCCTTTGTTAACCTCAGCTGAGTACAATGAATTACGGCAGCAGTTGAATAAAACAGCGACCAAAAAAGCGCGGCTGCTGACTTATCTAATGCAAGCTAAACCTGAATTACAACCAACTAAAGCATTATTAGCAGCAACTAATATTACGCAGGTTGACGTAAAACAAGCAGGCGAGGCGGGGTGGTTGGAGCGCACTGAGGTTGAAGAATATCGGTTGCCTAAACTAAGTACCCCGGTGCAACCAACTAATGCGCTGAGTTTAAATGCTGAACAACAAGTCGCCTACGATGCCATTGCAAAAAGTCTGAGCCAACCCAAGGATGATGTCTTTTTATTGGAAGGCATTACAGGGTCGGGGAAAACCGAGGTGTATCTCCAAGCGATTGCCAAGACCTTAGCTCAAGGTCAAACTGCCATGATGTTAGTCCCTGAAATCACTTTGACGCCGCAAATGATGCGCCGGGTGCAAAGCCGCTTTGGCAGTCAAGTCGCCATGATGCATTCGGGCTTGTCAGATGGTGAACGCTATGACGAGTGGCGTCGGGTGCAACGTGGTGAAGCTACGGTGGTCGTTGGGGCACGGTCAGCTATTTTTGCCCCATTGACTAACGTTGGCTTGATCATTATTGATGAAGAACATGAGGCGACGTATAAACAAGATGAAAATCCGCGTTATCATGCGCGTGATGTCGCTTTGTGGCGCGCCAAGTATCATCAGGCGACGGTTATTCTGGGGTCAGCCACGCCTTCACTCGAGAGCCGAGCACGGGCCCAGCGTGGTGTCTATCAATTGTTGACCCTGACCCACCGCGCACAGCAAAACGCATTGCCCACCGCCGAAATTGTCGATATGCGTGAAGCGTTGAAAGTGACCGGGGATGATTTATTTTCACCCGTGTTACTGACAAAGTTAGCCGATCGCTTACAAAAACATGAACAAAGTGTTTTGATGTTAAATCGGCGCGGGTATGCCAATTTTGTGATGTGTCGGGATTGTGGTAATGTCCCACGGTGTCAAAATTGTGATTTAGCACTTAATTTGCATACGGACACCCAACGCTTGGAATGTCATTATTGTGGATATGCTGAGCCGATTCCAAAGCAATGTGTTCAGTGTGGATCAAAGCGGGTAGCCCCATATGGCAGTGGCACGCAAAAGGTTGAAGCGCAATTAGCACAGCTGTTACCAAAAGCCCGGGTCATTCGAATGGATGTTGATACAACGCGTAAAAAAGGCGCCACTGACACAATGCTCCAAGCGTTTGGCGATAAAAAAGCAGATATCTTATTAGGTACGCAGATGATTGCTAAGGGCTTGGATTTTCCAGATGTGACCTTAGTGGGGATTTTAAATGCTGATACCACCTTGACCCTGCCGGATTATCGCGCTAGTGAACGGACTTTTCAATTATTGACCCAAGTTGCTGGACGAGCTGGTCGGGCCGACAAACCTGGTGAGGTGGTAATTCAAACGTTTAATCCTGAACACTACGCAATTCAATTAGCCAAGTTACAAGATTATGAGGCGTTTTATCAACAAGAAATGCAATTGCGGCACACGTGGCAATATGCACCCTACTTTTATACCGTGCAATTGAAATTCGCCCATGAAACTGAAGATGCGGCGGCTAAAGTGGCGTATCAGACGGCTAAATGGCTCCAAAAACGCCTGGCGCCTGATTCAGTCATGTTGGGACCATCTGCTGGAGCAGTGCGGCGCTTAAAAAATAAGTATTATTATCGTATAATTATTAAATACAAGTTTGATGAAAATTTGGCCACGGCCTTAGAAGAATTACGTGATGCAAGTCAGCGCCTGATTAAACAAGGCGTGCAACTGTCTATTGATCGCGATCCAGTGAATTTCATTTAGAGAAGGGAATTGGTAATAATGACAACAAAAATCGTTTTTATGGGGACGCCCCAGTTTGCCGTTGGGATTTTAGAAGCTTTAATTGCGGCGCCTGAATATGATGTGGTAGCGGTATTAACGCAACCAGATCGTGTGTTAGGCCGCAAGCGGGTCTTGACGCCAACGCCGGTTAAAGCCGTGGCGGTGGTAGCTGGCATTCCAGTTTATCAACCACAAAAGTTGAGCGGTTCACCAGAATTACAAACCATTATTGATTTGCAACCAGACGTCATGATTACGGCTGCGTATGGCCAATTTTTACCAACAAAACTCCTGGCTGCCGCAAAAATCGGGGCGATTAATGTGCACGCTTCATTGTTGCCAAAGTATCGGGGTGGTGCACCAATTCATTACGCAGTCATCAATGGCGATGCGCAAACTGGGGTTTCAATCATGTACATGGTTAAGGAAATGGATGCGGGGGATGTCTTAGCCCAAGCTACTTTGCCGATTACCGATCAAGATGATACGGGCACTTTGTTTGTTAAACTATCTGACTTGGGACGTGATTTGTTGTTGCAAACGTTGCCGGATTTGATTGCCGGTACTAACGTGGCGACACCCCAAGATCCAGCCTTGGTAACCTTTTCACCAACGATTAAAGCCGAAGAAGAAATGTTGGATTGGGATCAACCAGCGCGCCGGGTTTGGAATCAAATTCGCGGGCTCTATCCCTTCCCAATTGCCCACACATTAATTAATGGTGTACGGACCAAGATCTTGAAGGCCGATTTAATTGAAGAAGACCCAATTTTGGGTGCCCCAGCAGGCACAGTCGTGAAAAAGACGAAGCACGAATTGTGGATTGTCGCTGGTGATGATCAAATGTTGGCCATTCGCGAGCTCCAACCAGCTGGCAAGCCGAAAATGGATGTAACAGCGTATTTAAACGGCCATGCGACGTTTAAAGAAGGGGATGTGATTATTACTCATGAGTAAAGGCACAAAACAAACAATTGCTGAATGGGAACAAAAAAATCCCCGGGCATTAGCAGTGCGGACTTTGGAGAAAATCCAAAACGGCGCCTATTCTAATTTGCAACTCAATCAAATTGCTAAACAATCGAAACTCGATGAACGCGACATTCATTTGTTGACGACCTTGACCTATGGGGTGATTCAACATCGGTTGACCCTTGAATATTGGTTGCAACCATTTGTCAAAGACTTGACCAAGTTGGATGCGTGGGTCAAAGAATTATTGTTCATCTCACTTTTTCAAATGCAATACTTAGACAAAATTCCCAATCATGCAATCTTTGACGAGGCCATTCAAATTGCTAAACGGCGCGGACATGATGGGGTGCGTAAGTTTGTGACCGGCGTTTTGCACGCTATCGATCGCCAAGGCGTGCCTGATTTTGCGACAATCACAGATCCAACTGAGCGCCTGTCAATTGGCAGTTCATTGCCGGTTTGGTTGATTGAAGAGTTGACCAAAGAATTAGGCCTTGAAAAAACGACGGCAATTGCCAATGCGATTAATGAAGCTCCAGCGCAATCTGCTCGGGTGAACTTGGCCGTCACGACAGTCGCCGAGGCAAGCTATGCACTTCAAGCTGAAGGTTTGACGGTAACGGCGTCTGAAGTTTCACCAGATGCCTTGTTGATCACTGGAGGGCACGTGGCTTCATCACATGCCTTTGCCAATGGTTTGATTACGCTCCAAGATGAGTCAGCAATGCTCATGGCGCCAAGTTTGGCAATTGAGCCTAACATGCACGTGCTCGATGCTGCTGCGGCCCCTGGTGGAAAAACCACGCAAATTGCAACGTATCTGGATGCAGCTGCTGGTGGGTTGGTGGATGCATTAGATATTCACGATCACAAAGTTAAGTTAATTGAACAAAATGCTGCCCGCCTCCAAGTCAGCGATCGGATTAAGGCGCAAAACCTTGATGCACGTAAGGTTGACGAGCAATTCAGTGATGAAAGTTTTGATCGAATTTTGGTCGATGCGCCCTGTACAGGATTTGGCCTCTTGCGTCGGAAGCCTGAAATCAGGTACGATAAGACGATACAAGACAGTTTGAGTTTGCAAAAAATTCAACTGGAGATTTTAAATGCGGTTGCGCCCAAATTAAAAAAGGGCGGCCGAATGGTGTATGGAACTTGTACGATTTTAAAGGCTGAAAATGAAGATGTGGTGCATGCATTCATTGCTAACAATCCAGATTTCGCCTTAATTCCAACATATACAGCTTATGAATTGAATGCTTTGGATGCTGAGGGGATGTTGCATATGTTCCCAGATGATCATGCCTCTGATGGCTTCTTCATTGCGACATTGCAAAAACAGGCTTAAAAAAATTGTTAACCGCATGAAAGGATACTTATGAAACTCGCATTTGCGACCGATAAAGGGACTCAGCGAGCAGATAATCAAGATTATGTGGACGTCTTTGTCAATCACAAAGGCCTGCAATTAGCTCTTGTAGCTGATGGTGTGGGCGGGGCCAATGCTGGTGATGTAGCGGCGACGATGGCGGTTTCACATATCGGCAATGATTGGACTTCGACTAAGATTAGTCAAGCCGCTGAAGTCAAACAATGGTTGATTGATCATACTGCTCGTGAAAACAAAATGATTTTAAATGCTGCTAGTCGCTATAAGTCTTTGCAAGGCATGGCAACGACAATTGTTGTGGCCGTTATTTTGCCAAGTCGGCTAATTATTGCTAACATTGGAGATTCAAGAGCCTATTTATTGCGACGAGATAATATGTTGCAATTAACCCAAGATCATAACTTGGCCAGTGAACTATTACGCCGCGGGGCGATTACGACGGATGAAGCCGCCGCACACCCTGGCCGGCATTTGATTACGCGGCAACTTGGGGCAAGCGTTGACGCCAAGCCCGATATTCGCGAAATTATCGTGGAAAGCGGTGACTTGTTATTATTAACAACAGATGGATTAGGTAAGGCTGTGTCTGAAGAAGAGATTATTCACACGATTCATGGGGCTGATTCGATTACTGAATCAGTTGCTAAATTAATCGCCACAGCAAATGCCCACGGTAGCTCAGACAACGTAACTGTGTTGTTGGGTTATCAAGAAGGAGAGGAACAATAACATGCAAGAGCACGATATTATCGGAGATCGATACGAGATAATCGAGGCCCTCGGCGAAGGTGGCATGGCGAATGTTTATCGCGCCTTTGATCGCATTTTACAACGCGATGTCTCAATTAAGATTTTACGGTTGGATTTGCGTGATAACCCGACAGTTCGACAACGCTTTGAAAATGAAATTTCAGCGACCACAGAGTTAGGTCACCCCAACATTATTCAAGTTTATGATTATGGTGAGCAAGATCACCTGCAGTATTTAGTGACTGAATATGTTGATGGGATGGATTTAAAACAATATATTAGTCAACATCAACCATTGCCAATTAATCGCGTCTTAGAGATTATGGATGGAGTGTTGGCAGGTGTTTCGGCAGCCCATGCGCACGAAATTGTGCATCGTGATTTGAAGCCACAAAATATTTTAATTGATGCTAATGGCAATGCTAAAATCACTGACTTTGGGATTGCCACTGCCCAATCTGAATCAGGCATGACCGCGACCAACACAGCGATTGGCTCAGTGCATTATATGTCACCTGAACAAGTTAAGGGTGAAGGCTCAAGCATTAAGAGTGACATCTATGCGCTAGGGATCATTTTGTATGAAATGTTGACGGGAAGCGTGCCATTTAACGCCGCAGACCCAGTCGCCATTGCCATGAAACACGCCCAAGAGCCAATGCCTTGCGTGCGTGATTTTGATGCGCAAGTTCCTCAATCCCTAGAAAATGTGATTTTACGGGCAACGCAAAAAGATGCCGCCAAGCGTTATGCGTCAGTTAATGATATGCGTCAAGATTTGCGGACGGTCTTGTCACCTGATCGGGCCCATGAAGCAAAATATGGCAGCGAAGATAACGGGCAAACCCGCTTGGTGCCAATTATTGAAACGAAAGCGCCAGCCACTGGGTTAGGCGAAGATGATTCGCGAGTTGTGGCACCAATTGCTGAGCGCGTGCAACCAATCGGTAAAAAGAAGGTCATGAAGCCTAAAAAGCGCCGGTCAAAGTGGTGGTTGTTATTAATTCCACTTGTCTTGTTAATCGCCTTAGTGTCAACGTTGGCCATTATCGGGACGGCTGGACCGAATAAAATTACGGTCAGCCAACTCACGGGGTTGGATGTCGAATCAGCTAAAACGATTATCAAACAAGATGAGCTAAAAGTCGGGACCATCACACATGAATATTCTGATGATGTGAAGGAAGGCTATATTATTAAGAGCACACCTAAACAAGGTAAAGCGGTTAAGGTTGGAACCACAGTTGATTTGTGGGTTTCAAAGGGTGTGAAGAAGGTTCGCTTTGGTGAATATATCAACGAACGTTATTCACAAGTCGCTGATAACCTACGCAATAAGGGTTATACCGTCAACGAAGTCAAAGAATATAATGATTCAGTGCCATCAGGCTACATTATTTCGCAAAATATTGATCCCGAAGCCAAGGTTGTGCCTAAGAAAACAACCGTTGAATTCAAGGTTTCAAAGGGCCAAGAAGAAATTGTCGTGCCTGACTTTAGTGATAAGCAAAAGAGCGACGTAGAAACCTGGGCCAACGATAATGGCATTAAGGTCTACTATGATAGTGATTTTGATGACACGGTCACAGAAGGCAAAGTGCTCCGACAAACCGTGGCACCAAATTCGAAAATTACCAAGAACCAAACGGTGACAGTCACTTTGTCAAAGGGTAAGGAAGCAGTCACAGTGCCTGATTTCACTGGCAAGACGTATACGGATGTGCAAACATGGGCAACCGAAAATAACATTAACGTGCAACAACAAAGTGATATGGACACCAAGGACACCAAGAAGGGGCAAGTTACCAAAACTACGCCGGCTGCTGGTTCAACGGTGAATCAAGGTGATACGATGACCGTCTTTGTGTCAGTTGGTGTTGATAAAGATGGTAAAGTAATAAGCTAAAAGGAGGCTGCATGGCAGATTATCATGGACAAATTCATCTAGCCTTGGCTGGTTTTTATGATGTGCGTACTGATGACGGTGAATTGTTTAGAACCCGGGCGCGCGGTAATTTTCGGAACCGAGATATGAAACCGATCGTTGGTGACTGGGTTGAATTTGACGCAGAAACGCAAAAAGAAGGCTACATCTTAAACATTGATGAGCGTCGGAATAGTTTAGTGCGGCCACCAGTAGCCAATGTCGACCAAGCCATTTTGGTGACGGCGATGAAAATGCCTGATTTCTCAGATAATTTGTTGGATCGCCAATTAATTACCCTTGAAGAAGATGAAATTGAACCAGTTATTTATTTCACGAAGACAGATTTATTGTCAGTTGATGAATTAAAACATTTAATCACGGTGGCTGAGGGCTATCGGCAAGCCGGGTATGCGGTTATTTTGCCCCAAACGGCCTTTGACGAGGCGAGTTTAGCTGAATTGCAAGCGACCTTCACTGGCAAGCTAAGTGTCGTGATGGGGCAAACTGGGGCTGGTAAGTCCACGTTGCTCAATCACATCGCTCCTGAGTTGGATTTGGCAACAGGTGAAGTTTCTCAAGCCTTGAGTCGTGGTCGACATACCACGCGCCAAGTCGGGTTAGTTGATATTGCGGATGGCTTAGTAGCTGATACACCTGGTTTTTCTTCGTTTGAAGTCTTTAATATGACGGCGCGTGATCTGACGCATTATTTCCGTGATTTTAATAAATTTTCACCCCAATGTAAGTATCGGGGCTGTGTGCACCTCAATGAACCAGGTTGTGCGGTGAAAGCTGCCGTCGATGCTGGTGAGATTATGACGACGCGGTATACTAATTACAAATTATTTTATGATTTGATAGAAGGCCGCCGTCCGGTATATAATAAACACGATAAGAAACATTAAAGCGGTTTCAGTTGTGTGAAAAAGCTTTCCTAGTTTTCAGGAGAGCTTTTTGTTTTGGAATAGGGGAATTAAAATGACGATTAAAGTAGCACCATCAATTTTGGCAGCCGATTACTTGAATTTGCAACGTGACGTGAAGTTAGTTGAAGCAGCTGGCGCCGAGTATCTCCACATCGACGTAATGGATGGCACGTTTGTCCCATCAATTTCATATGGTCCTGGTTGGGTGAAACAACTGCGTCCCATTACCGACATGGTTTTGGATGTGCATTTGATGGTCGAAAATCCAGAACGCTATATCGATGAATTTGCCGATGCAGGGTCTGATATCATTGGGGTCCATTATGAGGCAACCAAGCATATCCACCGTGCCTTGCAAATGATCAACAATAAAGGGGTGAAAGCCGAAGTTGTGATTAACCCAGGCACAGCAGTCGCGGCCATTGAACCGGTCTTGCACATGGTTGATCAAGTCTTAGTGATGACGGTCAATCCTGGTTTTGGTGGCCAAAAGTTTTTGCCAGAGACTTTGATTAAGATTGCCAAGTTAGCTGAATTAAAGCGTGAACACGGCTATAACTATGATATTCAAATTGATGGTGGAGCTAACGACGAAACGACAGCTTTGGCCTATAAAGCCGGGGCCACGGTCGCGGTTGCGGGTTCATATGTGTATGATAAGGTTGATCCAGCGGCTAAAATTGCGCGTTTGTTAGAAGTGACGGCCGATTAAGATGGAACGATTGCGCTTATTGAGTGGTGGCCCCAAAAGTGAATGGCCGAGTCAGTTGCTGGTTGGTACTTTAGCCGGACCTTGGGTGGCAGCTGACCGAGGGGCGATTCATTTGTTGCAAATGGGACAAATTCCGTTGTTAGTGGTGGGTGATTTTGACTCAATC
Source organism: Lactobacillaceae bacterium (assembly GCA_031289015.1). Classification (GTDB taxonomy): domain Bacteria; phylum Bacillota; class Bacilli; order Lactobacillales; family Lactobacillaceae; genus Weissella. The sequence goes on from JAITQG010000026.1 coordinate 38,542, forward strand.
AATCAAGTCGAACGGCATGCAATCAGTCAACGAATTCCAGCGGTCATTACCAAGGATGATGTGGATGATACCGATACGCAATGGATTTTGAATTTAATTGAACAACGTTATCAACCCGATGCTCTAGAGATTTATGGGGCGACGGGTGGGCGCATTGATCAGTTTTTATCAAATTTATTTATTTTTACCGAAGCGCGTTTTCGTGAGTTAGCGACGCGCACGAAGCTGATTGATCGTAATAATGTGATTCAATTCTTTTTACCGGGCGAACATACCATTGTGCATGAACCAACGATGAAATATCTGGGGTTCATGGCTTTGGAGCCGGTGACTGGGCTGAATTTACCAGATGAAAAATATAATTTAAGTGATTGGTCGGGAAATCCGTGGTCGTTTAGTTCTAATGAATTTAAGGGGACTGTGAATCATTTCTCATTTACAAGTGGAATGGTGGCGGTGATTCAGAGCAAGGATACACGCGATCAAAATCCGGTCGATTAAATTTTAATCGTGTAAAGTAAAATTACTTGTCACAAAACACTTGCATAGTGGCCGTGGTTTTGGTAAGATTATTCAAGTAAATAAAAGCACTTAAAATAAATAGAGCTTAAGATTGGAGGGATACACCAATGGCAGTTGATGCAATTAATGGAAAGCGCACGCGTTTTGGAAACCAACGTTCACACGCTATGAACTCAAGCCGTCGTTCATGGAAGCCAAACTTGCAAAAGGTAACCGTTAAGATTGACGGTGGGGCACCTAAGAAGGTTTACTTGGCAGCCCGTACTTTGAAAGCTGGTTTGAAGAACGGTTCAATCGAACGCGTTTAATAAGAAGACGTTACCAAGTTCGGTAGCGTTTTTTGTTTGAAAAGCTAATTGCTTGGTTTGGGTAGTTTGTTGTGGCTGCCGGTTGCCCCTTTTAGGGGCAACATTGTTTTGGGATTTGGGCCGGCTGGGGCTATCCGGCAAAGATAAATTTGTGGGAAACGGGTGGCGCAAATATGGGGAAAGGTCCGCGAGCGGCCCTTGCGCATGCCCGTTGTGGGTCTGAATATCGGGCGCCGGTTCCCCATATTCGGCCACCCTTGCTTTTCCCACAAATTGATCGCTCCGACCCCCAGCCGGCCCAAATCCCAAAACAATGGGGCAGAGCTCA
>JAITQG010000010.1 GCA_031289015.1 Lactobacillaceae bacterium
GTGGGAAAAGCAAGGGTGGCCGAATATGGGGAACCGGCGCCCGATATTAAGACCCACAACGGGCATGGCGCAGGGCCGCTTGCGGACCTTTCCCCATATTTGCGCCACCCGTTTCCCACGAAATTGATCTTTGCCGGAGAGCCCCAGCCGGCCCAAATTTTACAACAATGTTGCCCCTGAAAGGGGCAACCGGCAGCTCACCTCAAACAAACGAAAAACAAAAAAGAGTTGAAATTCAACATCTCAACTCTTTTAAATTATGCATTAAATTGTTCTGCCACATATTGAGCATACAACTCATGTGACGCAACTAATTCCTTATGACTACCAGAACCAGTCACGGCCCCATGTTCGATAAAGTAAATCTTGTCCGCATCCACAATCGTTGAAAGCCGGTGCGCAATAACTAGCGTCGTCCGCCCTGCCATCAAATTGGTCAATGCCCGTTGCACCATCGCTTCTGATTCTGAATCCAAACTAGCCGTAGCTTCATCTAACATCAAAATCTTAGGATTGCGCAAGAAGGCTCGTGCAATGGCCAAACGTTGCCGTTGTCCACCACTCACCTTGACCCCACGCTCACCAACTTGTGTATCTAATCCGTCAGGCATATTCGTCACAAACTCGCGAGCAAAGGCTAATTCCAACACATCCCACAATTGTTCATCAGTGTATTCACCATCCAAACCATACGTTAAATTGTCCCGAATGGTTCCCGCCATGATCGCACTATCCTGGCTAACAAAACCAATCTGTGACCGCCATGAACGTAATTTAACATCGTTGACATCATTCATACCAATTTTGATAGCTCCAGCAGTGGGCTCGTAAAAACGTTCTAGCAAACTGAAAATAGTTGATTTACCACCACCTGATGGTCCCGCAAAGGCCACAATCTGATTGGGTTGCGCTTCAAAACTGACATCATGCAAAATTGGTTCCTCGAGATCATATGCGAAGTCCACATGTTCCATGGCCAATGTTTGATTTTCAACATCAAAGTCTTCACCACGTTTAAAGTCTTCTGCCTGTTCATCTAACAAGTCGTGAATCCGTGAAGTTGAACCAGCTGACTTACCCAATGTACTAAACAATGTCGCAATCATAGGAACGGCCCCGATTAAGTTGAACAAGTACATCAAAAATGACATCAATGTTCCAATAGTCATCGCTCCAGTTGCCACTCGATGAATTCCATAAGCCAACAAGCCAAAAATCATGCCCATCATCAACATCATCATGATTGGCCCCATCGCTGAATCATAAACAGCTTCTTTGAGCCCGATATTAAATAACGCTTGAATTTCTTTATTGGCTTTCTTACTTGCCTGATCTTCGGCATTTGAAGACTTAACTAATCGAATTTCACTTAAAGTTTCACTCGCCGAACCATTAAATTTAGCGAGGGAATCCTGCCTTTGATGCCCGATTTTCATTGCAAATTTCATTAAAGGGAAAATGAAAATCATCGCCACTGGTACAACAATCACCATCGCAAGCGTCATGTGCCAATCCATTCGATACATCATTATGATCGAACCAACCATCAACAGAATTGATGATAAGGTTTGCGGAAAAGTATTTGCCAATAGTTCTTTGACTTGGGTTGAATCATTGACCAGCCGCGAGCTCATTTCCCCGGCTTTTACTGAGTCAAAATATTTCACACGCAATGACATCAGCTTATTCCATAGCTGCTTGCGGAGATTTTGAACCACGTTTTCACCAAAAATCCCCAAAACTGTGCCACCAATAATCGTCAGCAACGCACTAACAAGATATAACCCAACAATTTGACCAACTAAACTGTAATCAATATGCGTTGAAAAATGGTTAATTAATTTTTGGGCAATTTTGGGCACGACCAACTGAATGGCGGTGCCACCAATCCCGATTGTCACGCCTAGTGCAAGTAACCAATATTTAGGACGTGAATCATTAATCAGTTTAATAAAATCACTAAACTTAAATTTTTGTACTACTTCTTTTTCAAGCCGTTGCATAGCTGTATTCCTCTTTTACTTTAATTAGCGATGATTATGATTGTGAGTGTGGTGGTCAAAGCGGGCATGTCGCTCATTATCCCGCATAATATGACTGCTCAATTGTTCCATACGTTGATCCATCTTGGCACGCGCCTTTTTTAAGCGATCAATGGCTGTCCATCGTATATCACTTTCCAACCAAGCTTTCATCTTGGTTTCAAATGCATCACTTGCTAAATGATCATTGAGCTTGGTGAGTAGTTGATTGAAAGTTGCTATTTCAGTTTCATCAAACGGTTCAAAAACCATGTCTTTGAAATCGCTGCCAAATTGTGCGTGATCACTAACGGCTTGCCGACCAGCGTCAGTTAATTGAATAATTGTGACCCGTGCATCATCCGTATCTTTAATACGTTCAACAAAGCCGGCATCCACCAATTGATTGACAATTTGCGTAACTGATGACGGCTTAATATCCAAATGTTCAGCAATCATCCCAGCAGTCACCGGTTCATCCACGTTATCAATATATCGAATTGTCAAAATTTTATTGTCAGGTTTATCATCAAACTTCAAGGCAAACCAGATTGTACGTTGTTGCATCAAGCGTTGAATATTATCTAATAGTTCAATAGCCATATTTCCCTCCTCATTTAGTTAGTTGTTAAAACTTTAAACTAACTAATTAACAAAATATAGTATAAGTCGTTTATTTAGTTTCGTCAACACCTAACTAAATAAACAAAAAAGTTTACCCGAAATACTTCGGATAAACTTGACACCTGATAATACTTTGAATGATTAAGCTGGGGCATTTGAAATACTAGCGAGATTTATTTTGACATCTGCAGCTTCAATAACAGCTTGGTCATGTGAAACGATAATGACTGGTTTATATTTTGAAATTGCTTTAAGAATTCCGATAATGGTATCTCTATTTTCAGGGTCTAATGAGCCAGTTGGTTCATCAGCAAAAATAATACGACTGGGTTTCAACAACACTCTAGCCAGGGCAACACGTTGTTTTTCACCACCAGACAAGCTAAAAATTTTGGCACCTAATAACTGCGTTGGTAAGTTAACCCTTTGCAAAGCCTCGCACATTTTTAATTCGCGTTGTTTTCGAGTTAAACCACTGTATTTTAGCCCAACTTCCAAATTGCGCTTAATTGTCTGATCGTCAAGCAACGCAAAATTTTGAAAAAGATAACTCACTTGATTTCTTCTAAACAAATTTGCTTTTTTGGAGTTAGGCTTAGGCACGGCTTGCTTAAATAGTTCAACTTCGCCACTTGTTGGACTTTCCAAGCCACCCAACACATTTAATAAAGTTGTCTTGCCAGAACCACTAGATCCATAAATCACCGTCATAGTTTTGTCCAAAAAAGAACAGCTGACGTGGTTTAAAATCAATTTTCCACTAATCTTTACAGATACATCGTTCACACTTGCAATTGCATTCATCATGTTATTTCCCCTCGCATACTTGTCTTCTCCAGTAAAATAAGATTCGCAACTAAGATTACTAATTCTAAAATGGACAAGATTAGTGTGCCTAGATAATACTCGCCACCACTAGTTTCAAGCCTTGTGACTAATAGTAATGCGATTACCGTACTGATTCCCCATAAGCTAAACAATTTAGAGTACGTTTGGAATATCGAATACCCATGAATTCTTACAATCTTGATTCTTCGCATGTTGTTTTTATAAAACAACAATGTCACTTGTTGAACCAATAGGATAAAAACAACCATAGCAACTACAATTGGTATTAAGGTAGTTTTTATATTGCCCACCGCCAAAGCTATATCGATATCGGGCAGTTGATTATAAGTGATCAATTGTGGATAGTTATCAGCTAAATTGTTTCTATGCAGTTGTTCAAAATAATCTTTATAATTGTGCTTTTGCAACATTGTGCGCGGTATTTTTAACGAATCCCATTCCCCAGATCCATTCATCATATTCCAAACGAACTCAGTGTTAGCAGGCGTTATTACATCGAGGGTCACCGATTTTAATGCTGCATCGTGAATAACGTTTGGTATCCTTTGCTTGTGCGGATAGTAAATTATTTTTAGCCCTGAACTTTTCTTAGTTGTTACACGTTTATAGTCATTTAAAATATATTTTTTTGAGAATTTATAATTATCAGGTACTATTTTTACAAATCTAGTTTCATCCGCTTTAATTACGATCCGCTTTCCTTTGACATCATAGATTGGGAAATGTTGTAAATACAGATAATCAACTTCGATGTTGTTTTTCGTTAAGGGGGCGACTGCGATTTCAGGTTTTTCGATCGCATCATCGTTAAAGTTAAAGGCGCCACGTTTTGATAAATATGCATACATTGAATCAGTGATATCTCGGCATGTATAATTCAAATCCTCCGATTCCAAGGTGTTGTTCCCATTAATGCGCGGATACGCCACCAGGTAATTATCTTTGAGCGGTTTGTGCGTCAAACTTCCGTATTGTGCATTTACATATAGAACAACTGGCATTAAGGAAGTTATAAATATTATGAACACACAGCCCTTTAAGCCATACAAAGCATAAAACAGAAAATGGGCATAATTTTTGGAATTGAGTTGTGATTTTATCTGAAAACATTTTTGCACTAGTAAAAGCATGCATAGGTTGACCATGAACAGGCCGAAGAACATCAATACACCAGTTACGATTTGGCTTATCTCGATATACCAACCCAAAGTACAGCTACTAAAAATAACAAAACAAAGGTAGCTAATAATTCCGGCACTTATTCCCGCTTTAAACTGCAGCTTGGCAATATCAAAAGTTGACCAACCGTTTAATTGATAGATGCCTAACATTCTACTAAGTACTAATGCGTATATGAAAGACAAAATTACTATCACCATCACCAGATACTCTGAGATTTCGTTTAATAGTAATGGTTCAATATAAAGCGCTTCCTTGGCTTCCCGTATATTTGTGGAATTGAAGTCTGTAACATCAAAATTCAACTTAAATTTTTTATTGTATGCAGTTGCGAATCCACGATAAAAATTTTTCGCGCTGGCATCGGAACTAGTATTTATGAAATACGTAGCTTCGCGTTGCTTGGCTGACTGACTACTGCTTAAACTGCTAAGCATAAATTTATTGTCTTGAAATGCTTTTGGCAATTGCTTACCAGAAACGAGCAATTTATCGTTGGCTAACGGCTCCGGTTTAACTCCAAACCGAGTAAACAGCTCATTTGGCGTATGTTGTTTACTGATAAAAAAGCTAAAATTGCTGACATTTTCACCAAAATTCAATTTATGATTAACGCTTTTCCAACCAAAAGATGTTACCCGCTTAACAACGCCGACACCTTGCTGTTCACTGACTTCTTCAAGCAGCCTAAGAATTTTGGCGTTCTTGGTATTACTCGTGATTTTTTCTGGTAGATATAATCTTTTATACCCTTGCTTTGTGGTTAGTTCGTATTGAACTGCATTTTCATTTTGTAGTTGTTTTTGTTGTGTCGCATAAACATCAATCGCTACCTTACAAAAAAGTAAGGTGACCATAATCCACACAAAGCATTTCGTTTTCATTGAATTCCCCAATTTTCTAGCATGTCAACCTTAGGGTATATAAAAAGGTCCCTACATTGTTGCGTTGAATGTTGCCATTCAGCGTAGTAGAGACCAATTGTATACGCGCCATCGATAATCTTGCGCCCCCGCTTGATTACCAGCCTAGTAATGCTGTGTTATTTATTAATTTTCTTCAATTTCGATGGCTACATCTGCTGCTGGGACGTCTGCCGCCTCAACTTCAATGTCCCCGCTGCCATCGTTGCTACCGATGTATTCTGCACGCACGCGCGCATAGACATCATCATAGACTGCTTGATTGGCAGGATCTTCAAGCCAACGAATTACGTTGACCTTTCCTTGCCCAATCTTTTCGCCATTGTATGCGAACCATGAGCCAGACTTTACAATAATGTCTTTGTCTGAAGCCAAGTCAATCATTTCCCCAGTCTTAGAAATTCCCTTTCCAAACATGATTTCGACTTCAACTTCTCTAAATGGTGCAGCAACCTTATTCTTGACCACTTTGATTTTAGTTAAATTACCAACTGACTTAACGTCATCCCCGTCAGCCTTGGTTGCATCAATCCCACCCTTACGACGAACATCAAGGCGGACAGTTGAATAGAACTTCAAAGCGCGACCACCTGGTGTAGTTTCAGGATTACCAAACATGATACCAATCTTTTCACGCAATTGATTGATGAAAATAACCGTCGTCCCAGTCTTTAGAATGGCACCAGACATCTTACGCAAAGCTTGTGACATCATCCGGGCTTGCAAACCAACCGTTGAATCACCGATTTCACCGTCAATTTCGGCCTTTGGTGTCAAAGCAGCAACTGAGTCAATAACGACCATGTCGATGGCCCCAGACGTAATCAAGGCGTCCGCAATGGCCAAGCCTTGTTCACCAGTATCTGGTTGTGACAAAAGCAATTCGTCTACATTGACGCCCAATGCTTTGGCATACTCTACGTCCATCGCATTTTCCGCGTCGATATAGGCAACAATACCGCCGTTCTTTTGTGATTCAGCAGCGGCATGCAACGCCAAAGTCGTCTTACCTGATGATTCAGGTCCGTAAATTTCAATGATTCGGCCCTTTGGATAACCACCAATTCCAAGCGCGATATCCAACTTGAGTGAACCTGATGGCGTTGATTCGATCTTGGCGAATTGTGAATCCCCCATCTTCATGATTGACCCCTTACCAAATGACTTTTCAATCTTCTTTAGCGCTTCATCCAAGGCAGCTTGACGTGCCTTGGGATCATCGATGCGACCTTCAACTTTTTTGTTCGGGTTGATATTTTTTCCAGATGCCATAATTTTTCCCTCGTTAGCTTTAACTTAATTAATTACAGTATAACCTAATTTTACATTCTTGCAAGCGTTAACTTGGAATTACCTTTTTGCAAAAAATTCTTCAGTTTTGGTGATGGCTTGATACATTAAATCAATCCCGGCTTGGACGCTTGCTTGCCGGATGGCTTGCCGATCACCGGTCAAGTGTAGCTTTTCAGTATAACTTTGGTGTTTTGGCCCCACGATGCCAATGTACACTGTCCCAGCTGGATGGCCATCAAGGTTTTCTGGTCCGGCCACCCCAGTAAAGCTGATCGCCCAATCAGTCTGTAATTCTTTTTGAGCTCCACGCGCCATTGCTTCTGCTACCGGTGCAGAAACTACACCGTGGGCTTCAACCAAAATCGGTGGTACCCCCACCAACTGGGTCTTGGCCTCAGGGCTGTAGGTCACAAATGCCCCAGGGAAGGCTTCGGAAATACCACTAACCTCAGCTAACGTACTGGTAAACAAGCCAGCGGTTAAACTTTCGGCGGCCGTAATCGTCACCTTGGTCGTTAATAAGACCCGGCCCAAATCTGCAATTGTTGTCATGATAAAATGTCCTCTCGTCGTTCTAAAAATTTGCTTTCATAAAGAAGATGCCACCAACTTGGTATTTTGACAGAAATTCATTTAAAAAAATGGAAATACTCAAAATAAGTATCCCCATTTGGCAATCATTTACTTAAAACCATCTGCGAAGACAGCGCGGTTTTTGATGAAATAATCAATTCCTGAATAGACTGTGAAAATTAACGCAATCCAAATCATGATATTGGCAAATGGCACGTTGATGTCTGCAAAGAAAATATCATGCAACAAGAAAAAGATAATCGCAACCATTTGTGAAGTCGTTTTAATCTTACCTGGCATGGCAGCGGCTAGAACTTTACCATTGTTTTCAACGATTAAAGTCCGCAACCCAGTAATTGCTAACTCGCGAATCACGATAATAGCAATCATCCAAGCTGGAATCCAGCCGAATTGGACAAAGAAAATCAACGCGGTCATTACTAATAACTTATCAGCGAGTGGATCAGCGAATTTACCAAAATTCGTGACTAACTTATAGCGCCGGGCAATTTGGCCATCAGCAGTATCAGTTAGTGACGCCACAATAAAGACAATGGCGGCCACCAGATGCGTAACTGGCAATTCTGTTGCCCCAACTTGTAGGGTGCCCCACAAAGCTGTCGGCAACGCCAAGATGATCATAAAGACGGGAATCAAAATTATCCGAAACACCGTTAATTTATTTGGCAAGTTCATTACTAATGCCCTTCTTTACTTTTTAATTATTCACTAAATTGATGTTGGCACCCCAGACCAAACTGGCGTTATTCAAAGCCACATCTTTGCCATCAAATTGCACTTTAACATTATTGGCATTTCCAAAGTTAAGCACGATACTATTCGTACCAGCTGGCAAAGCAACATCTTGGGTTGAACCCCCAGTGATGGTTTGATAAACCACTTGTTGGCCGTTAACTGTTGCTTGTGACCAGACATCCCCAGAAGCAATCAATGTCAATTTGTGGGTCGTATCTAGCTTAGTCTTAATTTCAATCGTTGAAGTATTACCAGCAATGGTTGGTTGCCCAATTTCAGTCTTTGGTGCTTCTGATGATGACTTGGCACTAGATGCCTTGCTTGATTCGGCCGATGAGCTTGTTTTAACTTCTGAACTTTGCGTTGAACTAGCAACCTTTGATGAAGTCACGGTTGTTTTTGAATCGTCATTTGAGATTTGTTGTTTAGCGTTACCGGCAAAACTTGAAACAACAAACCAAATCGCAGCAATAACCGCCAAAATAACAATTCCGACGATGATTTTAGGAATAATACTGCGCGTTTTTTCGATGGCGGATTCTTCTTGGCGATGCATCCCCGCCCGTGTAACGTTATCCGTATCCACGCGCGCATTGCTCAAATCGGCTTCAACTTCATTAGCTTGGGGAATTTCGTTATGCACCTTTAAAAACGAATCGGCATCGATTCCCACGGCGGCAGCATATTGTCTAGTAAAGGCACGTTCGTAAAAAGCACCTGGTAGTTGATCGAATTGTCCATTTTCGATGGCTGCCAAATAGCGCTTTTGGATTTTAGTCGTTGCTTGGATATCATCCAATGACAACCCTTTATCCAAACGAGCGGCTTGTAATTCTTCGCCGATTGCCCGGCTTCGCTCTTCTGTCATGTCAGTTTTTCCTTATTAGTCAATAAATAATTACATTTAGTCTCATTTTATCACACTCAGCTAGGATTTGGGGCGTGCAATTACACTAACCACTGCACTTGGGTGGGATTGCGCTAAAATCAATGAAACATCTTGCTTGGTTAGGCTTTGTAAAATCGCTATTTCATCGTTAATCGTCGTAAACCCAAAGGATGCACCCTCAAAGCGTGTGGCGATTTCCTCGAGATTATTCAGCTTATTAATCAAGCGCCCAAGGGAATCTTTTTTGACCAATTCAAAATGTTGATCCAACTGGTCAAATTCGGCGGCTAAATTCACTAATTTAGCCGTCACTTTGTCAATTAACACTTCCGGTTCGGCGGTTTCAGCTGCAATACTCAAAAAGGCGGCTCCCCGTTCCCAATCAAACTCAGCACTAAAATTATCATCAATTAGCCCGGTATCATACCACAACATATAATCAGTTGAAGATTCGCTGAAAACTAAGTCAATCGCCAATGAAATGGCCATGGCTTGTTGCAGGGCGTTGCGCCCAGTGGGCAAGGCCGTTTGCTCAAAATAACGTTGTCCCATGGCAACTTTATTGCGCACGGTATTGAGTTCAACCTCTTTGCGTGTAGTTTGTAACGGTGCCAATTGCGGGACAAGCCGTTCCACGGGTTGCAAAGCTGGCCGTTGCCCCATTATCGATTGGGCAATCAATGTCTCGACTGCCGTAGCGTCAAAGGCACCAACGAGAATCACATCAAGATTAGCGGGTTGATAAAAGGCATCGAAGGCTTGTTGTAAATCACCACTCGTAATTGCAGCGACACTCGTGGTAGTACCCGCGATATCATAACTAAGTGGGTCATCTTGATACAGCGTCTCTAACAAAAGCCGATATAGTCGGGCATTGGCATCGTCTTGATACATATCAATTTCTTGTTGAATAATACTAGCTTCTCTTTTAACTGACGCCGCTTCAAAATAAGGAGTTTGCGTAAAATTCAACAGCTCACTTAAGCCAGCATAATCATATGCTGGTGACGTCACAAAATAACTGGTGCGCGTTTGCGTGGTAAAAGCATTGGCATCTGAGCCGGTTTCACTTAATTTAGTAAAGGCATCATACCCAGGTTGCGCAAACATTTTATGCTCCAAAAAATGGGCCAAACCAGCTGGTGAGCTTATTGTTTGCCCATTGAATTGATAAGTTAAATCGCGCGCCCCAAAATCGACCGTGACCATGGCGACCAGTTGATGAAACTCAAGGCGTGGTAACAAGTGGACTCGCAAGCCATTAGCGAGGTGGATATGCTTAATTGCTGGCATGAATTGATTCATCTGGATCCTTCTCCGTTAAGGCATAAGTTAATTGCAAGACGACTTGTTGACTAACCATTTGCACATCGTTAATCGTAACCGCATTAACGGCACTAATCCATTGTGCTTCACTGGTCGTTTGTTGCATGATTTGTTGCATCACGATGCGTTCAGTAATGCGGTTAGGTTGATCCAAACTCGTAGTGAAGTCAGCAATTAATAAGCGCTTAATCATTGCAAGTTCAATTTCTGTAATTGGTTGTTGTTGTAAATTAGTGAGTTGGCTGGCAATCAGTTGTTGCACCTGTTCAAGTTGGTTTTGTTCTAAGCCCGCTTCAATCAAAAGTGTGGCACTAAATGGATTGTAATCTGAATAGATGCTATACGCTAAACCAGCTTTTTCACGGACATTCATAAAAAGTCTAGAAATCGCTAGGCCTCCAAACAAGGCATTAAAAACATACCCAGCAAAGCGTTGTTCGCGGGTAATTTTTAAATCATAAATTTGCACCAATCTGGCTTGCACCACGGCTTGTTGCTCATTGATGATCAGGCTGGTATTTTTTTGTGGCTGCTGAAAATAGGCGTCTAAGGCAATTTCTCGGGCTTGCCATGGCCAGTCTTGTAAAGCTGCCAAAATTATTGCATCATCAACATCGCCCAACACAACGATATCAATTTGATCGTTGGCCAATGCATTAAACCATGCTTGCCAGGCTGAAAGTGCCGTGGTTTGCGCCATTTTTGGGGCTGATCCAAAGGCTGGCAAAGCAAAAGCAGGTTGATCAAAATACGCCTGGAGCGCATGCCGAGCGGCCATATATGCCTTGTCTTCTTCCATGCCGGCAATTTCATCCAACGCAATTTCTTTTTGCCGCTCAAAAACTGTCACATCAAAGCCGGTCTGGGCATTACCCAGGGGATTAAACATGATTTCGCGTAAAAAATTAAGGCCTTCAGTTAACAAACTATGCATATCCTCGACAAATACATCATGCACAAGGGTCAAGCTAATGCGTAACGTGTGCACGCCTCCCACATTGACCGGATACGTATCCAAACTGGCCCCATATAGACTACTTAAAGCCTGGGCAAATTTAGTTTGCGTGGCATATTTAGCCGAAACGGTTTCCAACATGTTCATGGCTAACGCGCGGCTCTCCACATCGACGGTCAATTTGGGATGGGCTAAATTAATCAAAATTTGTGTCGTGGCAAATTGTTGCGTAGTTTGTGTGTGCAGGGTAACACCTGGTTGAAGCTTTTGATTGATCAAATTGTTCTTCCTTTATTCAGCGGTTTATAAACAAATCATAGAATTGGTGATAATAAGCGTGAAAAATACTGTTTAAAGCGCATCCAGCGGCTTTGACTAGCAAAATATTCTTCCGTTAGTAAAGTGGCGTTTTGCATATCTGCTTCAAAAATCGTTTCGAGTTTTTGGGCGACTTTATAATCATACATAAAGGCATTTGATTCAAAATTCAAACCAAATGAGCGAATATCTAAATTAGCCGAGCCCACTGAAGCGATAAATCCATCAATAATCATCACTTTGGCATGTAAAAAGCCTTCATCGTAGCGATAAACTTCGACCCCCGCATCAATTAAATCTTGGGCATAAAATTCAGTTGCCCGATAGACGAATGGATGATCAGGTTTGTTTGGAATCATTAACCGCACGCGGATACCTGACAAGGCGGCCGTTCGCAACATCTTAAAAATACTGGTATCTGGGATGAAATACGGACTTTGCATACTAATCGATTCACGGGCCGAAGCAATCATCTTTAGATAGCCTTGTTGAATTTGCGCATCATCCGTGTCAGGTCCTGACGTGACAATTTGCATGGCGGTGTTACCATGCACATTGGTTTTGGGGAAATATTCAGGGGCAAAGGCAATCTTTTTTTCAGCTTTTTTAACTGTGGCATTCCAATCCGTAAAGAATCTTGATTGCATGGCTAAAACCGCATCGCCCTCAATGCGTAAATGCGTATCCCGCCAAGGACCAAACTTAGCATCACGGCCCAAATATTGATCACCAACATTAAAACCACCAATATAACCAACACTGCCATCGATAATCGCTAATTTGCGATGTAAGCGGAAGTTAGCCCGAAACGTCGCCAGGATAAAGGTCGGCGCCATAAAAGCGACGACTTGGCCACCAGCATGGCGTAAGCGCCGATATAACTTATCATGGCGCCCATGCGAACCAAACATATCGTAAATAACGCGGACTCGAACCCCTTGTTGGACTTTTTTGGTTAACAAATCAATTAGCGCATTCCCAATTTCATCATCATAAATCGTAAAGTACTCCAAATTCACGTGATGTTTTGCTTGTTCAATATCAGCAAATAATTGCTCAAATTTGTCATGCCCATTCGTAAAAATACTAACCATATTTTTTTCAGTCAACATGGCCGATTCATTGCGCAAAAACAAGCGAATAAACGACTGGGCGACTGTGACTTCACGACTTTGCGTTTGATTCAGTTCATTTAATAAAGTGCGTTGATTGCGCGTGATTTGATCAATCCCCATACTAGCTTGGGTTTGCAAACTGAAAATCTTTTTATGCGAAAGTTTGCGACCCATGAAAAAATAAATCACAAACCCAGCAATCGGTAGTCCGATGAGCACAACAAACCAAGCCCAGATACTAGCAATTTCACGTTTTTCACGAAAAATGGTAATAACGGCTGCGATGGTATTCATGACGATAATAATCAGCAGCGTAATTAACACTGCATAATAATGAATATGGCTCATTTGGACCTCCTAACTAACAAAATTATACTAAATTGAGTTTACCATAATTAAGCCGTGTAGTTTATCTTTGAAGTACAAAAAAAGGCTCTGATCAGGAGCCTTTCACCCTTTTAGCATTGTCGTTTCGGTTAACACGATTACAACTTACCGTAATCATCTGTGCTGAAAATAGCGATTGACATCCGCACTAATAATCTTAACCCAGCTTAAAATGATTTTACGAAATGTGGAATTTTAGCCACACTTTAAGGGAATATATTAATTAATTTTAAAAAAACGGCTTGAGTTTAATTTTGGGGGTTGCAAAATCTAGCTAACCATTTTATATTATAGAGGCATTCATAAATTATTTATTTAAGGCCCGCCAGACAGATGTGTTTGGCGGGCCTTTAATTATGCTATTTTATGAATAAACTCATCAGTAATACAATCAACAAACCGACAACGGCAACAATC
>JAITQG010000030.1 GCA_031289015.1 Lactobacillaceae bacterium
TGATGGTATAGATTCATAAGTTTGTCCTCGTTGTTATGATTTTGTCGTTATTATCATTCTACAGCGAGCCCAAAATTATGGGTCTTTTTTCTTTTAAACAAAAATTTGAAGGCTCATGCCCGCTTCGCTCACACTCGCCGTAACTGGGTTCCACTTAGATTGTAAATCCAGGCCTCAAAAAACTCTCCCAAATTCCATATATCAACAACCAGGTCATTTTGATACAATACAGCTATCATCTGTTATAAGAAAGCGACATCAAAATGAATCCAACACACAAAAAACGCCAAGGCCTCGGCACAATCTTAGCCCTGTTATCGGGTATTATGTGGGCCATCAGTGGTATTTTTGGTCAAATGTTTTTCACAATCTATCATGGTAATGCCTTTTGGATCACGACTAGTCGATTGTTGATTGCCGGAACGTTCCTCTTAACAATCTCAGCAATCCGCAATCGCTCAACATTCTTTGCCATTTGGCGTAGTAAACAAGCCCTCAAAGCCTTGTTTTTTTACGCGATTTTGGGTATTGTCTTAGTCCAACTGACCTTTTATTTGACCATTCAATACGCCAACGCATCTACCGCCACGGTGCTCCAGTTCACTGGGCCATTGTTTATCCTAGCGTATGCCGTGTTTTGGCTGCGTGAAAAAGTCTCCTTGTGGGTTATCTTATTTTCATTAACCACGATTTTAGGGGTCTTCTTAGTTGTCACCAACGGCAATATTAATACGTTGCAAATCAAACCTATCGCGTTAATTATGGGAATCACGTCAGCCTTTGCAGTGGCCACGTATACGATTTCACCTAAACAAATCATCATGCAGTTCGGAGCTATTAACGTGACGGGCTGGGGGATGTTAATCGGTGGCATCTTCATGAATTTTTTCTATCCCGTTTGGAAAATCGATTTTAAAATCACGCCGCAAAGTATTACCTTAGCCTTAGCGGTGGGTATCGTGGGCACGGCCATGGCCTTCTTGTTCTCGATGGCCGCGATCAAACACGTGAGCCCACTCATTGCTACACTAGCTGGAGCGACAGAGCCAATCTTGTCGACCTTGTTGTCAATCTGGTTGTTTGGCTTAGCGTTGTTGCCATGGGAAATTGTGGGGATCGTCGTCATCATTTTGAGTGTGTTATTAATCAGTATTTTAGAAATGCGCAAATAGAGCATGGAAGCCTGACACCTTGTGTGCCAAGGCTTTTTTGCTTGTTTAGTGATATGTAATGAATTGTATTTGTAACCTTTACGCAACCATTACGATAAATCCAATGGATTACTAAATTAGTACGATATTCTGGATTTGTTGATAAAACAAAACCAACAGGAGAATATGATGAAAAAGTTTTTTGCAAAATGTATGACGGTTGTTATGTTACTGAATTTATTTGCAAGGGTCGCAATAGTGCCAACCGTATCTGCTTCTAGTAAGTCAGAAGATTTAGCGGCAAAAGTTTTGGATAAGACGGGCACAATTTTGGGAAACTTCTTTAAAGAAGATAATAAAGGGGTGAAGACGCGGAGTTTTAATTTCTTGGGGTATGTCGGGATTGCCATGGATATCTTCAATATGTTCATGCCAACTGCACCAGATCCAGTGATGGAAAAGTTGAAGAGTATGGATAGCAAGCTCGACAACATGGCTGATCAAATCAACAATCAAGCAGCTGATTTATTTGAGCATCAAGACAAGGCAAGTTATGTCTCAGCTTTAAGCAACGTGAATAAAGACGTGAATCAATTAACTGATAATCGGCAAGCTGATTTAAATAAGTTTTATTCAGCGATGCAAATTGTTAAACAAGACAATGCGCAAAATGATAATACGCACATCATTGAATACATGCCATCAATCGCAACAGCCATGCATAAAATTTATGACGCTGAGGATCAAACAGCTTACTTAAATGCCTTTCGCGATTTTGCCAAGGATATTTCTGGAGAGGGTGGCATCTTTGGCCAAGACGATATTTGCAAAATTTATGATAATTGGATGCACACTACCGTCGATTGGAACGCCCTCTCATTTGACGGGCGTGAAGCATTCTACACTGCGACTTCCAATACCTTGAATTACACTTATGGTATCTTGACTGTTGCGGTGAATTACGATTTGGAAACCAAAGAAGCCAAGTATGAAATCTACAATGATCAACTTGCGGAGTGGGATAAATTGACTGGTGAAGAACGAGCCGAAGTCGATGATGAATATAAGAAAACGGACAATGAAGCTTGGGAATTACACGAAGATATTAATTCTGATAAGCAACTTCTAGCTGATGATGAAAATGCAACGATTAATAACTCAATCGTGAAGGGGCGTGAGATTGCCCAAGCCAAGATTAATGCGGCTCGTGAGCGCTTAGATGCTGAAAAAGCTGAAGTAACAGCTGGCCAGGTTCGTGCATATCGATTGTCAGATCGTAAGGTGCGTAAAAACATTATCGCTGTTTGGGGACCGCGGTTAGCTGCCGATGAAACCGGTTATAAAATCAAAAGTTTTGAAACATATATCCAACCTTACACGGCAGAACAGCAAAACACAGTTGACCATAAATTAGGTCAAGCAGATCTTGCGGCCCTTAAAACGGCTGCTGATCGGCGAGGTACTAATCTGTACAAGGAATTACAGGATGCCGGGTTTACGGGTAAAGATTGTGCCAATCGAACAAACCCAATCGCCAACAATGGGAATGCTATTTGGTCGGGGGAAGCACGTCAGGATGTTAAAGCAACGTGGAAGTTCTGGGTTCGCTCAGGTGAGACAGATGTATACCTCAAGACCGTTAATCGAGCTAATCCATCGACAATCATCGAAGATCAAGTTATTAAATATACTAGAAAAGCCGCAAATGGCAATGAGTATAGCCAAGTTAATTCGCCTAATCCACTAGTACTGGCCTGGGCTGGTTAATAATAAATAAATACGAAAGAGGCCGCCGTGACGGGGTCTTTTTCGGCGTTTACAAAAGCTTTACATGAAATCTAATGGATAACTATGAAGGTGCGCTATTCTGGATTTATTGAGAAACGTTAATTCAGAGGAGATTATGATGAAAAAATTATTTGCACGCCTTATGGTTTTGGTGGTCTTGCTTAACGCAGGTTCAGGCGCATTTTCAATCACGACCGTTCACGCGGATGATACACCTACCGACTTGACGCAAAAAATCATCGACCGCACGGGGACAGTTTTGGGTGGGTTCTTCAAAGAAACCAACGATGGTAAAAAGACCCGCGGCTTTTTGTTCTTAGGTTATGCCGGGGTGGCCATGGACGTGATCAACATGTTCTTGCCCAGTGATCCAGATCCAGTGATGGAAAAGTTGAAGGGGATGGACAACAAACTTGATTCAATGAGCAGCCAAATCAATAATCAAGGGGCTGATTTGTTTGAACACCAAGACAAAGCGACTTATGCTGCCGCTTTGACCAACTTGAATGGTGACGTGGATCAATTGACTGATGCCCGGCAAAATGATTTAAACAAGATTGTTAATGTGGCCCAAATCGTTGCCGCTGGGGACAAAGACAAGATTGCCAAGTACATGCCTTCGATTGATTCAGGTATGCAACGAATCTATGAAGCCGACAATCAAACCGTGTATTTGAATGCCTTTAGAAAATTTGCGAAGGATATTTCTGGACAGGGTGCCATCTTTGGCCAAGACGATATCTGCACGATTTATGACAACTGGATGCACACGACAGTTGACTGGAATTCACAATCATTTGATGGCCGTGCAGCCTTCTATGATGCCACTGCCAATACGTTGAACTACACATACGGCGTCTTGACTATGGCGATTAATTACGATTTGGAATTGAAGCAAATCAAGGCTGATGTTGATAATGAGCAATTGGCGATTTGGGACAAGCTAGAAGGTAGTGATCGTGATGCGATCAATGGTAAGTACCGGGATTTGGCCAACGAGGCTTATGGGTTTGAACAAGACGTTAAAACTGACAAGGAATTGTTGAGCACGGGTGACAAAGCCACGGTTAATAATTCGATTGCCAAGGGGCGTGAAGAAGCCCAAAAGAAAATCGATGCTGCCAAGGGTCGATTGGATGCTGAAAAGACTGAATTTAACGGTGGCAAGATTCGCTCATACCGCTTGCAAAACCGGACAGTCCGGCGTGCTGTGCAAGTTGTCTATGGACCACGCTTTGCAGCCAGCATTTCTAACTACAATATGGAAGGTTGGGAAAACTTCAAGAATTATACGGCAGACCAACAAAATACCGTTGATAACCGCCTTGGTAAAGACGAGATTTTAGCGCTCAAAGATGCCGCAGAACGTCGTGGAATGAACTTGTTCCAAGAATTGAATGCAGCTTCATTCCAAGGTAAGACAGAAGACGGTGGCAAGGCCAATATTGATAACTCAAACTACGCAATTTGGGCAGGTGAGGCCCACATGGATAAGAAGAGTTATTCATGGTTTACGACTGGTCACCAAGAAGTTTATGTAAAAGTCATTAGTAATGCTAACAAGACGGCGATTGAAGATCGACAAGTGGTAGCTTATGAAATCAAGGCTGGTAGCGGGAAGACTTCATCACAACTTTACGAACATAATCCATATGTCTTGGCTTGGGGCTAACAGTTAGGCTTGCAAATTTGGCTAGCCCCTGTATACTAGTTTTTAGTATAAAATTGAAAATTAAATCGACATTCTATCAAGAGCTCAGGAAGGGACTAGACCCGATGATCTGACACCAGCTTATCCGTAAAGGACGATGTGGTAATTTCTAGCAGATAGGCGAATGAGTCAAAAAAACGACATGCGCCCTATTTGCATGTCGTTTTCTTTTTCTTCCAATCATTTTTGTCACATACAGGAGGACAACATCCATGCCAGAAAAGCGTTTATTTACTTCAGAATCAGTCTCAGAAGGGCACCCCGATAAGGTTTCTGACCAAATCTCAGATGCCATTTTGGACGCCATTTTGCAACAGGACCCCCACGCCCGGACAGCCATCGAAACTTCAGTGACGACCGGTTACGTCAATATTTTTGGTGAGCTTTCAACCACGGCGTACGTTAACATGAATCAAATTGTGCGTAACACGTTGAAGCGCATTGGCTATGATGATCCAGATGCTGGATTCTTAGCCGATGATATTCACGTGGCGTTGACGATTGATGAACAATCACCAGACATTGCTCAAGGAGTTGATCAGGCGATTGAACAACGTGAAGAGGGCGGTGTTGATCCCCTTGACGAAATCGGTGCTGGCGATCAAGGTTTGATGTTTGGTTATGCCACGAATGAAACTGCGGAATTCCTACCATTGTCAGTTGTTTTGTCACACGCCTTGGTGAAAAAGCAGGCAGCGGTTCGCCGGTTGGGTGAATTAGACTATCTCTTGCCTGATGCAAAGGCCCAAGTGACGGTTGAATTGGATGAAGATGGCAAGGCAATGCGGATTGATGCGGTAGTTTTGTCAACTCAACATCGCGATTCAGTGTCATTGACGAAATTACGCAAGGACGTTCGTGAATACGTCATTGATAAAGTCTTGCCCCAAGCGTTGGTTGATGCCGATACACGCTATTACATCAACCCAACTGGCCGCTTTGTGATTGGTGGGCCTAAGGGTGATTCAGGCATGACTGGGCGCAAGATTATCGTTGATACGTACGGTGGTTACGCTCGGCATGGTGGTGGCGCCTTTTCTGGCAAGGACGCGACAAAGGTGGATCGTTCCGCTGCGTATGCGACGCGTCATATCGCCAAGAACATCGTGGCTGCTGGTTTGGCTGAACGGGTCGAAATCCAAGTTGCCTATGCAATTGGGGTTGCGGCACCGGTTTCAATTAACGTTGAAACATTTGGCACTGGGAAAGTTGCCAACGAAGAATTAGTCGGCGCAATTCGAGCTTTGTTTGAACTTCGCCCAGCAGGCATTATTCAAGATTTGGACTTGCAAAAGCCACGTTATGAAAAGATTGCTGCATACGGCCACTTCGGTCGACCAGAACTCGATTTGCCGTGGGAACGCTTGGATAAAGTTGACGAGCTAAAAGCATATTTTACAAAATAATTAGGAGCTACACTTAATGGAAAAATACAGTCTAAAACGCACGTTCTTATTGGCCTCAGTCATCTTTGGGATGTTCTTTGGCGCTGGTAATTTGATTTTCCCTGTGCATCTCGGGCAATTAGCTGGTTCAAACTGGTGGCTTGCGGCAATCGGCTTTATCTTGTCAGCCACCATCGCCCCTTATTTGGCCATGTTAGCCGTGGCAGTCACGAAAAGTGAAGGGCTATATGATATCGCTAAGCCTGTATCACGCTGGTTTGGCTTGTTCATGGTAGCGGCCGTCTTGATGACGCTCGGCCCTCTCTTTGCCATTCCGCGTACGGCTGCAGTTGCTTTTACTACCGGAATTGCGCCGTTGATGCCCGTCCATTCGCAATGGCTTGGGTTATTGATTTATTCTGGTGTGTTCTTCGCCCTGGCATACTATTTGACCACCAAAGAAGGCAATTTGATTTCATGGATCGGGCGCTGGTTGAATCCATTGTTCTTGATCGCATTATTGATTTTGTTTATTGTGGTGTTTGCCTTGCCAATGGGCGGTTTGCAACATTCTGTGTCCAAAGCGTATCAAGCAACGCCAATTGTTACTGGCTTCTTGGAAGGTTATAACACAATGGACGGGCTTTCACTGTTGATGTTTGCCTTTACGATTGTGTTTACTGTCCGTGGCTTGGGTGTTAAAGACGAGCGCGTGGCCGGTGAATTGGTGCGGGCGGGGTTCATGGCAATTTTGTTAGATGGGTTGATCTATTTGGCATTGATTATCATGGGAACGTCGAGTTTGGCGCACTTTAAGATTGCTGAAAACGGCGGCCAGACTTTGGCACAAGTGATTAGATATTATGCTGGGGATGCCGGCATTTTGTTTACAGCTGTCTTGATTACATTGGCAGTCTTTACGACAGCGATGGGAGTTATGCAAGCCTTTGCGCAGGGGATGAACAAGTCATTTCCACGTTTTTCATACCTGACATATTTACGCTTTGCGGCCATTGTGGCATTTTTGATTGCTAACTTAGGCTTGACACAAATCATTGCTTGGTCAACACCGATGTTGATGTTTTTGTACCCCATTGGTTTGCCGTTAATCTTCTTGGCTTTGTTTAGCAAGTTCTTTGACAAGGCACCGATTGTTTATCAACTTACCATCGGCTTTGTAGCGATTCCGGCGATTTTGGATGGCATTGCGAATGCACCAGTGCAAAACACGTTTACGACAGGGTTAGTGGCGGGCTATCACCAATTCATCCCATATGCTAGTCTCGGCCTTGGTTGGTTGATTCCTGGGGTTATAGGTTTTGTTTTGGGCTTTGTGATTTATAAGGTTCGGGGTAAATAATTTAATTAGTTAGGCCAAACGTTTGAGTTGGCCTTTTTAGTTTGGTTCGGACTTTGTAACAAACCTCGTTGTGCGGTATGATTGAACAATAAAAATCACTCAAGGAGGCCAATTATGCCAAGAAATATCTTGCCCGTTAAATTACATGAAATTCGCGAAGGCATCGTCACTGATATCTTGCATAACGGGATGGGCGTTATTTTTGCCGCAGAAAATTATCCCATTAAAATGGTCGATGCCTTTTTAGGCGAACGGATCCAATATGAAGTGATTCAAGTCGATCGCTTGGCCGCTTTTGGGCAAGTGCTCAAGGTCATCGAACCATCACCACAACGCGTTGACGCAGATAAAGCCTATTTGTTAGAAGCGGGAGTTGCGCCGTATGTTAATTTGGCATACCCAGGGCAACTAGCCTTAAAAAAATGGCAAGTTGAAAAATCATTTGCCGAAGTTGGTTTGGAGGATGTTTTGGTAGCTGACACCATCGGAACACAGCAGGCCACGCATTATCGCAATAAAACAGTCGTGCCGTTGAAATACCAAGACGGGGTTTTAACGACGGGATTTTATGATCGCAAAGACAAGGTCACAATTGTGCCGATGGAAGACTATTTTGTCAACGATCGCTTGATTGACCAAACGATTGGCTTGGTCCGCGATGTTCTAGCAGCCCATCAGGTAACGGTGTATAACGATGCCACTAAACAAGGCGATATGCGCTATATCATGGTGCGACGCGGGTATTATTCACATGAAGTTATGGTTGTTTTGGTGAGCCATGTTGCACAATTAGCAGACGAAGCTTTGATCGCCAAAGAAATCGCTGCCGTAGTGCCGGATATTAAAAGCATTATTTTAAATCACAATCCGCGTCAAACCAATCAACAATTAACCGGTGATAATCGAACATTGTGGGGGGCTGACGCGATTCATGACACTTTGTTAGGGCGTGATTTTGTGATTGGCCCAAATTCGTTTTATCAAGTCAATCCGCAAACGACCGAAGTACTATATGAATTGGCCGCCAATAAAGGCGAATTGAAGCCAACTGACACCATTATTGATGCGTATTCAGGGATTGGGACGATTGGCTTGACCGTCGCTGACAAAGTAGCCCAAGTATATGGTGTCGAGGTTGTTGAACGCGCTGTTGAAGATGCAAAACTTAATGTGGCCAAAAACCACATTGAAAATGCTGAATTCGTGGCTGCCGATGCACCGCTCCAAATGCAAACTTGGAAAGATGCTGGCATGAAGCCGGATGTGGTGTTCGTTGATCCGCCGCGCAAAGGCTTAACTGAAGAGTTGATGGATGCGGTTACGTATATGAAGCCAGACCGCTTTGTGTATGTTTCATGTAATCCAGTGACGATGGCCCGTGACACAAAATATATGTTAGAAAATGGGTACCAATTAAAAGGGGCAATTCAACCATTAGATCAATTCCCCCAAACCGCGCATATTGAGGCGGTTGCACTGTTTGTACCACATGATTAGGAGTTAACAATGGTTAAGCAAAAACGCAAGTGGTCTCTGACCCGCAAAATTATTACGGTCTTGATCAGTGTTTTACTGGTCTTCACTATCGCCGTGGCCGGGGTGAGCTATTATTTCTTTACCGTGGCTGAAGTGCGTGCGGATAAAGCATTTATCTCTGGCAAGTCGATTGCAAAAGGACAGCCGCTGTATGCTGAGCAACAAACTTGGTTGCATTATCCGACGCAAACTTGGAATTTAACAGCCAAAGATGGCACAAAACTTGTCGGTAATTATGTCGCTGCCACAAAAAAGACTAATAAAACCGTGATTGTCATTCACGGCTTTGGGGTCGACCATGTCGCAATGGCTCCATATGGCACGATGTTTCATGAGATGGGCTACAACGTTTTGATGCCTGATAATCGAGCAGCTGGTAAATCTGGTGGTAAATATATTGGGTTTGGATACTTAGAAGCCAAAGATTATCTTGAATGGATCAACCAAGTCATTGCGCGAAATGGGCAACAATCCCAAATCGTTGTAATGGGGGCGTCACTAGGTGGAGCCACTACGATGACCTTGTCGGGGATGAATCCGCCAAAACAAGTTAAGGCTTACATTGAAGATGCCGGTTATTCCTCAACGTATGATGAGCTGTATCATGAAGCAGCAGATTTGTATGGGATTCCATTGCCGATTGCCAAGCCAATTGTCCATGTCGTTTCCTGGTATTCAAACCTGATTGCGGGGTATAGTTATGAACAAGCAACGGCGGTCAATTATTTGCAGCATAATACCCGGCCAATGATGTTCATTCATGGGGCTAAAGATGATTTTGTACCAACTAAATTTGTTTATCGCAATTATAAAGCCACCAAGGGCCCTAAGACGCTGTATGTTGTTCCAAGGGCAGCCCATGTGGCATCGTATGCGACAAATTATCAGCAATATGAGCAAAAGGTTGCTAAATTTTTGAACCAATATTTCCATTAAAATCGTGAGGAAACAACATGAGTAAGCAAATCGGAGTCTTTATGGGCTCACAACAAAGTAAAAATGACCACTTTCAATTAGCGGCCTATCACACCGGGATGGAAATTGCCGACCGGAAATGGGGGCTCGTGTACGGTGGTTCAAGCACTGGTTTAATGGGCGACGTGGCCAAGTCGGCGTTTGATAATGGAGCGCGCGTTACTGGCGTTTGGCCCCAAACTGTGTTGCCAGAAGCAGTTAATGAAGCATTTATCACCGACTTAATTCAAGTACCAGACATGGATACCCGTAAACGCGAGATGTTTGATCGCTCAGATGCGTATGTCTTTTTGCCAGGTGGCTTAGGGACGCTTGAAGAATTGGGCCAAGTGTTATCGTGGACTAAGTTAAAGCTTTACGACAAGCCAATTATCTTGCTCAATATCGATGGCTTTTACGAATCAATGAAACGTTGGATTGACCGTTCCGAACAAGAAGCATTCTTTGTCGCTGAAGGTATTGCGAATTTACGTATTTTTGACAAGGTCAGTGAGGCCTTTGAATATTTAGATACCATCTAATCAATAGGAGTCATTATGACAACAACGCCCAGCACTAAAAAATTGAGTTTTCTGAGTATTTTTCTTCTCGGAATCAATGGCATCATTGGTTCGGGGATTTTCCTGTTGCCAGGCCAAACATATGCTTACTTAGGGTTGGCGAGTGTTTTACCGACGATTTTGGCTGGGGTTGCGGTGTTATTAGTGGCCCTTAATTATGCCGTGATGAGCTCCAAAATCGCTGGTGACGGTGGTGCTTGGTTATATGCCGACTATGCCTTTGGACGCTTTGCTGGCTTTCAAGTCGGGTGGTTTGGTTGGTTATTTGGCGTAATCACGTTGAGTTGTGAGGTGTGTGCGCTGTTAACCATCTTGAAAATGATCATTCCTGCGTTGAGCAATGGCGTGATCTATGCCGTGGTGGCCGTGATCTTACTATTGCTATTGGGCATTGTGAACCTCTTTGGTACAAGTTTTATGGGTAAATTGGACAATATTTCTACCATTGCCAAACTCAGCGTAATGGCACTCTTCATTGTCGTTGGCGTGTTTTTCATGCACTCAACCAACTTTGCACTCAATCTACCACATGCAGCCACATCAACGTCGGGCTTCTTAACGAATTTCACGATTGTCTTTGGATTAATTTTTTATTGTTATACGGGGTTCAACTTGATTCCTATTGCGGGGCGTGAGATGAACAATCCGCAAAAATCGATTCCACGCGTTTTAATCGGGGTCATCATCACGGTGACTTTGATTTACGCGATTCTACAACTCGTGACGATTGGGTTATTGGGTGCGAAGCTATCGGGCAATTCCGTACCCGTCGTCGCAGCCTTTGAAACGATTGTTGGGCCGCTTGGTAAATATATCATGATTGTCGGTATGTCGATTTCAGTCTTTGGCGTCGCTGTTGCAAATGCGTATAATTCGCCGATTGAAGCCGCCTCATTAGCCGACGAAAAGGGCTTGTTGCCAAAGTTTATGGCCAAGAAAAATCGGTTCGGCGCACCGTTTATTGCCAATATTGCCACGACGCTTGTAGCCATTGTCTTGGTTTTGAGTGGAGGCTACCTGTTTTTGGTTAGTTTAATCGTGTTGACATCGTTTGTTCAATATTTAGCGACGGTCTTAGCAGTGATTAAAGTACGGCATGACCCCAAAGTGCCAGGCATGAAGTTGCCTGGGGGCTTGTTAATTCCAGGGTTGGCAATGCTGATTACTTTATACTTAGTCTTTAGTTTTGATATTAAAGTGGCGATTAGCGGTTTGATTTTCTTTGTTATTGGGTGCCTAATTTTCACATTAGCTGACACCAATGACTTAGCTAAAATTGAAAAAGAATTGTAAAAGAGGGACGATATGGCTGAACATTATTACACACAAAACCCAACCACGACACACGACGAGCACACTTGGACGTTCCCATTATTTGATCAAACCTTTAAATTCACGACTGATGCCGGGGTATTTTCAAAACAAACGGTCGATTTTGGGACGCGCGTGATGCTAAACGCGTTTGATCAAACGAAAATCCCAGCCGGCAAAATTCTTGAT
This sequence comes from Lactobacillaceae bacterium, assembly GCA_031289015.1. GTDB lineage: Bacteria > Bacillota > Bacilli > Lactobacillales > Lactobacillaceae > Weissella. The sequence goes on from JAITQG010000030.1 coordinate 11,967, forward strand.
TTGGGGGCTGGGTATGGACCGGTTTCAATTAGTTTGGCCCAGCAAATGCCCGACCGCGAATTTGTGGCGGCGGAAATCAATGAACGGGCGTTAGCGTTAACAATGCGTAATGCTCAACAAAATGGGGTAGCAAACCAAATTACGGGTGTGCAATCCGATCGCTATGCTAATGTGCCCGATAAGTTTGCAGCGATTTTAACAAATCCGCCTGTCCGCGCTGGTAAAGAAGTCGTCACTGCAATGTTAGCTGAGGCGGTGGATCATTTACTGCCTGGGGGTACGTTGACGGTTGTTTTGCAAAAGAAGCAAGGGGCACCGTCAGCAAAAAAGCTGATGGCAGAAACGTTTGGCAATGTGGCCGTTATCGCTAAAGATAAAGGTTATTATATTTTGGAGAGTGTCTATGAGTAATCAGTTAACGGATGCCCAAATTGATTGGTTCATGCAACAAGCCATTATTGAAGCACGCAAGGCCGAAGCTTTAGGCGAGGTGCCGATTGGAGCAGTTGTCGTGATTGATGGTAAAATTGTCGCACGGGGCTTTAACTTGCGGGAACGTTTGCAAGATCCGAGTCAACACGCTGAGTACCAAGCAATCGTGGAAGCTAGTCGGTTGCAAAGATCGTGGCGTTTGCCGGATGCCCAAGTCTTCGTGACCCTTGAACCTTGTATTATGTGTGCCGGACTGATGCAACAAGCACGCGTTACCGATGTTTATTATGGCGCGGAGGATCCCAAAGCTGGTGGCGTGCATTCGATGTATCATTTACTAGAAGATGAGCGTTTGAATCATCAAGTCACCGTGCATAGTGGAATTCGTGAGGCTGAAACCAGTCAAATGCTGACTAATTTCTTTAAAACCATTCGTAAACGGCAAAAAGCACGCAAACAAGTGGTGTCAGATTAGAAATTATGAAGCGCTTTCACAAAATTAATTAAGTTATGAAGTCCATTCTAATCACGTTTATGACCATTTATGAGGTGCAAATAATTAGTAAGGGTTATTTTTAATAATATTGTAATCCGGATTTGTTTTTGATAAACTCAAGAAGTTAACCGTCACTACTATTAATAGTTTTGACAATACAATTTATATAAATAGGCGAAGAATTAGGGAGAAAAACATGGAACAGGCGAAAAAAGGTTTGTTTGGATTTCCAAAGGGTTATCCAACGGTCTTAGGAACTGAATTTGCGGAACGATTCTCATATTATGGGATGAAGGCCATTTTGTTGTACTACATGATTGGAACAATTGGCAAGGGTGGTTTAGGCTTTGATAACACGACTGCCGTTGCGATTGTGTCAATGTATGGAGCTTTAATTTATATGTCTGCTGTGATTGGTGGTTGGTTGGCTGATCGCGTATTTGGAACAGCCCGCATCATCATTGTTGGTGGGATTTTCATTTTAGCTGGACACATTGTCTTGGCGATTCCAATCGGAGCTGCTGGACTATTTGCTTCGCTAGGCTTGTTGATCATTGGAACAGGGATGTTAAAGCCCAATGTTTCGACCTTCGTTGGTCAATCATTGGACGATGATAAAGATTATGATTTCGTCTTTAGTTTCTTCTACGTGGCGATTAACGTGGCTTCGTTTATTGCCCCATTCTTGGTTAATTATCTTTGGAAGCATTACGGATTCCATTATGGCTTTGGCTTGGCTGCCATCGTGATGGGAATCGGGCTCTTCGTCTTTATCGTGGGACGTGCTACATCATTGAAGCACGTGGAAACACCCGTCCCAAATCCCATTAAGCGTGAAGAAGCAGGTAAGTTGCTTGGGACTATCGCAGCTATTGTGGTTGTCGTAATCGCCTTTTTCGCCATTACTGCGAATATCCATTCTGGGGCCTTTGCGTTATTTAATACCAAGGGGTACATCAATTCAGCCTTACTTTCAAATGTCGTGGCTATTTTGGCAGTTGCCATTTCAGTTTCGTATTTCGTACGCATCTCAAGTTCAAAATTGATTACCAAAAAAGAACGTTCAAAAGTTTTGGCATTCATTCCTATTTGGTTTGCCGGTGTATCGATGTGGGCCGTCCAAGAAGGGGCTGGCTCAATCGGGGCCGACTTCGTTACCAAGGCCAACTTGCATGTCGGTGGTTTGAACTTGCAAGAGGCTTGGCTCCAATCAGTTAACCCGTTTGTCGTGATGATTGTGACGGCGATTATGGGGATTATTTACAAGTTATATGCGGATCGCTTACCTAATTTGTTCGTCCGGTATTCCTTTGGTTTGTTGATTGTTGGTGGTTCATACTTCTTGTTGATGCCAGCCGTTGCACAAGGGCATGGCTTCTCAGCGCTTTGGATCTTTGGGTCAGTGGCGTTGACCGCTTTGGGTGAAGTTTTGATTTCACCTGTGACGTACGGGGTTACCAACCGTCTTGCTCCTAAGGCCTTTGGTTCACAAATGATGGCGTTGTGGTTGTTGTCTAATTCAGTTGGTCAATCAATGAACGCGGTGATGGCACCTTTGTATACGTCAAATCCTAGTTTGTATTTCATTATTTTTGCGACCGTACCAGTGGTCTTTGCCGTGGTTTTGTTTGTCGCACGCAAGCCTTTGACGAAGTTAGTTGAAGGATAATTCAGATACCTATTGAAATAAATTTTAGAGTCTGCTATATTTATTAGCGGGGCGAGTGTGTGCTTCGAACCGTGTCAGGGTCGGAAGGCAGCAGCACTAAGGGGATTTCACATTGTGCCTCACCTATTGAACTTAATAAACGTTCGTTATCTAAATTAGATAGCGGGCGTTTTTATTGTTAGTCGATTGTTGGTATACTAAAGCTACTAGATTTTGCTCGTCTGCGAGCCGAGGAGAACTCACTATGAACAATCATGAACGAATTGGCCAAATCCGCTTTGCATTGGATATTAACGATGCAACAATGGTTTCCATTTTTGAAGCGGGCGGGGTGACGGTCACTGTGCCCCAAGTAATCGATTTTTTAGCCAAACACGCTGACGGGCAAGAAACCTTAAACAATCATGATTTTGAGAGTTGGTTAAATGGCTTGATTACCATGCAACGTGATGGGAAATTGGATGCTAATGGCGTACGAATTCCTGAACAATATAATATTGTGAATGATCGTGACGTTAACAATGTCACTTTGAAGAAACTCAAGACCGCTTTAAATATTCCGTCCGAAGAACTTTTGGCCGCAATAAATGAAGTCCGGTCAACGCCGATTAAAAAAACAGAATTTGCGGCTTGGCTGCGAAGTCCAGGTGGAAAATATCAGGTGATGAAAGATCCCTTGCAACGCGATTTCTTGAAAGCGCTAGTTTGGTTGTATCGCGGGATTAAATAAATCAATCCGCGCCGAATTTATTTGGCGAAACACTATAGGTTATCTAGTCAAAAATGGGTGATTTTCTGATAAGATAGAGATAGTGTTTTTATTCGAGTTTTGAAAATAGAGAATGTTGGAAAGGGAGCTTTTGCGATGGCTTATCAAGCACTATATCGGACCTGGCGTCCACAAAATTTTGGCGACATGATTGGGCAAGAAGTCACCACTAAAACTTTACGCAGTGCGATTATGACCGGTCAAATGTCGCATGCTTATTTGTTCACGGGACCGCGTGGGACTGGTAAGACATCGGCTGCTAAGATTTTTGCAAAAGCCGTTAACTGTTTGCATCCCGTTGATGGCGAACCTGATGGCACTTGTGAGATTTGTTTAGCTGCTGATAAAGGTACGCTTGGCGATGTGATCGAATTGGATGCGGCCTCAAATAACGGGGTCGATGAAATTCGCGCAATTCGCGAAGATGTGAACTACGCCCCAACCCAAGCAAAATATAAAGTTTACATCATTGACGAGGTACATATGCTGTCTACCGGGGCCTTTAATGCCTTGTTGAAGACGCTAGAAGAACCACCAGCCAATGTCATTTTCATTTTAGCAACGACCGAACCACAAAAAATTCCGGCCACGATTATTTCTCGCACGCAACGCTTTGATTTCAAGCGGATTGATGCCAAAGCGTCGTATAATCGCATGGAATACATTTTAAAAGAACGGGGCGATACCTACGATGAATCAGCCTTGCGCGTGATTGCTAATGCTGCTGACGGTGGGATGCGAGATGCTTTGTCAATCCTTGATCAAGCCCTCTCATTTGGTGATGGGCATGTTACTTTGGAAAACGCCTTGTTAGTGACTGGTTCAGTCACGCAAACTTTGCTGGGTGAATATGTTCAAGCCGTTGTCAAACCTGACTCGAAATTAGCTTTGGCAAAATTAGAACAAGTCTTGTCAGCTGGCAAGGATGCTGGACGCTTTGTTGAAGATTTGATTAGTTATGCGCGCGATTTGCTATTGAATTCAGAAGCACCAGAATTGATTTCGATTGTCCCAGATGCGACCTTTACCGAGCTGGCAACACAACAAGCGCCAGAAGTTTGGTACAAGATGATTGATACGCTCAACGACACCCAACAACAATTGCGGTATACCAACCGGCCTAGTATTTATCTAGAAGTGTTGACGGTTAAATTGAGTCAACCTGATATAAATGTTCAAATCCCAGCAAACTCAACCCCAGCACCGGTTGCTCCAACAGCACAAGTTGCGACACCAAAGCCGGTAGTTGACCCTGCACCGATTTCAGCAGCGCAACCAGTTGTTGAACACGAAACACCTAATCAACCAGTCACGCCGAGTCAGCCGGCAACTTCTCAGGCAGTGCAACAAGTCACTCAGCCTGTTCGCACAGCGCCTAAAGCTAGTGGGGACAATGCAGCCGTTTTTGCGACATTAAGTGCCGCAACGCGTGGTGATTTGGATCGCGTCAATGCGGTGTGGCAAGATATGATTCAAACCCTTGATGTGGCGCAACAAGCCATTTTGAAAGTTGCCAAACCAATTGCGGCTTCAGCCCAGTCGATGATTATCGGGTTTGACTTTGATGTCTTTAGAGTAAAAGTCCTAAACAACGAAGCTTTATTAAATCATATTGCCGATAAAATTCGCGTAATGTCACAAGCAGAGCATGAACGCCAATTAGTGTTGATTAATAACGAAGATTGGCCACAAATTCGAGCTGAATTCGTAAAAATGCATCACCCAGGTGGTACACCAACCCATGCAACTACCACGCAAGCTAATCAACAACTCCAACAAGTAGTTGAAGAGGAAGTACGCGAGGAGGATGCAAGTGAATCTGCTACCGTGCAGGCGGCGATAGATTTGTTTGGTACAGAGATTGTTGAAACGGTTGCTGATTAAAAAATGAGTTAGGAAGTGGCCTATGCAGTATCCAGAGCCAATTGCAAAATTAATCGATAGTTACACAAAATTGCCTGGAATTGGCATTAAAACGGCCACCCGCTTGGCCTTTCACACGATCGATATGGATGAAGGTGACGTCACGGGCTTTGCTCAAGCGTTGATTTCAGCTAAACGAGATTTACGGTTTTGTAGCATTTGTGGCAATTTAACCGAAACCGATCCGTGTGTGATTTGTGCAGATCAAAGCCGTGATCAAACTACGGTATTGGTTGTTGAGGAAGTCAAAGATTTAATGGCGATTGAAAACACGGGCGAGTATCGTGGCCTCTATCACGTGTTACACGGGGTATTATCACCATTGGCCGGCAAGGGACCTGATGATATCAATATTGAATCGTTAGTAACCCGTTTGCAAAAAAATGAAGAAATTGATGAAGTCATTGTCGGGACGAATGCCAACGCTGAAGGCGAAGCGACAGCGATGTATCTCAGTCGCTTGTTAAAGCCGGCGGGATTGAATGTATCGCGGTTGGCAACTGGCCTATCAGTTGGTAGCGATATTGATTATGCTGACGAAATCACCTTGATTAAGTCAGTTGAAGGAAGGACACAAATGTAATGTTGGGATTATTTAACCGTTCTGCGTTAAACGCAAAAGAATATGATCAACGCCTCGTTAACGCGATTGATGAAGCCAAATACGATTATGAAAAAGCCAAAGTATCGGAGTTGGCCTTATTTGAAAGCGATATTGATCCACGGCTGATTAAAGCGCAAACTTCATTAGCACGGCAAAAATATTTTTTCCTCCTCAGAGCTGCCCGTGAACGCAAAATCACGGGTCAGTGGCAGACCGCTTTTGTTCGACCAGAAATTTGATGGTTGAATGGGCCTAGTTAAAGTATAATAACAAGTAATAAATCAAAGAAAGCTGATGTAGATATGGCGGGAACGTTTATTAGTTTTGAAGGTCCAGATGGTGCTGGAAAAACCAGTGTCTTAAATGCAATTATTGATAAGTTAACGCCATTGTACGGCGCTGACTTATTGTTGACACGTGAACCTGGTGGCACCAATAATAAAATTGCAGAAACGATTCGAGATCTTGTTTTAAGCCCAGAATATCCTGAAATGGATCCGCGCACCGAGGTCTTGTTGTTTGCTGCATCTCGACGCCAACACGTTGTCCAGACTCTGCAACCAGCAATTGCTGCTGGGAAATTAGTTATTACCGATCGCTATGTTGATAGTTCGATTGCTTATCAAGGCGCCGGTCGTGAAATCGGTGTTGGGGCGGTAACGGATGTAAATGCCTTTGCGATTGAAGGCTTTTTACCAGATTTAACGATTTATTTGGATGTGCGGCCAGAAGTTGGCTTAGAGCGCATCAATACGACCCGCACAGATGAAATTAACCGGTTAGATATGGACGCTCTTTCATTCCATCAACGGGTAAGTGGCGAATATCATCAACTCGCCAAACAAAACCCAGAACGCTATATGGTCATTAATGCTGAACAACCATTAGACACGGTAATTGCAGATGCATGGGCGGCGTTAAAAGTGTTTTTAAAAATTACAGATTAATTAGTTAGGGGGATTAAGCTATGAAAATGATTACGGCAATTGTGCAAGATAAAGACGCGAATCGCTTGGGCATGGCTTTTATTAAAGCAGATGTCCGCGCAACGCGAACAGCTTCTTCAGGTGGCTTTCTACGTTCAGGTAACACAACTTTTACCATTGGAATTGACGATGAACGGGTGGATGAAGTGCTAGATATTATTAAGAGCACATCGCACACGCGCAAACAATTTATGACACCGGCAGCCAGCCTTGATGTGTCACTTGAATCAACCGCATCAATGCCAGTTGAAGTGCAAGTCGGCGGCGCAACAGTGTTCATTCAAAATATTGAAGCGTTTCATCATTTCTAAGCGACAAATCGAAAGCGAGGTTGGCACATGACACCACTTGAAATAATTGAACAGGCAAATGTGCAACAGCCTCAGTTGGTTAAGCAACTTAAACAAGCCGTGGCTAGTCATCAACTGGCGCACGCTTTTTTGTTTACTGGGCCGAGGGGACGAGGACAAACCATTGTAGCTGATTGGTTGGCCATGCGCTTGATGTGTGGAAACCCTACGCCAGGCGGTGAACCAGATGGCACGTGTTCGCAATGTTTGCGGATTGCGAGTCATGAGCATCCCGACGTGATTGAAATTGAGCCGGATGGGAACAGTATCAAAGTTGATCAAGTACGCTTTTTAAAGGATGAATTTACTAAAACCGCGGTGGAAGGCCGGCAAAAGATTTTTGTGATTGCTGGTGCTGATACCATGACGCCTAGTGCTGCCAATGGATTGCTTAAGTTCATCGAAGAACCAGTTGGTGAGCAAACCGCGATTTTATTAGCTGAAAATCGGCAGCAAGTCTTACCAACCGTGATTTCTAGAACTCAAGTGATTGATTTTCCGAATTTAGCGCCCGATGAGTTTGCCAAACAAATCGCAGCGTTAGGCTATGCCGATCATCAAATTGAACTAGTCGCGGGATTGACGGATAGCCTAATCGTGGCTGAAGAATGGTTGGTTGATGATTGGTTTAAGCAAGCCACGGACGTGATTGCCGCATTGACGACGAAAATTCTGCAACTCGACCCAACCGCATTTAATATGGTGCAAACTGATATTACTAAACTCGGTGGGACGCCTGCCCAAAACAAAGTTCTCTTAGCGATGTTGGCTGAAGCCTGGCGTGATACATTGTTACTCGTCGATCAAGATATTTTGAATGGGCGGTTTGTCCAAGCAACAAATTGGCAAACTTTAGGTCAAAAATACGGTACGGCAAAATTACTGCATGTCCAAGATTTATTGTTAGCGGCTGGGCAAACAATGGGGTTAAACATCTCATTACAAACCACGCTTGAAGCGACCATTTTACAAGCTCAATTTACATTGGCAGGTGAATAATATGCAAGCACAAAAAAGTTTTGCGAGTCATACGACAGGAACGCTATATCTCGTGCCTACGCCGATTGGTAATTTGGGTGACATGACGATGCGCTCGATTGAAATCTTGAAAACGGTGGCCTTGATTGCAGCTGAAGACACACGGCATACACAACAATTATTGAATCAATTTGAAATAACTACCAAGCAAATTTCTTTTCATGAGCACAATAAAGAGAGCCGAATTCCTGAGTTAATCGAAATGTTAGCAGCCGGCACGGATATTGCGCAAGTTTCTGATGCCGGGATGCCTTCGATTTCTGATCCTGGTCATGAATTAGTGAAAGCAGCAATTTTGGCGGATATTCCAGTTGTGCCGGTGCCTGGCGCATCAGCTGGGATCACTGCCCTGATTGCTTCTGGCTTAGCACCACAACCATTTATGTTTTATGGATTTTTAGCACGTAAACCCAAAGAGCAAATTATCGAACTAGAAGCACTGTTAACCCATCAAGAAACGATGTTATTTTATGAAGCACCGCATCGATTAGCCAAAACATTGGCCAATATCGCCCAAGTGTTTGGACCTGACCATCGCGTTGTCTTAGCGCGTGAATTGACTAAGCGTTATGAAGAATTCTTGCGTGGAACGGCTAGCGAATTAACTGAGTGGGCGACTAGTAATGAAGTTCGTGGCGAATTTGTCGTAATCATCGAAGGCAACCAAAAGGAACTTGTTGTCGCTGATGATGATCCATTGGCTGATTTAACTCCTTTGGAAGCGGTCTTAACGTTGGTTGAAAATGGCATGAAAGCCACGGCTGCCGTTAAAAAAATCGCCAAGGAACGCGACCTTGATCGCCAAAAATTGTATTTAACTTATCAAGGAGTACCAAAATAATGCCCAAAATTTTTGAAATGCCCCATGAGATTTTATATTACGAGGCCGACGCAACAGGCAAGTTGAGTTTGCCAAATATTTTGAATCTGGCCATTTTGAGTTCCACAAAGCAAACGGATGAGCTTGGTGTTGGACCTGATTATACGCATGATTTGGGTCTGGGGTGGATTATTTTACAACACAATATGACGATTACGCGGCGCCCAGCCATTGGTGAAACCATCATATTGCAAACACAAGCACGGGAAGCTAATCCGTTTTTTTGCATGCGTGATTACACGTTTATCGATGCAAGTGGGCAAGTCATTGTACAAATTGATTCGATGTATGCCATGATTGATATGCAAAAACGTAAAGTGGCCCGGATTCCTGAAGGGTATGTCGATGTGTTTGAACCAATTGTTGTTAAAAAAATCCCACGCCTACCAGAACCTCAATTGATTGCTGAGGATGAACAAGTCGACATCGAGCAGGATTATCGCGTCCGCTTCACGGATATTGATTCAAACCAACATGTCAACAATTCTAAGTATTTTGATTGGGTGCAAGACGTCTTGGGTGATGGATATATACGTACGCATGAAGCAGTTAGCGTGAATATTAAGTTTGAGCAAGAAGTTAGAAGTGGTAATATAATAAGTAGTAGAGTCGTTAAGCAAGGTGATGTGACTAAACATCAAATTTATAATGGCGAAATACTTGCAGCAGAGGCATCAGTGAGTTGGGTGGCTAATGCACAAAAGGTAACAGACACAAAGGAGATATGATGACTACTTTAGTATTAGGTGGAGCCGGATATATCGGATCACACATGGTTGATAGGTTGCTTGCAGCTGGGCGTGACGTGGTCGTGGTTGACAATTTATTGACTGGCCATCGAGATGCAGTGCCAGCGGGGGTTACTTTTTACGAAGCTGATATTCGTGATAAGGTTGCGATGGATGCAGTTTTCACGAAAGAAAACATTGACCAAGTTGTGCATTTTGCAGCATCATCAATCGTCCCCGAATCAATGGAAGATCCATTGAAGTACTTTGATAACAACACGGGTGGTATGATTGCGTTACTTGAAGTTATGTTGAAACACGATGTTAAAAATATCGTCTTTTCTTCAACTGCGGCAACTTATGGCATTCCCAAAGAATCACCAATTAAAGAAACGACGCCGCAAAATCCCATCAACCCATATGGTGAATCAAAGCTCCAAATGGAACATATTATGGCTTGGGCGGATAAGGCGTATGGGTTGAAGTGGGTGGCCCTACGTTACTTTAACGTTGCTGGTGCTAAGCCAGATGGTTCAATTGGGGAAGATCACCCAGTGGAAACCCATTTGGTACCAATTATCTTACAAGTTGCTTTAGGGTTGCGTGATAAGATTTCAATGTTTGGGGATGACTACAACACACCAGACGGCTTTAACGTGCGTGATTACGTGCATGTGCAGGATTTGGCTGATGCCCACATTTTGGCGTTGGATTACTTGGCTGAAGGACATGCTTCAAATCAATTCAACTTGGGTTCTTCAACTGGCTTTTCAGTCAAGCAAATGGTTGAAGCAGCACGGTTGGCAACTGGTGAGGCGATTCCGGCTGAAGTTGGGCCACGCCGCGCTGGTGATCCAGATTCATTGGTGGCAGCCTCAGATAAGGCGCGTGAAGTTTTGGGCTGGGCACCGCAATTTGATGATGTGACTGAGATTATCAAGACTGCCTGGACTTGGCATCAATTGCATCCTAAGGGTTATGACGATCAAAAATAATAATTTAGCAATGGCCTTGATTTGCAGGGCCATTTTTGTATTCCCAGACAAATAACCTGTTACACTCCGCTTTCAAAGCCATACGGTGGTAAAATAACTAATAATGCATAAAACAAACAAATGGAGTCTGTGATGAAAATTTTGGCCTTTGATACATCAAACCAACCGCTCAGTGTAGCGTTATTTGATGACGATAAATTAATTGGAGTACGCGAGACTGATATCGCCAAAAACCATTCAGAACAACTCTTACCGCTCATTGATGAGTTAATGCATGCCCAAAACTGGCAACCAAGTGACCTCGACCGTGTCATTGTTAGTCAGGGACCAGGTTCATACACCGGTTTGCGCATCGCCGTAACTACCGCAAAAACCTTAGCCTTCACGCTAGGAATTGAATTAGTGGGCATTTCGAGCTTGGCCTTACTTGCAGCAAATGTCACTGACGAAGATGCGATTATCGTACCTTTGATGGATGCCAGAAATGATAATGTGTATTCTGGCCAATATCAATGGCAAGCGGGGCAATTAGTAAATATCGCCCCTGATCGACATACGTCTATTTCAGGGTTACCCATGGCTTTACCGCCGAACACACAAAAAGTAATTTACGTTGGTGAGTGGACGAGCTTTGAAACTGTTTTGCAAGCCGCGGTGCCTAATGCAAGCTTTATGCAGGCTGATGCAAACAAGCCACACGCTAGCAACGCACTAGTTGTGGCACACGATGCAAAAGTGTTGACCGCAGTGGATGACATTCATCAATTCGTACCTAACTATTTACGCGTGACGCAAGCTGAGGCCGATTGGCAAAAGGCGCACCCGGACGCAAGGAACCAAGACTATGTGGAAAAGATTTAAAAACTGGCTACAATGGACTTTGCATCCGATGCCACCCGAATTACGTAATTTTAGCCAAGCAGTCAAAATCAAAGGTGACGACTTCGTGTTAACGCCTGCTAAGTTAGATGATTTAAATGAAGTGGTAGCTGTTGAAAGTGCTGCGTATGCTGGGGAAACCCCATGGCCATATGAGATTTTTGCATATGAATTAAATCGTCAACACGACCGATTATATATTGTGATGCGCCGACCTGGTACAAATACGATGGTCGGCTATATTGGCGCAGCTTTCAAGCCGGGGCTCCGTGAAGTGCATATCACTAATATCGCAATTAATCCGGAATGGCAAAGTCGGGGCTTGGGTAAGTTTTTGATTGTGTATCTAATGTCGGTGGCTAATCAGATTAATTTCACCCGGATGTCGTTAGAAGTACGGGCTTCAAATACGCGTGCCCAACAGCTTTATCAACAGCTGGGCTTTACTAAAATTCGAACCCGGCATGCATATTATGAAGATCAAGAAGATGCTTTTGATATGGCATTGCTATTAGGAGGGCGGACCTCGTGACCCAAATTGATTATAGAGACACCACCACCACGGAAGAGTTGTATGCGATTGCTAAAGCCGCGTATAAAGGTTCGCCGTGGACCAAGCAATTATTTGAAAATGATTTAAAAAATAAAAACGCCCATTATTTGATCGTGCTCGTTGATAATCAACCAGCCGGCTTTGTGGGGGGCACGTTAATTATCGATGAGTTGTCCATCAGTAATGTCGCAATTGTACCAACTCAACAAGGTGTGCATTTAGCTGAACGGATGTTGGTAGCTTATTTTGCCAACTTTGCGCCCAAAACGCGGGTTTTACTCGAAGTTCGAGAACAAAACAAACGCGCTATTCGCTTATACGAGCGCATGGGCTTTGAGGTATACAATGTGCGAGAAGAATATTATCGTGATCCGGTAGAGGACGCATACTTAATGGATGTGTATTTACCATTGCAGAAAGGGGAAACCAATGGCTGATCGAATAATCCTAGCATTTGAATCAAGTGCCGATGAAACCAGTGTGGCGTTGGTCAAAAACGGTAATCAAATCTTGAGTTTAGCTACGGCAACGCAAATTAAAAGCCATCAGCGCTTTGGTGGTATCGTACCGGAAGTAGCGAGTCGGCATCACATCGAGCAAGTCACGATTTTAGTCGATGCTGCCTTGAGTGACGCAGGTCTGACATATAGCGACATCACAGCTGTGGCCGTTACATTTGGGCCGGGGTTGGTCGGAGCCCTCTTGATTGGAGTCACGGCAGCTAAAACGATCGCTTGGGCGCATAGTTTGCCATTGGTCCCGGTTGTACACATGGCTGGCCATATTAGTGCGGCGCAGTTTGTGGCGCCAATTGAATATCCCGCCATGGCTTTGATGGTGTCAGGTGGGCATACTGAGTTCGTTTTGATGCCTAGCGAATACGAGTACATCGTGGTCGGTGATACCCGAGACGATGCGGCGGGTGAATCATATGATAAGGTTGGTCGAACCATGGGCCTGACGTATCCATCTGGCAAAACGATTGATGAAATGGCGCATCGTGGTCAACCGACTTATGACCTGCCACGTGCATTGATTAATGATGGGAAATTAGACTTTAGCTTTTCTGGGTTAAAGAGTGCGGTAATTAATTTAATGCATAATGCTGAGCAACGTGGGGAAACGCTAGATTTGACGAATTTAGCGACGAGTTTCCAAGCTGCCGTGCTGGACGTATTATTGACTAAAACGCAACTGGCTTTGCAACGTTATCCAATCAAGACTTTCATTGTCGCTGGAGGCGTTGCGGCAAATCAAGGGTTACGAGATGGATTAGCCGATTTGATGGCCCAACATTTGGAAATCAAATTTATTCCAGTGCCACTTAATTTGGCTGGTGATAATGCGGCAATGATTGGTGCTGCTGGGGATATTGCTTATCAACACAGCGCGCGGGCGGGGTGGGATCTGAACGCCAAGCCCGGGACTGAATTTCCATATTTGGAAGCTGATATGGAATTTCATACCCCAATGTAAAAAAATCGACCAACTAACTTAGTTTGGTCGATTTTTAATTTTGGCGGGCCAATAACTCGGTGCTAATGGCCATCAGGATGTTTTTGGTATGCGCATCAGGTAGGGCGTCTAAATCATCCCAGGCTTGCTCGGTATAAGTTACCGCTAAATCTTTAGCTGCATCTACCGCGCCTGAATTTATAACCATTGTTTTTAATGCAAGTAATTCAAGGTCAGTTAATTCAGCACCCTTGCTAACTAATGTGGCGATTTCAGGATTATGAGCTAAGGCCAATATTAAAGGTGCTGAATACACACCTTCGCGGACATCATGCAAAACCGGCTTGCCAAGTTTGTCAGCATCAGCCGTATAGTCTAGGATGTCGTCTAATAACTGAAACGCAATTCCGACGTTACGCCCAAATGATTGAGCGGTGCTGATAAACACCTCATCTGCATTGGTAGTTGAAGTGCCAAGGATAATCGCTAATTCAAAGAGGGCCGCAGTTTTACCAGCAATTTGATTTAAATATTCAGCCATGGTCATGTCGAGCCGATAATGATTAGCCCGTTGGCATAACTCACCATATAAGATGTGGTCTAAGTAGCGAGTCGCTTGGCGCATAGTGGCTACGTCGGTAACGTTGTCGGCAATCATCCGAAAGGTCGCCGCAAACAAAAAATCACCTGCATAAACCGCAATGTCCTTGCCTAATTGCGCCTGCACACTGGGATGATGCCGGCGGGTAGGCGCATCATCAATAATATCATCGTGAATTAAAGTCGCTCCATGCAGCATTTCAATACTAGCAGCGAGGTTTAGCAAGGCATCGCGATTAGCAACCGGATTAAAATCGGCCATCAAAATGGCAAACGCTGGCCGCAGTAATTTACCGCCATTTTGAAAAGTTGTTAGCAAAGCTTGTTCAATTTGGACATCATCTACATCTAAGTTGGCTTGAATGCGCATTAAAACACTCGCCAAATCAGCTTGTAACTGCGGATAAGCGTTCCAAAGGGGATGAAGTTGTGGAGTGATTTGCGACATGAAAATATCCTATTAAAATTATTTTTAAATCAATTGGGACTCATTACTAATAGTTTAGTCTAATTCAAGCGAAATGTCAGGTGTAACTACAGCCCCCAACACGGTCTTGAAGTGGTTGATGGCCCATGTATGGCCGGTCGGTGAAAAAGTTGCCACCGCATCGCTATGCAAAGTCAGCGCATAATCATGATTGTATGCATCAACGCCGGTATGCAAAACACAAATATCAGTGCACACACCAGTCAAATGCAGCTCATTAATTTTGCGTGACCGTAAGTAACTATCCAAATTGGTGTTAGCAAAACTAGAATAGCGATTTTTGGCAAAAATATAGACGTTAGGGTTGTCGTTGTTAGCATCTACCCAACTTTGAAGTGGTTCAAAATATTGTCGCCCATAACTTCCTTCTATATTATGTGGTGGAAACAATTTATTTTCTGGGTGAAACGCATCGGTTGGATCATGCAAATCAGTTGGCAAAATAACGTAATCACCATTCTTTAAAAACGCATCGGCCAACTCAATTAAGCGTGGCCCGATAACTTGTGCTGGGACACCGGACGTCAAAGCGCCATCATCGGCGACGAAATCATTTGTATAATCAATAATCAAAAGTGCTTTTGGCATAATTTTCCTCATTAAACGGTTAGTGGTGTTAAAATAAATGTCGTTCCTTTTATTTTATCCTATTTAGGATGAAAAATTTAGGAATTTGATGAGGAAAAACTAATTTAATTAATTAGCCAAAAAGGCTTGCAATCACTACGTGGATACGGTATTATAGTTAAGTTATGTTTTACCACAGGGGACAATTGTGTCGCCTGGGTGGGCAGAAACAATGAAGAGCTATGATGTGAGAGGTTGCGACACACCCGGCAACATTGTCACGGGGACCACTGCCATGGATCCTCACGGCGCGTCGGTTATTCTCACGGAGTTAGTCTCATATTCCAATATGGACGAAGGAAGGAGTCATCATGGCAAATAAGAAGATCCGTATCCGCTTAAAGGCATACGAACACAAAATCATCGATGCATCTGCAGAGAAGATCGTTGAAACGGCAAAGCGTACAGGTGCTGAAATTTCAGGACCTATCCCATTGCCAACAGAACGTACTTTGTACACTGTTTTGCGTTCACCCCACAAGCACAAGGATTCACGTGAACAATTCGAAATGCGCACACACAAGCGTTTGATCGATATTGTTAACCCAACTGCGAAAACAGTTGATGCCTTGTCAAAGCTTGAATTGCCAAGTGGAGTCGACATCGAAATTAAGTTGTAATTCAATTACAGCTGCCAGTTTTGCCTGATTAAGCATTCGAACTGATCAAAAATATTTTAGATTTACTAATCAAAAGGAGATAGTCATGACTACTAAGGGTATCTTAGGCCGCAAAGTCGGCATGACTCAGGTATTCACTGACAACGGTGAACTTATCCCAGTTACTGTTATTGAAGCTACGCCAAACGTTGTTTTACAAGTTAAGTCTTTGGAAAACGACGGTTACAGCGCAATTCAATTAGGTTTCTCAGATAAGCGTACGGTTTTGTCAAACAAGCCTGAGCAAGGTCACGTTGCGAAAGCAAACACGACCCCTAAGCGCTACATTCGTGAAATTCGCGACGCTGAGGGAGAATATAACGTCGGGGATGAAGTAACGGTTAATGTATTCGCTGAAGGTGAAGCAGTTGACGTTACTGGAATCACAAAGGGTCATGGTTACCAAGGTAACATCAAGAAGGATGGCCAATCTCGTGGTCCTATGGCGCACGGTTCTCGTTATCACCGTCGACCTGGTTCACTTGGTGCTGTTATCAACCGCGTCTTCAAGGGTAAGAAATTGCCTGGACGCATGGGTAACCACAAGCGCACAGTTCAAAACTTGCAAGTTGTACGTGTTGACGTTGAAAACAACGTTATCTTGGTTAAGGGAAATGTTCCTGGAGCCAACAAGTCACTTGTTACAGTTAAGAACTCAATTAAAGCTAAATAATAGGGACGAAGGGAGGATATAAACATGACTAAAGTTGCTTTGTTTAAGCAAGATGGTTCACAAGCTGGCGAAGTTGAATTGAATGATTCAATTTTCGGTATCGAACCAAACAACAATGTCATTACGGACGCCGTTTTGATGCAACGTGCATCATTGCGTCAAGGAACACACGCCGTCAAGAACCGTTCAGCGGTTCGTGGTGGTGGAAAGAAGCCTTGGCGTCAAAAGGGTACTGGACGTGCTCGTCAAGGTTCAATCCGTAGCCCACAATGGCGTGGTGGTGGTATCGTCTTCGGACCTACTCCACGTTCATATGCCTACAAGTTGCCTAAAAAGGTTTACCGGTTGGCATTGAAGTCAGTGTTGTCACAAAAGGTTTTGGATTCTTCTTTGGTAATCGTCGATGCATTGTCATTTGACGCCCCAAAGACTAAGGAATTCAAGGAAGTTTTGAACAACCTGAATGTTAATGAAAAGACATTGGTTGTCGTCGACGATAACAATACAAACGCAGCATTGTCAGCTCGTAACATCGAAAATGTTACAGTTATGACTGCTAAGGGTGTTAACGTTCTCGACGTGATCAATAACGATAAGTTGGTTGTAGTACAATCAGCTTTGGCACAAGTTGAGGAGGTTTTGGCATAATGGACGCACGTGATATCATTTTGCGCCCGATCATCACTGAACAAACGATGAGCGTTTTGGATGAAAAGCGCTACACGTTTGAAGTTGATGTTCGTGCTACTAAGCCACAAATCAAGCGTGCAATTGAAGAAATTTTCGACGTTAAAATCGAAAAGATCAACACTGCAAACGTACGTGGTAAGTTGAAGCGTCAAGGACGTTTCGCTGGTTACACTAAGAAGCGTAAGAAGGCAATTGTTAAATTGACTGCCGCTTCACAGGACATTCAATTGTTCAACGAAAACTAATATAGGAGGAAATTAGCGTGGCTATCAAGAAGTATAAGCCAACCTCTAACGGTCGTCGTAACATGACTAGCTCAGACTTTGCTGAGATTACAAAGACGACGCCCGAAAAGAGCTTGTTGGAATCAAAGTCAAACACTGGTGCCCGTAACTCTTACGGACACATGACAGTTCGTCACCGTGGTGGTGGACACAAGCGTCAATATCGTATCATCGACTTTAAGCGTATCAAGGATAATGTATCAGCTAAGGTTACTGCGATCGAATATGATCCAAACCGGACTGCCAACATTGCGTTGTTACAATATACCGATGGAACAAAAGCCTATATCTTGGCGCCTAAGGGATTAGAAGTTGGAATGATTGTCCAATCTGGTCCTGAAGCCGATATCAAGATCGGTAACGCTTTGCCATTATCAAACATTCCTGATGGAACTCAAGTGCACAACATCGAGTTGAAGCCTGGTAAGGGTGGGCAATTAGCCCGTTCAGCTGGTGCATCTGCACAATTGTTGGGTAAAGAAGGAAAGTATGTATTGCTTCGCTTGACTTCAGGCGAAGTTCGTATGGTTTTGGCAACCGCTCGTGCCACAGTTGGAGTTGTTGGAAACGAACAACACTCATTGATCAACTGGGGTAAGGCTGGTCGTCGTCGTTGGAAGGGTCAACGTCCACACGTTCGTGGATCTGTAATGAACCCTAACGATCACCCGCACGGTGGTGGTGAAGGAAAGGCCCCTGTTGGTCGTCCATCTCCAATGTCACCATGGGGTAAGAAGACTGCTGGTAAGAAGACTCGTAACGTTAAAGCACGCTCAAGCAAGCTTATCGTTCGTGGTCGCAAGAGCAAGTAATCTAGATAAAACTAGTTTATATATGAAACAAAGCATACGAGAGGAGACTTCATTATGGGTCGCAGCCTGAAGAAGGGACCATTTGCTGACGCACACTTGTTGAAGAAGGTTGAAGAAGCCAATTCATCAGAAAAGCAAGTTGTCATCAAGACATGGTCACGTCGTTCAACGATTTTCCCAAGCTTCATCGGATTGACTTTTGCCGTTTACGATGGTCGTAAGCACGTGCCAGTATTGGTACAAGAAGACATGGTCGGTCACAAGCTTGGAGAATTCGTCCCTACGCGTACTTATCGTGGTCACGCAGCGGATGATAAAAAGAGCAAGCGTAAGTAAAACAGGAGGACAATACAATGGCTGAACAAATTACGTCAGCACGCGCCACAGCGAAAATCGTTCGTGACGCACCACGTAAGGTCCGCCTAGTGCTTGACCAAATTCGTGGAAAGCGCGTATCAGAGGCATATGCAATTTTGCAATTTTTGCCAAATACCGCTTCAGAAGATGTTTACAAAGTGTTGAACTCAGCAGTAGCAAATGCTGAGAACAATTTCTCACTAGATCGCGAAGATTTGGTGGTTGCTGAAACTTTTGCTAACGAAGGACCAACGTTAAAGCGTTTCCGTCCCCGTGCCAAGGGTTCAGCTTCACCAATCAATAAGCGTACAAGCCACATTACTATTGTGGTAGCAGAAAAGTAAGGAGGATTGAGTCATGGGTCAAAAGATTAACCCAACAGGTATGCGTGTCGGCATTATCCGTGATTGGGATGCCAAATGGTATGCAAACAAAAAAGACTTCGCTGGCAAGTTGCTTGGCGATATGAAGTTGCGTAAGTATATCGAGACTAAGTTGGCTGATGCATCAGTTTCACGTGTTGAAATTGAACGTACAGCTAACCGTGTAAACGTCTCAATCCACACTGCAAAGCCAGGTATGGTTATTGGTAAGGGTGGATCAGAAGTTGATGCATTGCGTGCTAACTTGTCACAATTAGTGGCAAAGGGTGAACGTGTTCACATCAACATCATTGAGATTAAGAAGCCTGATTTGGACGCCCACTTGGTTGGTGCACAAATTGCTGCTGATTTGGAACGCCGTGTGGCTTTCCGTCGCGCAATGCGTGGTGCTATCCAACGTGCAATGCGTGCTGGTGCCAAGGGTATCAAGACACAAGTTGCAGGACGTTTGAACGGAGCTGACATTGCTCGTATTGAGCAATATACTGAGGGTACTGTTCCTTTGCACACATTGCGTGCAGATATCGACTACTCTTGGGATGAGGCAACTACTACTTACGGTCAACTAGGTGTAAAAACTTGGATTTACCGTGGTGATATCTTGCCAGAGAAAAAGAATAAGAAGCAAGGAGGCGAGTAATCATGTTAGTACCAAAGCGTGTTAAGTGGCGTAAGCCACACCGTGGTCACATGCGTGGCGAAGCTAAGGGTGGTAAGAGTATTGCATTCGGTGAATACGGATTGCAAGCCACTACATCACACTGGGTTTCAAATCGCCAAATTGAAGCAGCTCGTATTGCAATGACGCGTCACATGAAGCGTGGTGGTCAAGTTTGGATTAAGATTTTCCCTGACTTGTCATACACTTCTAAGGGTGTTGGAGTTCGTATGGGTAATGGTAAGGGTGCACCTGTAGGTTGGGTAGCCCCTGTCAAGCGCGGCAAGGTTATGTTTGAAGTTGCCGGTGTTCCTGAAGACGTAGCTCGTGAAGCCTTGCGCCTTGCATCTAACAAGTTGCCAGTTAAGACAAAAATCTTGACTCGCCAAGTGGAGGGTGAATAATGAAGACCAAGGATTTACAAAATGAAATCAAGGGCCTCAGCACAGCTGAGTTGGTGGCCAAGGAAAAGAGCTACAAGGAAGAGTTGTTTAACTTGCGTTTCCAATTAGCTACTGGTCAACTTGAGAACGCGGCTCGTTTGTCAGAAGTACGTAAGCAAATTGCACGTATCAAGACTTTGATTCGTCAACAAGAATTGAACAAGTAGTTTAGAGAGAGGAGACCAAGATGACTGAAGCTCGTAACGCACGTAAGGTTTACCAAGGCCGTGTTGTTTCAGATAAGATGGATAAGACTATTGCAGTTGCCATTGAAACTTACAAGACACACCCTGTATATGGTAAGCGTGTTAAGTACACGAAAAAGTTTAAGGCTCACGATGAAAACAACGAAGCTAAAGAAGGTGATATTGTACGCATTATGGAAACGCGTCCAACATCAGCAACTAAGCGCTTCCGTTTGGTAGAGATCGTCGAGAAGGCCGTTATTATCTAATCGTTAATCTCGTATTTTACCAATAACGGAAGGAGGACAAAATCGTGATTCAACAAGAGAGTCGTTTAAAAATTGCTGACAACTCTGGAGCACGTGAAATCTTGACTATCAAGGTTTTGGGTGGATCAGGTCGTAAGTTCGCCGGAATCGGTGACATGATTGTCGCAACTGTTAAGCAAGCTATTCCTGGTGGTACTGTAAAGAAGGGTGACGTCGTTAAGGCTGTTATCGTTCGTACTGTATCAGGAGTACACCGTGCAGATGGTTCATACATCAAGTTTGATGAGAACGCTGCAGTTATTGTCAAAGATGATAAGAGTCCAGTAGGAACTCGTATCTTCGGACCTGTTGCGCGTGAATTGCGTGACAATGATTACATGCGTATTGTGTCATTGGCACCTGAAGTATTGTAATTACCATCACTAAATCAAGGAGGAAGCCTCGCATGTTTGTGAAGACTGGTGACAAGGTTAAGGTTATCGCCGGCAAGGACAAGGGCAAGGAAGGCGTAGTTGTTAAGACTATCGCAGCCAAGGACCGTGTTGTTGTCGAAGGTGTGAACATGATTAAAAAGCACCAAAAGCCTAATAACCAATACCCACAAGGTGGAATTATTGAGCTAGAAGCTCCTATCCACGTTTCAAACGTACAATTGCTTGACCCTTCAACTAACGAGCCGACTCGTGTTGGCTTTAAGATTGAAGATGGTAAGAAAGTACGCGTATCAAAAAAGTCTGGAACGGCTTTGTAATTTTTAGGTGAAAGGAGGAAATCATTATCATGGCAAGTCGCTTAAAAGAAAAGTATGTTAATGAAGTTCAACCTTCATTGATCGAAAAGTTTAGTTACACATCATCTATGCAAGTTCCTAAGGTCGAAAAGATCGTTTTGAACATGGGTGTTGGTGATGCTGTATCAAACTCAAAGAATTTGGATGAAGCAGTTGCTGAATTAGAATTGATTGCTGGTCAAAAGCCAGTTATCACTCGCGCCAAGAAGTCAATCGCTGGCTTCCGTTTGCGTGAGGGTATGGCAATCGGAACTAAGGTTACTTTGCGTGGTGAACGTATGTACGACTTCTTGTATAAGTTGATCAACGTTTCATTGCCACGTGTTCGTGACTTCCGTGGAGTTTCACCAAAGGCCTTTGACGGTCGTGGAAACTACACATTGGGAATTCGTGAACAACTTATTTTCCCAGAAATCGATTACGATCAAGTCAACCGCGTTCGTGGTTTGGACATTGTTATCGTAACGACTGCAAACTCTGATGAAGAGTCACGTGAATTGCTTGCCCAATTGGGTATGCCTTTCGCTAAGTAATCAAAATTAACACACTGTTGATCAGTAGAAATTTATAAGGAGGCAACATCAATGTCAATGACTGACCCAATTGCAGATTTCTTGACTCGTATTCGTAACGCCAACATGGTTCGTCACGATTCAGTCGAAGTCCCTGCATCAAAGATCAAGAAGGACATCGCCGAGATCTTGAAGAACGAAGGCTTTGTCCGTGACGTTGAATACATTGATGATGATAAGCAAGGCGTTATTCGCGTCTTCCTCAAGTATGGTGCTGACAAGCAACGCGTTATCTCTGGTTTGAAGCGTATTTCAAAGCCAGGATTGCGTTCATACGTTAAGGCCGATTCATTACCAAAGGTTTTGAACGGTTTGGGAATTGCTATCATCTCAACTTCTGAAGGTGTTATCACCGATAAGGAAGCTCGCGCCAAGAAAATTGGTGGCGAGGTATTGGCTTACGTTTGGTAATAATTAAAACTAATAAAGGAGGTATCCTACGATGAGTCGTATTGGTAACAAGATTTTGACTTTACCTGCAGGCGTTGATATTAAGCGCGAAGGTGACGTTGTTACTGTTAAGGGACCAAAGGGTGAATTGTCACGTCCAGTCGCATCAGAAATCACATTTTCTGTTGACGGTACTGAAGTAAAGTTCGAACGTCCTTCTGATGAAGGTCGTATCAAGGCTTTGCACGGTACTACACGTGCCAATGTTGCTAACATGGTTGAGGGTGTCTCAGAAGGCTTCAGTAAGACTTTGAAGCTTGTCGGTGTTGGTTACCGTGCCGCAAAGCAAGGCAATAAGCTTGTTTTGAACGTCGGTTATTCACACCCAGTTGAATTCGATGACCGCGAAGGTTTGTCTGTAGAAGTTCCTGATTCATTGACTATCAATATTTCAGGTATTTCAAAGCAAAAGGTTGGAGACTTAGCTGCTGAGATCCGTGCCGTACGTTCACCTGAACCTTATAAGGGTAAGGGTATCCGTTACGAAAATGAATACGTTGCACGTAAGGAAGGTAAGACTGGTAAGTAATATTAGGCTTAGTGCTTAATTAAGAGATGCAACGTCTCGATATTTACTTATTGGTATATCTTTCGGATAGATTAAAAGAGGTTACGAACAATGATTACGAAGTCAGACAAGAATAAGGCACGTCAACGCCGACATGCCCGCGTTCGTGGAAAGATTTCTGGTACTGCAGAGCGCCCACGCTTGAACGTTTACCGTTCTAACAAAAACATCTACGCACAATTAATTGATGACGTAGCGGGTGTGACGCTTGCTAGTGCCTCAACTTTGGATGCATCTGTTGAAGCTGCACCAAAGACCGAACAAGCTGGTAAAGTTGGCGCATTGATTGCTGATCGTGCAAAAGAAGCTAAGATTGAAGATGTTATCTTTGATCGTGGTGGATATTTGTATCATGGTCGTATTAAGGCATTGGCCGAAGCAGCTCGTGAAGCTGGTTTGAAGTTCTAAGGGAAGGAGGAGAAAAAATCATGGCATATATCGATCCTAAAACACTTGGTGAGCTCGAAGAAAACGTCGTAGCTATCAATCGTGTTACTAAGGTTGTTAAGGGTGGACGTCGTTTGCGTTTCGCCGCTTTGGTTGTAGTTGGAGACCGTGATGGTCACGTTGGCTTTGGTACTGGTAAGGCTCAGGAAGTTCCTGAAGCTATCCGTAAGGCAGTTGAAGATGCTAAGCGCAATATCATTGCAGTCCCAACTGTTGGTACAACTCTTCCTCATTCTGCATTAGGTATCTTTGGTGGTGGTCGCATCTTATTGAAGCCCGCCACTGAAGGATCTGGAGTAGCCGCTGGTGGTGCTGCTCGTGCCGTTTTGGAATTGGCTGGAGTAGCCGACGTGTCTGCAAAGTCACTTGGCTCAGCAACACCTATCAACGTCGTACGCGCAACTTTCCAAGCTATTTCAGAATTGAAGAACGCTGAAGAAGTTGCTGATTTGCGTCAGGTCTCATTAGAGCACTTGGCAGAATAAGGAGGCAGAATCATGGCTGAACAAGTTAAAGTTACACTTGTAAAGAGTGCTGCCCACCGTTTGCCAAAGCAACGTGCAATCGTTAAGTCACTTGGTTTGAACCGAGTTTCTTCAACTGTTACGTTGCCTGACAATGAAGCAACGCGTGGCGCTATTTTCAAGATTGCTCACTTGGTTACTGTTGAAGTAGTTAAGTAAGTACGAAATTGCTTTGAAGGAGGAAAAACCTAATGAAGCTTAATGAGCTTACAATTGCCGAGGGTGCTCGTAAGGTCCGCAACCGTGTTGGACGTGGAGAATCTTCAGGTAATGGAAAGACTGCTGGTCGTGGTCAAAAGGGTCAAAAAGCACGTGGAAAAGTACGTTTGGGATTTGAAGGTGGTCAAATGCCTTTGTTCCGTCGTATTCCAAAGCGTGGGTTCACAAATATCAACCGCAAAGAATATGCAGTTGTTAACTTGGACCAATTGAACCAATTCGACAACGGTACAGAAGTTTCACCAGCATTGTTGATTGAAGCTGGTATCGTTAAGAAGGAATTGTCTGGTATTAAGATTTTGGCTAATGGTCAACTTGAAAAGTCTTTGACGATCAAGGCTAACAAGTTCTCAGAAGCTGCCAAGACTGCTATTGAAGCAGCTGGTGGAAAGATTGAGGAAATCTAATGCTAACAACCGTGCTCAACTCACTTAAAGAAAAAGACATCCGTAAAAAGTTGCTCTTCACTTTGATGATTTTGATTGTTTACCGTTTAGGTGCGTATATTACTATTCCAGGAATTAATCCTGCCGCACTTACAGAGGTTGCAAGTTCAGGGCTCGGCAGCATTTTGAATATGTTTAGCGGTGGTGGGCTAACTAATTACTCATTGTTTGCAATGGGTGTGTCACCATACGTTACTGCTCAAATCGTGGTTCAACTCCTGCAAATGGATATTGTTCCGCGATTTGTCGAATGGTCAAAGCAGGGTGAAGTTGGTCGACGTAAGTTGAATCAAGTTACTCGCTATTTGACTATTGTCCTAGCTTTTGTACAGTCAATTGGTATTACAGCTGGGTTCAATCAATTGAGTCAGGTTAAGTTGGTTCAAACGCCTAACGTCCAGACTTATGTATTGATTGGATTTATCTTGACATCTGGAACCATGTTCGCTGTTTGGCTCGGTGAAATGATCACTGAGCGCGGACTTGGTCAAGGAGTCTCAATGTTGATCTTTGCAGGTATCATTGCGCGCGTACCTGCTGGAATTTATAAACTTATCCAAGAAAATATTTTCCAAAGTGATGAACCTACACGTGGAATTGCATTTGTTCTTGGATTGATGCTGATTTTCCTTTTGGTAATCGCATTTGTTACTTGGTTTAACCAAGCAATTCGTAAAATTCCAATGCAATACACACGTCGTTCATCTGGGTCAGGTAACTCATCTTACCTCCCATTGAAGATCAACGTCGCTGGGGTTATCCCAGTTATCTTCGCGTCATCTTTGTTGGTTACACCACAAACTATTTTGCAAGCATTTGCAACAAAGTTTGCTGACGCGAGTTGGTATACTACTATGATGAAGTGGCTTTCAATGCAAACCATCGAGGGTGGATTGTTGTACACGATGTTGATCATTGTGTTCACATTCTTCTATGCCTTCGTCCAGGTTAATCCTGAAAAGGTTGCTGAAAACCTCCAAAAGCAAGGTAGTTATATTGTTGGTGTTTGGCCTGGGCCAGCAACCGAAAAGTGGCTTTCGGGTCTCTTGGTTCGCTTGTCTGTAGTCGGCGCCTTGTTCCTTGGTTTCGTTGCCTTAGCACCTATGCTAGCAACACACCTTTTCGGGTTGGATAACAACTTGGGAATGTCAGGAACATCTCTCTTGATCGTAATTGGGGTTGCCATCGACTTAATCCGTCAACTTGAAGGATTAATGATGAAGCGCCAGTACGTAGGATTTATTCATGAAGGAGCAAAGTAATGAGTTTGAATATCATGTTGTTAGGTTTGCCAGGAGTTGGTAAGGGTACCCAAGCTTCAAAGATTGTTGAAACTTATAGTTTGCCACACATCAGCACGGGCGATATGTTCCGCGCTGCAATGGCAAATGAAACTGAATTAGGACTTAAGGCCAAGGCGTTCATGGATGCTGGCGACTTAGTTCCTGATGAAGTTACCAATGGTATCGTTGAAGAGCGTTTAGCTGAAGACGATACTAAGGTTGGGTTCATTTTGGATGGATTCCCACGTAATTTGGATCAAGCAAATGCTTTAGATGAAATGTTATCAAAGCGAGGTCGCAAGCTTGACGCCGTGTTATACTTCACAGCTCCAGAAGTTGTGTTAGTAGACCGGATGATGGCCCGTGGTCGTGCAGATGATTCACCTGAAGTCATTAAGAATCGCTTAGACGTTAATGGTAAGTTGACCGAACCAATCGCAAATTTCTATAAGAGCCAAGGCTTATTACATGAAATTAGCGGAGTAGGTGAACTAGATACCATTTTCGCGAGTGTAAAAGAGTTGCTCGATAATTTGTAGAATGCCGTTAATTTGTAAGTTGGTTTCTTGTGACAAACTTGGTGCCATGTTATAATTTAGTGTTGCGTTCTCTAGGTGTACCAACGAAGGAGGCATAAACGTGGCCAATGATGTTATTGAAATTTCTGGTGTGGTAAAGGAAACAATGCCCAACGCCATGTTTACCGTTGAATTGGAAAACGGCGCCAACATTCTAGCTCACGTCTCAGGCAAGATCCGAAAGAATTTCATTCGTATCTTACCAGGTGATCGTGTAACCGTTGAAATGTCGCCATACGATTTGACTAAAGGACGTATTACTTATCGTTTCAAGTAATCAATCGTTTAAAGTAATTCAAGGAGGTAAATATCATGAAGGTTCGTCCATCAGTAAAGCCAATGTGTGATAACTGTAAGGTTATTCGTCGCAACGGCCGTGTTATGGTGATTTGCACAAATCCCAAGCACAAGCAACGTCAAGGTTCATAATATTAATTAACCATTGACATTTATATATCAAATTTACTATAGGAGGTAAAAGTAATGGCTCGTATTGCTGGTATTGATTTGCCGCGCGATAAGCGTATCGTGATCGCATTGACATACGTATACGGAATCGGTAACACTACTGCTCAAAAAGTTTTGGCAGAAGCTAACGTTTCTGAAGACGTCCGTGTTCGTGACTTGACTCCCGACCAAGAAGACGCCATCCGTGCTATCGTTGATAACATTAAGGTGGAAGGTGACTTGCGTCGTGAAGTCTCATTGAACATTAAGAAGTTACAAGAAATCGCATCATACCGTGGCATTCGTCACCGTCGAGGGTTGCCAGTTCGTGGACAAAACACGAAGAACAACGCTCGCACACGAAAAGGCCCAGCTGTTGCAATTGCTGGTAAGAAGAAGTAATTAATTCTATAGAAAGGAGATTACTTTAATCATGGCAGGTCGTACAAATCGTAAGCGTCGTGTAAAAAAGAATATTGAGTCCGGTGTTGCACACATCCACGCAACATTCAACAACACGATTGTGATGATCACAGATGTACAAGGTAACGCTGTTGCTTGGTCATCTGCTGGTTCTCTTGGATTCAAGGGTAGCCGTAAGTCAACGCCGTTTGCTTCGCAAATGGCTGCTGAAGCCGCCGCTAAGGGGGCAATGGATAATGGAATGAAGACAGTTGAAGTAACTGTTAAGGGACCTGGTTCAGGTCGCGAATCTGCTATCCGTGCTTTGGCTGCTGCTGGTTTGGAAGTTACATCTATCAAGGATGTTACTCCCGTACCACACAATGGCTCACGTCCACCAAAGCGTCGTCGTGTCTAATTGTTGCTGTTGCTACAACTAGATTACTCACAATGCTTTGAAAGGGGTAAAAAACAGCATGCTTGAATTCGAAAACCCAAATATTACGCTGGTTGAAGAAGATAGCAATTACGGCAAGTTTGTAGTTGAACCACTTGAGCGCGGTTATGGAACCACGCTTGGTAATTCACTACGCCGTGTATTGTTGTCATCATTGCCAGGTGCTGCTATCAATTCTGTTCAAATTGATACAGTTTTGCATGAGTTCTCAACAATCGAAGGGGTTGTTGAAGACGTAACGCAAATTATTTTGAACCTTAAAAAGGTTTCAATGCGCATCGACAGTGATGAAGAGAAAACGCTCGAAATCAATATCGCCGGACCTGCTACGGTAACGGCTGGAGATATTGCTGGAGATAGTGATGTAGAAATCTTGAATAAAGATCTATACATTGCTACTGTTGCGGCTGGGGCTACGTTGAACATGACTTTGTCTGCTGTTCGCGGACGTGGTTATGTTTCAGCTGACCAGAATAAGGAATTGCATGATGAAATGCCGATTGGCGTTCTAGCAATTGATTCAATCTTTACCCCAATCGAGCGCGTAAACTATCAAGTTGAGAACACGCGTGTCGGTCAACGTGACGATTTTGACAAGTTAACTTTGGATGTATGGACTGATGGATCATTGACACCAACTGAAGCTGTTTCTTTGGCAGCTCGGGTGTTGTCAGGTCATCTGAATGCATTCGTTGAATTGTCAGAGCGTGCAGTAGCTACTCAAGTTATGGCTGATAAGGAAGAAGATGCAGCTCCTAAGCATGCAGATTCACCAATTGAAGAATTGGACTTGTCAGTGCGCTCTTATAATTGTCTCAAACGGGCCGGGATTAACTCTGTTCAAGAGTTAACGGATCGTACAGAAACACAAATGATGTCTGTTCGAAACCTCGGTCGGAAATCACTTGACGAAATCCAAGAAAAGCTTGCTGTATTGGGCTTAGGATTCCGCAAGGAAGATTAGATTGAAAGTATAGAATACCAAGTAAAGGAGGAATGATTCATGCCATACCGTAAGTTGGGACGCACTAGCTCACAACGTAAGGCTTTGTTGCGTGACTTGACCACTCAATTGTTGATCAACGGTCGTATCGAAACTACTGAAGCTCGTGCTAAGGAAGTTCGTCGTACCGCTGACAAGATGATTACTTTGGGAAAGCACGGTGACTTAGCATCACGTCGTAAGGCCGCTGGTTTCTTGCGTAATGTTGTCGCTAATGTTAATACTACTGATGATGACAGCGTTAAGATTGAAACTGCATTGCAACACTTGTTCAACAATGTTGCCCCTCGTTTTGAGGGCCGTGCCGGTGGATACACTCGCATCTTAAAGACTGTACAACGTCGTGGTGACGCTGCACAAATGGTTATTTTGGAATTGGTTGACTAATACGTTAGTTGTCAAAATCGATAATCACTTTTAAATCTCCATGTTAAATAGCATAAACTGTTACGATGCTGGCTACAGGCCAAGTCTAGGTTGAATGGCTCGTAACCGAGTCGCGCTATATAATGTGTGAGATTTTTTTGTTGGGTATCAAAAAAACGTTCGAAGCACTTTTTGTTTCGAACGTTTTTAATATTTATCCGTGATGAGATTTCTTTGCAAGATAATCACCAACGAATTGTACGATGACGATCAGCAACAAGACAAAGATTGTGGCTAGCCACATAACATCATTTTGGAAGCGTTGATAACCAGTAACGATTGCGGTTGTACCAAGTCCACCAGCACCGATTGCGCCGGCCATGGCTGTCAAACCAACTAACGAGATGATTGTGACGGTTGACACTCGAATCAATTCTGAACGGCCTTCACGTAGGTAAACATCTTTGATAATGTCCCAGTTGTTTGCTCCAAATGCACGAGCGGCTTCGATCTTACCTGAGTTAACGCCCAACAACGCAACTTGAACTTGTCGTGCGTAGAAGGGGAAAACACCCAATGACAAGGGGACCAACGCAGCGGTTGAACCGATGGTCGTGTGGACGATTAGTTGCGTTAATGGCGAGATAACCACCACCATGATGATGAATGGAATCGCACGGCCAATTGAAACCACTTTGTCAAAGATTTGGAAGACGGCGCGATTAGGCGTGATCCCATCATCGGTGGTTAAGACTAAGCCGATACCAAAGATTAAACCGAGGATGCCACCGAACACGGCGGAACCAAATGTCATGTACAAAGTTTGGCCAATGGCAGTGCCCCAACCATAATCTTCACCCCAACCAAGGGAATAAACATTTGGGAAATTTGCTTGTATCCAATGTAACATTAGGCGTTTACCTCCGTACTAATTTTTTCGACTTTCACTGAATGTGCTTCGAAGAATTCAATTGCTTGGTTAATTTGTGACGATGTACCAGCAAGCACAACAAGGGCCGTCCCGACTGGAGTTTGCGTCAAAATTTCCATATTTGAATAGAGAATGTTGGTCGTTACCCCATAATCTGCAAAGACGGTTGAAAGCAATGGATGGGCCGTTTCTTCACCGACATATTCGATTTGAACGAGTTGCTCGTTATTTGCTAATGGGCGAATCGTCAACAAATCTTGCACCTTCACCAAGGCATCTTCACGGTTGGTTGCCGTGTTGATGAAATCCTTAGTCAATTGTTGTTGTGGATTGGTGAATATTTCTAACAATGTGCCACGTTCGATGATATGACCATCTTCCATTACTGCAACTTTATTTGCAATTGACTTAACAGCTTGCATTTCGTGGGTGATTAACAAAATGGTTAAACCTAAATCTTCATTCAACTTCTTGAGCAAAGCCAAAATTTGATTGGTCGTACGCGGATCCAATGCTGAAGTCGCTTCGTCTGAAATCAAAATTTCAGGATCATTGGCAAGCGCCCGAGCGATGGCGACACGTTGCTTTTGGCCACCAGAAAGTTGAGCTGGAAAATTATTGGAACGATCAGCTAAACCAACCAGGTCAAGTAATTGATTAATCTTAACCGTCTTTTCTTGCTTGCTCAAAGATGAATGCTTTAAGGGTTGGGCGACGTTGCCGAAAACGGATAGTTCGTCCATCAAGTTAAAGTGTTGGAAAATCATGCCAATTTTCTTACGCTTATCACGTAAATCAGCGGCAGATTGGGTGGTCATTTCGATTCCATTGACCAAAACTGACCCACTGGTAGGTTTTTGAAGTAAGTTCACTGTGCGCACCAAGGTAGACTTGCCGGCACCAGAATAACCGACAATGCCATAGATGTCGCCTTCTTCAACCGTTAAAGATTCTTTTTGGACGGCAATGATTTCTTGATTTTTTTGGCGAAAAGTTACATTTACATCAGTTAGCTCAATTACGGCCATAGGATTCATCTCCAAATTCATTTTTATATACAAAAAACGGAGTAAAATACGGGACTCCGCTGTTGCTATATGTACCCCCCTGAATAAATCAAGGGTGTTATATTATTATATACGCTAATTTGTCAGAACACTAACAAATTATCAGTAAGTTTTTGTGAATTATTTTAAGCCTGATTTACTTCAAAGTGATATCCCAAGCTGGAATTTCTGCTTCGCCCCAAACCTTCTTCAAGTGCTTTTTAGTTGCCGTAGTTTGGTAAGCCTTAACAACATCCTTGTAGATCTTGTTTTTGGCTTCTGACTTCTTAGCAACGATAATGTTGATCCATTGCTTTGAAGCCTTGTTAACTGGTTCGATGTAGATTGCTGAATTCAACTTAATCTTGGCTTCTTCGGCGTAATTCGTGTTGATAACCGCAGTACCTTCTGACTTCAAGGCAGCTGGCGTTTGATCAGCCGCAATTTCTTTGATCTTCAAGTTCTTCTTGTTTTGAGTGATGTCCTTAACCGTTGGCAAAGCAACATTCTTCTTAATCTTGATCAAGCCAGCAGTTTGCAACAACGTCAATGCACGAGCCTCATTCGTTGCGTCGTTTGGAACAGCAATCGTTGAACCCTTGGCAATTTGTGAAACTTTCTTGGCCTTAGTGGAATACAAGCGGATTGGTGTGATGAAGGTCTTACCAATGGCCTTAAGCTTATTGCCGTTTTCGTTGTTCCAATTATTCAAGTAGTTATAATGTTGGAAGGCGTTCAAATCCAATGAACCGTCTTTTACGGCGACGTTTGGTTGGTTGTAATCAGTGAAAACCTTTGTCTTGATGGTGATGCCGTACTTCTTCTTGGCAGTTTTAGCAACTAACTTCCATAATGCAGCATCAGAAGTTCCGACCAATCCAACGGTAACGGTCTTCTTTGAGGCTGCAGCGGCCGTAGTGGTAGGGATAACAACTGAGGCAACCAAACCTGCAGCGGCTAGAGTAACACCTAACTTAAATGACTTATTCATACTTTTCTCTCCTTGGCGAAATTACGCGTTTTACAAAAAATTAACTCAACAAGTGAACAAAAAAGACTCGTCCCCACTTGGTAAAAATACCAAATAGAAACGAGTCCTCGTGTTACCATTCTACTTCGTCAATTAGCTTTCACTAAATGACCTCAACAACAAGCGGGCAGCGGGCGAAATGATGCCATACCGATTCGTGTGTCTTGTAACGTAGACCAATCCGTCGCCAGCTTATAGACTTGCTACTCACCGACGCCAATCACAGGTCATTTTCCAAAAATACTCACACGACAACTCACACCGACCGTTGTCTCTCTTTGCTGTAGTAGAATTTGTACTTTCCTGCTCAACTTGTTTAATTAAAATCTATTCCAATATCTTACGGCTTGAAGGGGATATTGTCAATACAATTAGGCAACATTGGTGGATTTAACCGTGATTTTAATCATGAAAAACAGGATTGATTACAATGAATATGATTTCATACACAACGACCCCAGCATCTCTGCACAAGGGTTGCCCTTTAGTTTAAACTTATTAAGTTTCGCTTTTTCGATGGTGATGGTGCCCATGTTGATTTTTATGTTGTCAAATTTCTTTGCGGATAAATTTCAAGATAAAAAGAATATGGACATCCTATTTCCACAGCAAACGAAAATTTGTGAGCGGAATCGCTTTCTCGCTGCCACGTTGCTTTTCTTGGCAGTATATCTGATTATTGTCGTATTTAGCCTAGTAATTGGCACATTGGTCAACGGGCTTGGTGATGTGCATTTCCCACTTTATTATATATTGGAAAATAAAGTCGGCCAGCTGACGGTCGGTGGTGCATTGTTGCAAACGGTTATTTTACAATTCCTGAGTTGCACAGCCGTGATTGCGCTCTTGCAATTGATGAATAATGTCACCAAAAACCACATTTTATCAATCTTATTGACAATGTTGATTACCGTGCCCCAAATTGTCGCGCCAATTGTGCTGCCGGTCTTCAACAAGGTCATGCATTTAATTCCAGGTGCCTATATCGCCACACCCAATATTATTGATACAGCTTGGGCCAACCAGACCCATAATTATCAACTGACTTTTGTAAATGGCATACTTGTTTCGAGTGTTTATTTATTTGCGCTATTACTGGTTAATTATGGTTATACGCAAAATGCTGGACGCGGCTTATTTATCAAAGCTTCGCGCACATTGAGTATGCGGTAATGATATATAGCTAGCTATAAAAAATGAACCCTACTCAACTTTAGATTAGTAAAGTTGAGTTGGGTTCTTTTTGTATTATGCTTCAATTAATCGATCAGCGCGGATATTCCACCAAATTAATAGTAGTAAGCCAACTGGGACAAACATTGCCCAACCGTGGACGGCCATACCGATGAAATGCGCTACAATTGCACCACCGATAAAGCCAAGGATCACGATGAAAATATTGCGGGCCTTTTTTAGCGAGGCTTTATCATGGGAGATCAGGAAACTAGCAAGCATGGCTCCTAGCGTCTTTAGATTACCAGTGCTCATGATGGTGGCGTAGGGAGCGCCACGTAATTTGCTAAAGGTATCAGCTTGAATTGACATGAACATGGCCAGAATCGACAAATTCACTTCAGCTGGGAAGTGTAAGACTTCTAAAATCGCCACGATGGCCACACCAAAAGCCTCAATTAACACTGATAGCTCTTCCCATTGGATATCATTAATGAACCGATAACGCTTAACTAACTGGTTAAGTCCGGCGCCAATCATGAAAAAAGTAATTGGCCAAAAGAAAATCATCGCTTTACTAAAATTACCGGCAGCTAGGTTCACCCCAAATTGTAAGAGGTTACCACTTTGAAATGAAGCAAAGCGCGCGTCGTGAAATGCAAAGGTGTATGAGTCGACAAACCCTGCGGTGGCCGTCAATAAGATGCCCACGCGCAAGGATTCTTTCATTATTTTTTGTTGTACTGCCATGACACAGCCCCCTTCAATAACTGAATTTATCTCTATCTATTATTGTAGTGCTCTTTGACCAAAATTGTTTATATAAAGGATTAATTGGCAAAATATGCTAAAATTAAGCTATCTAAATATGATAAGGAAGATAATTCTTATGAGTTATGCGTACCCAGATGATAGTTTAGTATTACATACTGATGCTTATCAATTAACGATGATGCAAACCTATTTTAAAGAAGGCATTCATGAACGCAAGGCGGTTTATGAGGTCTTTTTCCGGACGATTCCGTTTAAGAATGGGTATGCAATTTTTGCTGGTCTTGAGCGGGTCTTGGACTATTTGCGGAATTTGAAGTTTTCAGCATCAGATATCGCCTATCTCCGAGATACGGGGATGTTTGATGATGATTTTGTGGATTATTTAGCGAATTGGGAATTCAAAGCGACTGTCCGTGCTCCACGCGAAGGGGAAGTCGTGTTCAATAATGAACCAATCGTGCAAGTTGAAGGCACGGTTTTTGATGCACAGCTCATCGAAACCCCGTTGTTGAATATTGTTAATTACCAAACTTTGATTGCAACGAAAGCCTCACGCATTCGGGCGGTGGTTGGTGACCAAGGTCTATTGGAATTTGGAACTCGCCGTGCCCAGGAAATGGATGCGGCTATTTGGGGCACACGGGCGGCCTTTATTGGTGGGTTTGATGCGACTTCCAACGTGCGTGCTGGTAAGTTATTTGGAATTCCGATTAGTGGCACCCATGCGCATAGTTTAGTGCAAGTTTATCGCAATGATTATGAAGCTTTTAAGGCCTATGCGAATACGCATAAAGATGTTGTTTTCTTAGTCGATACGTATGATACGCTGCGGTCTGGAATCCCAAGTGCAATTCGCGTGGCGCGTGAATTTGGCGATAAGATTAATTTCTTAGGTGTCCGAATCGATTCAGGGGACATGGCGTATTTGTCAAAGGGTGTCCGCAAGATGCTTGATGAGGCTGGCTTTACTGAAGCTAAGATCTACGCATCAAATGATTTGGATGAAGAAACGATTACTTCATTAAAGCTGCAAGGCGCCCAAATTGATGTTTGGGGTGTGGGCACGAAACTTATTACGGCCTATGATCAACCGGCTTTAGGGGCGGTTTATAAAGTGGTTTCAGTTGAAGATGAAGCTGGCCAAATGGTCGATACGATCAAAATTTCTGGCAGTGCAGCCAAGATTTCAAATCCAGGTAAGAAACAGGTTTGGCGGATTACGCGCAATTCGGATGGCAAGTCGCAAGGTGATTACGTCGCTTTGTGGAATGAAAACCCAGCTGATCAACAAGCAGGTTTGTACATGTTCCACCCGGAATATCCATATTTGAATAAAACAATTCAAGACTTTACCGCCCGCCCCATCTTACAAGACATGGTGGTTGATGGTGAACCTGTATATGAAGTGCCGACGTTGCAAGAGGTACGGGCGTATTCAATGGAACGCTTGGATGCATTGTGGTCAGAATATAAGCGAACTTTGAATCCCCAAGAATATCCAATTGACCTCTCACAAGCCGCTTGGGATCATAAGATGAACCTCATCAAAGATGTCCGCCATTACGTGGATACCGTGGCTGCAGAATATGCAAATCAACCAGAACAAAAAGGAGAGCAGTGATGCGTGAATTACAAACGGAAATTATTACGGCACTTGGTGTCCAACCACAAATCGACCCCGCTACTGAAATCCGCCGTTCGGTTGATTTGTTGAAGCAATATTTGGTAAAGACTGGGCTAAAAACCTACGTCTTGGGCATTTCTGGT
This sequence comes from Lactobacillaceae bacterium, assembly GCA_031289015.1. Classification (GTDB taxonomy): domain Bacteria; phylum Bacillota; class Bacilli; order Lactobacillales; family Lactobacillaceae; genus Weissella. The sequence continues at coordinate 48,124 of JAITQG010000030.1, forward strand.
GGCCAGGATTCAACCCTAGCTGGGCGCTTGGCCGAAATTGCCGTGACTGAGTTGCGCGACGATACTGGCGATGCGACGTATCAATTTATTGCCATGCGGCTACCTTATAATGAACAAGCGGATGAACAAGATGCCTTGGACTCGATTGCTTGGCAACAAGCTGATACCGTCATTCGGGTGAATATTCAAGACGCCGTTGAAGGCATGGTTAAGCAACTCAATGCGGCTGGCATCAATGTTTCTGATTTTAACAAAGGCAATATTAAAGCCCGCGAGCGCATGATTGCCCAATATGGGGTGGCGGCCGCCAATCAAGGAGTTGTCATCGGTACTGATCATGCGGCCGAAGCTTTGGCTGGTTTTTACACCAAGTTTGGTGATGGCGCAGCGGATGTCACGCCATTGTATCGGTTGAATAAGCGGCAAGGTCGGCAATTGTTAGAATACTTGGGTGCGCCTGAGCATTTGTACAAAAAGACCCCAACCGCTGATTTGGAAGAAGATCGGCCAGCTTTGCCAGATGAAGTTGCCTTAGGGGTCGGTTATGACGCAATTGATGATTATTTGGAAGGCAAGGAGGTCTCTGAGGCCGACGCGTTGCAGATTGAAAAGTTATACCGAAGCACAGAACACAAGCGTCAAGGGCCAGTTACGGTGTTTGACAGCTGGTGGAAGTAGTCGTCAACAACAAGGAGAGTGGTCAAATGCAAGTATATAATACGATGACATTGCAAAAAGAAGCCTTTACGCCAATGGAGCCAGGCAAAATTAACATGTATGTCTGTGGTCCGACTGTGTACAACTATATTCACGTGGGAAATGCGCGCTCAGCCATTGCTTTTGACACCATTCGCCGCTACTTTTTGTACCGTGGCTTTGAAGTTAACTATGTCTCAAATTTCACCGACGTCGATGATAAGATGATTAAAGCAGCGGCTGAACAAGGCATTACTGTGCCGCAATTGGCTGATAAGTATATCCAAGCGTTCAATGAAGACACGCTGCCATTAAACATTATGCCAGCGACGGTGCGGCCGCGTGCGACCGAACATATTGCTGAGATCATTACCTTTGTGCAAGATTTGATTGCCAAAGAATATGCGTATGAAGCTGAAGGGGATGTTTATTTCCGAGCAAATAAATTCAAGAACTACGGTGTTTTGGCCCATCAAGATTTAGCTGAAATGGAATCCAATGCGGCTGGCCGGTTAGATGATGGCGAATTGGCTCGTAAAGAAGATCCAATGGACTTTGCCGTTTGGAAAGGTGCCAATGGTGACGGTGCCATTGCGTGGGATTCACCATGGGGTGCCGGGCGTCCAGGCTGGCACATTGAGTGTTCAGTGATGTCAACTAAGTACTTAGGCAACCACTTTGACATTCATGGTGGTGGAATTGATTTGGCTTTCCCCCATCACACCAATGAAATCGCCCAAACTGAGGCGCATACGGGTGAAACTTTTGTCGACTACTGGTTGCACAATGGGTTTGTGACGGTCGGGGATGAAAACGAAAAGATGTCTAAGTCGCTGGGTAATTTCGTTACGGTGCATGAATTATTGCAACACGTGGATGATCCAATGATTATTCGGTTCTTCATGGCGACGACGCAATATCGTCGACCAGTCGCGTATTCACAAAAGAATTTAGATTTGGCTGCGCGTAACTTGGAACGGATTCGGACTGGTTATCGTAATTTGGCTTTCCGGTTAGCCACGGCTGAAGCTGGGGTAGATGATGCGATTACTGCTGAAGCACAAGGGTATGTGGATGCCTTTGTGACCGCCATGGATGATGATTTCAATGTCCAAGATGGCGTAACGGCGGTATATAATTTAATCAATTTAGCCAATACGTATGCCACCCAAGATACCGTACAAGTTGAGACTGTTAAATTTATTTTGCAACAAATTACCGATTTAATGAATGTCTTTGGCGTTGATAAATTAGCTCAAGCAGAGATTTTGGATGCTGATATTGATGCCCTCATCGCCGAACGTGATGCAGCGCGGGCAACCAAGAACTTTGCGCGGTCTGATGAAATTCGCGATGAATTAACCGCCCAAGGGATTATCTTAGAAGATACACCCCAAGGGGTTCGTTGGCACCGTTAAATAGTTGAGCCGAGGCAGGATTTACTGGCCTTGGCTTTTTTGTTGCACTCAATTTTCATGAATGTTTCGAATATTGCACAAATACGCAAATCAGGACTGTTTTTTTAATGAATTCACTTACTATTAACCAGTTCGGACCCGAACACGAAACAAATCCACTCATGTAAAAAAAACGGAATATAATAAAGTTATACAAATGAAACAAACCTAAAAATGACAAAACACAGGTGGCATATACAGCCATAGAAAAAAGGAGAAGGATCATGAAAATTCGTACATATTTATCAACATTAGTTGCAGCCGTTTCAATTCTTGGTGGTTCCGTTACGTTTGATAGTTTCAACCCACATGCAAATGCGGCTGGAAATGTGAGCGTTCTTGGTCCACAGGTAACCTCTGATCGGGTGCTTCCAGTTACACCTACACCGATTCCACTTACCGAGAACAGTACTGATTTTATTAATTTCTACCGCTATCGCCATAATATGCAACTTGTACAAAAGACTTACGCCATGGATAATACGGCTGCTTGCATTATTAGCAGCATCGCCCCAGCCCAACAGCAAAACCAAAACTTGGTCTACTACACCGATGGGGACATGACAGTTGCGTATGCTCATGTTGAGTATCCAGACATTGTGCTTGACAAAGATGGCAAAGTTGATGGTGCTGCAAGCATGTTGAATCCTCGGACAGCAATTCTTAAGAAGGTGGTCCAAACTAATCAAAACCTCCTACTTAACCGAGCTCACAGTGAATACGGTATCTCAACTAGCGCATATGATAACAATGGAGTGTTTGTCTGCCTAGTTATTAAGTAAGCAATTACAAATTGATTCATCATAGTTGTCAAATTTGACAAGTGTGGTGAATTTTTTAATTTAAGGGGCGAATTATGCAATAAATTGTCGGCCTAGCGCTAAAAATCAAGCAAACCGAGAAAAAATGAGCTACAATAAAATTATGCGAGAAATAATAGATTATAAACAATTAAATGGCCTCGACCTTGCCTATCTAGGGGATGCCGTCTACGAAACCTTCATTCGCCAACATTTGTTAGCCCAAGGCATCACAAAACCGATGTGGCTGCAACGGACGGCTAAGAATTTTGTCTCGGCCAAAGCTCATGCGGCCATTTACAATTTAATGGTTGAAGATGAGATGCTTACGGCTGAAGAATTAGAGTATTTTAAACGTGGCCGTAATGCAAAATCACATACGAAAGCCAAAAATACCGACGTAGTAACTTACCGAATTTCCACGGGCTTTGAAGCTTTGATGGGATATTTACATGCGAGCCAACAAGATGCGCGCTTAGATGAATTAGTGACTTGGATAATTGCCCAAGTAGAAAGTGGACGGACACGCGATAATGGTACAACGACAAAATAATCGTGGTAAACGCGATCGAAATGACCGTGGGAATGAAAAAAAGCCTGTGAATGCAACACCCCGGCGAGAACGTAACCCACGTAAAGAACGCCCGCAAGTGGATGCTGAACAAACCGAAGCTATCGCACCCGAGTTCGTCTTTGGGCGCCACGCTGCAGTGGAAGCTTTAAAAGGGGACACCGAAATTAATAAAGTTTGGTTGCAACCCGGCATTCAAGAACAAATGCATAATGAAATCATCGCCTTGGCAAAACAACGGGGGTTAGTGATTCAAGATGCACCCAAAGCCAAACTGGATGAGCTTGTTGATGACCAAAATCATCAAGGCGTAGTGCTGTCGATTTCAGCATTTAAATATGCGACGTTGGATGATTTATTTGCTAATGCGGCGGCAAAAGATGAAGCACCGTTTTTCTTGATTTTGGATTCGATTGAAGATCCGCATAATTTGGGCTCGATTTTACGAACGGCTGATGCGGCGGGAGTCCATGGCGTGATTATTCCTAAGCGCCGGGCCGTGCAATTGACGGCAACAGTGGCCAAGACCTCAACTGGGGCGATTGAACACGTGCCGGTTACGCGGGTGACCAACTTGGTTAATACCGTGAATGAATTAAAAGAACGCGGTTTATGGATTTTTGGGACCGACATGGATGGTAAAGATTACCGGCAATGGGATGCGACCGGCGCCACGGCCTTAATCATTGGCAATGAAGGTAAAGGCATCGCGCCGTTGTTGAAGAAATCAGTCGATGAAACTTTGACGATTCCGATGGTTGGGCATGTTCAATCCTTAAATGCATCAGTCGCCGCCTCGCTATTAATTTATGGAGCCTTCAACTCGCGTCACCCTTTGTAAAATAACGGCTCATGGTGCTTCCAAGTTATGCTTGGAGGCATTTTTTTTGCATAATCCCCCCATAACGAAAACGCTATGGCACAATGATGGCGTAAGGGGGTGGGGCAATGAAGTATGTATCGACAAGTTTGATTTTAGCCGCGAAAAACAATGATGAAATGGCCTTTATTGAATTGCTGGATCATTATCGGCCATTGATTTGGAGCCTCTTTAAACAACGGCCACATTGGTTGAGTGCAGATGACTGGTTCCAAGAGTGTACAATTTTGTTGTTTGAGGTCATTCAACAACTCGAAGAAGAGGACTTGGGCGCTTTAACGACGTATTTTCAAGTGTGTTGTAAGCGAAAACTTTGGAAAATTCGGACGCGTTATCAATATCGACCGCTCGAAACGTGCGAGTCGATCATGGAAGAACAGGTGGTTAGTTACGGTAATGCGCGGGAAAGCCATTTAGCATTGGATTATAAAATGTGCCTCCAAGATGGCTTGGCAACATTGTCCAAACGCCATCAACACATTTATCAATTAAAGTTGGCGGGGTATAACTCGTTTGAAATCAGTCGCATGTTTGACTGTGCGCCGTCAACTGTGCGTTTTAAATTGCGAGAAATCAGACAAATTATGAAGGAACGGTATCCGTCTAGCGTTGAAGAGTAACCTGTGATACACTAACAGATATAATCTTAAGCGAAGAGGCACGTTTTATGGCAACTAAGAAAGTAGCATTGGCGTGCAGCGTCTGTGGTTCACGTAACTATATGGTAACTAAAAAGCCCGAGCGCATGGAGCGTTTAGAGGTTAAAAAGTTCTGCAAGTTTTGTGGGCAGCATACACTACACCGCGAAACAATGTAAGCATATAGAAAAAGTTAAGTTAGGGGAAAGTCATGAAGTTCATTAAAGATGTTTTTAACGAAATGGGTAAGGTTACTTGGCCAACGATGAAGCAAAGTGTTCGCGATACATCAATCGTTATCGGAACATCAGCCTTCTTCGCCATTTTGTTTGGTGCAGCTGACTGGGTCTTTGAACAAGGAATCACGTTCTTGTCTAAGTAAGCCGATTGCATTATAATATAGATATCAAAACGCAAACAAAGCCCTCTGACCAGAGGGTTTTTAAATTACAAAGAATGCACAGCTGCATAAATGGAGGCAAACAATGGTTGAATCAGTCAACAAGCAATGGTACGTTTTGCACACTTACTCAGGTTATGAGAATAAGGTTAAGCAAAACTTGGAATCACGTATCGAAACGATGAGCATGCAAGACTATATCTATCGTGTGATCGTGCCTGAACAAGATGTGGCGATTGAAAAAGACGGTGAAACTAAGATTGTCAAAGAAAATGATTATCCTGGTTATGCGTTAGTTGAAATGGTCATGACTGACGAAGCTTGGTATGTGGTCCGTAACACGCCTGGTGTGACTGGCTTCTTGGGTTCTCACGGAGGTGGTTCAAAGCCGGTATCATTGTTGCCAGAAGAAGTTGATGATTTCTTGCGCAAGTTTGGTAACCCTGGAGAAGAACCAGTTAAGAAGGTTGAAAAGTTGGACGCCGAAATTGGTGAATCAGTGAACATCATTGCTGGCCCAATGGAAGGTATGCAAGGGAAGATCACCGCGATTGATGATGACAAGCAAGAAGTTACGGTCTTGGTTGACTTCTTGGGCCGTGAAACACCAACTGAAATTGGTTTTGGGGATGTCCGCCCAATTTTGAATTAATAACACCAAAACAGCCTCATGCACTTGAAAAAAGTGCGTGAGGCTGTTATTATATTCAAGTATGCGTAATAGCGTATATGTGGGAGGCGAAATCGAAACTCGCCATTCATACCACAAGCACGAAGGAGGATACAATCGTGGCTAAGAAAGTTTCAAGTATTGTTAAGTTGCAGATTCCAGCCGGTAAGGCTACACCTGCACCACCCGTTGGACCTGCATTGGGTCAAGCCGGTGTTAACATCATGGGATTCGCCAAGGAGTTTAATGCTCGTACAGCGGATCAAGGGGGTCTTTTGATTCCTGTTGTTATTACTGTGTATGAAGATCGTTCATTCGATTTCATCACTAAGACACCTCCAGCAGCCGTTCTTTTGAAGAAGGCAGCTGGTATTGAAAAGGGTTCTGGTGAACCTAATACTAAGAAGGTTGCAACGGTTACTGCGGCGCAAGTCAAAGAAATCGCTGAAACTAAGATGCAAGATCTAAACGCAGCAGATGTTGATGCAGCTGTTCGCATGATCGAAGGAACTGCACGTTCAATGGGCTTCGTTGTCGAAGGTTAATCCATTAATATAACGTCACAGGCGGATCGTACAGGAAACTGTGCATGATCAAGCGGGAGGTCTTAATTGACCGTCTGACCGCATTTGCAAGGAGGAATAGCAACCATGGCTAAGAAATATGGTAAAAAGTACGTGGCAGCTGCTGAAAAAGTCGACCGTGAAAAGCTTTACACGCTTGACGAAGCTGCTGCATTGGTAAAGGAAATTGACTTTGCCAAGTTTGATTCAACTGTAGAAATTGCATTTAACTTGAACGTGGACACACGTCAAGCTGATCAACAATTGCGTGGGGCCGTAGTTTTGCCTAACGGAACTGGTAAGGATCAAACTGTTGTTGTCTTTGCACAAGGTGATAAGGCTAAAGAAGCCGAAGCAGCTGGTGCAGACGTAGTTGGTGCAGCTGACTTGGTTCAACGCATCGCTGATGGTTGGTTGGACTTTGACGTTGCCATTGCTACACCTGACATGATGGCGCAAGTTGGTCGTGTTGGACGTGCATTGGGACCTAAGGGATTGATGCCTAACCCTAAGACTGGAACTGTTACATTTGATGTTGCCAAGGCCGTTGAGGAATCAAAGGCTGGTAAGGTAACGTACCGGACGGACCGTGACGGAAACGTGGCTGTACCTGTTGGTAAAGTATCATTTGATGCAGACAAGTTGGTTGGAAACATCAAGACTATCTCTGATGTTGTCATCAAGGCTCGTCCATCAGCAGTTAAGGGAACTTACGTAAAGCATATCTCAATCGCTTCTACGTTCGGACCTTCAATCAACATCGATATTGCTACTTTGTAATATTTAGTTGACACTTCCT
>JAITQG010000013.1 GCA_031289015.1 Lactobacillaceae bacterium
CGTGTTGTGATGATGGCACTGAGGTCACACCTGTTCCCATACCGAACACAGAAGTTAAGCTCAGTAGCGCCGAAAGTAGTTGGAGGATCGCTTCCTGCGAGGATAGGACGTCGCAATGCAATATGAAAAGGCTTGTCAGCAATGACAAGCCTTTTTTGTGGTCTTGATTTCAGTTGATACTTTAGGTCATCATGATGGTAAAGCAAATTCAACTTTATAATGAAAATAAAGTTTGTAATAAAGGTTTGTAGTCAGCGCTTTGATTTGGTAGTATCAGAGCATAGGCTTAAAGGGGGATAATATGATGAAACAAGTTAAAGTTAATGCGGATTTTGGCGGGGCATTTTATGGTACGGGATTTTTACTGGCTATTGGGATGCGCTTGGCTGAAACCGGTGGTGATTGGTTGAGTGCAATCTTACATGGCTTCTTGAGTTGGGGTTATGTCGGCTATTGGGTTGTGGAATTTTTAAATAAGTAAACTAAGTTGGTAGAGTCAAATGACAATGCTTGAAAAAATAAGCAAACTGGTCCGTTATGAGACACCGCGTTTAATATTACGGCGAGCACGTGTTAGTGATGCACAGGCTGTTTTTGAGATGTTAAATGATGATGAGACGGTGCGCTTTATTGGGGCTCCAAAGGCAAATACGATTGAAGATGCGTTGGCTAGTATTAACCATTATTTTTTGCAGCTGCCACGTGGGAAATTTTTAATTGAACGCAAGGTTGATAATCAGGTGATTGGCTCAATTGATTTACGGATTTTGTCTGAGCAGCATCGATTTGGTGAAGTTGGATATACCTTGAATCGGCAGTATACTGGGCTTGGTTATATGCACGAGGCTTTAAACGCGGTTGTCGATATTGCTTTTCAACAAATGCATTTGCATCGTCTAGAAATTGCTCATGCACCGCAAAATGTTAAATCCGGTAATGTGATTCGGCGGGTTAGTGGCTTTAAATATGAGGGCACTTTGCGTGAGCGTGAATTACTTAAGAGTGGCGAATGGGTTGATCATGTGGTTTATAGTATGTTGGAGAGCGATTATGCTGTGATGCGGGATCAAGAGTAATAAGTGATTTGATAGGATGAGGATAGAGCTTTGAAATATAAAATTGGGATTCCAATTGTAATAATAATTTTGGCAGTTGCGGGATTTGGTGGCTGGTATTTTATGCAACAGCAACCTGCCACGCCAGCTAAAACTAGTTCGCAAAAGTCTGCAGTTTCTAAGGATGCAGCACAAAGTACAAGTAGCTCTGGCGCACAGTTTACCTTGCCAGTTATCAAAAGTGGGACTGAGGCGGCTAAATTATTGATGGTGGTTAATAAGCGGCATCCGCTACCGGCTGATTACAATCCATATAACGGGGCGAGCACTGGTAAAAATCCAGATGGTGCCGGGTTGTTGCCGGCTGCTCAACAGGCCAAAGATGCCATTATTAAAGCGATGCAGGCCGCTGGGTTTGCAGTGTCTGACAATATTTCTGGGTATCGTAGTTATGCATATCAAAAAAGTTTGTATGATGGTTATGTGGCTTCTAACGGGCAGGCTTGGGCGGATAAGTATTCGGCGCGGCCTGGATATTCTGAGCACCAATCTGGACTGGCGTTTGATTTGGTTGGGGCGGATGGTGAATTGCCAACTGATGATAAAATGTATGCTTGGTTATTACAACATGCGCATACGTATGGCTTGATTATTCGCTATCCCCGTAATATGGCTAGTGTGACTGGGTATGAAGGTGAGGAGTGGCATTTGCGGTATATTGGCGTGAAATTTGCTACCGAAATGTACGATCACAAAATTACGACCCTAGAACAGTTTACTGGGATGGCGGGTGGTGATTACAATGCTGATCCGAAAAATGATGTGCCGGCTTTGGAAGAATATAAATAAATTGATTTGGCTTAAGTTAAGCACCAGAGACGGGTGCTTAGCTTATTTTTTTGCTAAAATCAGGGGCGGTATCTGCTATAATGTAAGAATGCACTCGTGCTTAAAAATAACGCTGCCACTCATTTGTGGGGCGGGAGGTAATTAATAATGACTGACAAGAAAAGCTTCTATATCACTACTCCAATTTACTATCCATCTGGTAAATTGCACATCGGGAATACGTATACGACTGTCTTGGCCGATGCGGCTGCCCGTTATCACCGGTTGTTGGACGAAGACGTTTATTATTTGACAGGGACTGATGAACATGGCTTGAAGATTGAGCAAAAAGCTGAAAAGCTGGGTATGTCACCTAAGCAATACGTTGATGATATGGCTACTGATATTAAAAAGCTTTGGGCGTCATTGGATATTACCAATGATGGATTTATTCGCACGACTGACGAAATTCACGAAGCCGCTGTGAAAAAGATTTTCCAACAATTGCTGGATCAAGGCGATATTTACAAGGGTGAATATGAAGGCTGGTACTCAGTTGATGATGAAGAATACTTCACTGAGTCACAATTGGCTGAAGTTTATCGTGATGAAAATGATAAGGTGATCGGTGGTAAAGCGCCATCAGGTCACGAAGTTGAATTAGTGAAGGAAGAATCATACTTCTTTGCGATGTCCAAGTATGCCGATTGGTTGTTGGAATACTACCACACACATCCTAATTTCATCCAGCCTGAGACGCGCATGAATGAAATGATTAACAATTTCATCAAGCCAGGCCTTGAAGATTTGGCTGTAACTCGGACGGCCTTTACGTGGGGTGTGCCAGTGCCATCTGATCCTAAGCACGTTGTTTACGTGTGGATTGATGCGCTGTCAAACTATATCACAGCATTGGGCTACGATTCAGCTGATACGACGTTGTATGACAAGTTTTGGCCAGCAAATGTGCACTTGGTTGGGAAAGAAATCGTGCGTTTCCATACGATTTATTGGCCAATCATGTTGCATGCATTGGGCTTGCCGTTGCCAGAAACCGTTATTGGCCATGGTTGGTTGACGATGCGTGATGGCAAGATGTCAAAGTCAAAGGGTAACGTGGTTTATCCTGACGTGTTGGCTGACCGCTATGGGGTTGATTCTGTACGTTACTATTTGTTGCGGGCGATGCCATTTGGCAATGACGGAATTTTCACACCAGAAGATTTCGTGTCAAAGTTGAACTATGATTTGGCCAATGATTTGGGTAATTTGCTCAATCGGACGGTGGCCATGATTAACAAGTACGAAGGTGGCGTGATTCCAGCGCTTCAAACTGGGGCAACAGAATTTGACGCTGATTTGATTGCCACGGCCGATGCAGTCGTTGAAGCTTATAATGGCCACATGCAAACCATGCGCGTGTCGGATGCCTTGGCTGAAGTATGGAAATTGATTTCACGGGCTAATAAGTACATCGACGAGACAACACCATGGGTCTTGGCTAAAGATGCTGAGCAAGCGGCAACATTGTCGTCAGTGATGGCGCATTTGGCGGCTGCTTTGCGTGTTGCGGCCATCTTGTTGCAACCAGCTTTGTCACAAGCGCCTAAGCAAATTTTTGCCCAATTAGGCTTGGCGGAAACTAACTTAAAGATTGCTGATTTGAAGTTCGCTGACTTGCCAACTGGTGGAAATGTCGTTGCAAAGGGTGAACCAATTTTCCCACGTGTCGATGTGGAAGCTGAAGTTGAATACATTCGTGAATCAATGATTGGTGGCGGTAAAGAAACGGCTGCTGTCAAAAAGGCTAAGCAAGAAACTGAAGCAACACCAGTTGAAGCACCGGCAAAAGATTACATCGCCTTTGATGATTTTGAAAAAGTTTCAATGAAGGTCGCTGAAATTTTGGCCGTTGAAGAGATTGATGGCTCAGATAAGTTGTTGATGTTCAAACTCAATGACGGCACTGAAGCTGGCCGGACAATTTTGTCAGGCATCAAGAAATGGTATCCCAACTTTACTGAATTAATCGGTAAGAAGGTCATCTTCGTCGCTAATTTGAAGCCCCGTAAGATGATGAAAAAATATGTTTCAGAAGGCATGATTTTGTCAGCAGAAAAGGGTGATAAGCTCGTTTTGACGCTTTTGCCAGATGACGCTGAAGCTGGGGCAGAAATTGTCTAGGGGAATTCATTATGGATAACAATCAACGACCAAAGAATAGCATATTTGCGACGCTGGGCCTCCTGCTATCCGCGGTGAGCCTCTTTGCGACTAAGCAACAGTGGATTTTGGCCACGCTGGGCATTGTTTTTGGGGTGCTCACCTTAATCCACGCCCGCAAAGTCGTCTTGAGTAACACGAGTCTCATGGCTGGAGTAGTTGCGATTGCCTTAGGGGCTATTGCAATCCTAGCCAGCCGGGCGGGAATCTTCTAAATACTTTCATAAAGCACCATGTTAAAGTCACTTTAACATGGTGCTTTTAGTGTATACTTTTGTTAATAGGAAACATTTGATTATATAAAGAGTAAGGAGGATCCAATGACTAGAGAATTAATATTTGAAGAATATATACTGTTGGACGCTTTAATTTATGGGCTTAGAGAAAGTGATTTTGAACAAGTACTGGATAAGAGTGTTGCCGATTTAGCCGAGTATACACTAGCTTATAAAGATGAAAATCCAAATCTGATGTCGTTTCAAGCTGACTCGTGGGCTGAAGTTGCGACACTGGTGAGCAATAATGAGTTTTTATGTGAGCACCGCGTTGTCTCGGTCTATCATACTGATTTGCTGGCGGCATTGGTACTCAAGCATCCTGCCCAAGATGATTACACGGTGATTGCTCGTGGGACGATTAACCTCGCTGAGTGGCTGGATAATCTTGGCGCGGCAATTATCGATGTGACTGATCCAACTTTAGAATTCATGGAATATGTTGATGAATTGCCACAAGAATATGGCTTATTAACGGTTTCAGGTCATTCGCGCGGCGGGTATCTGAGTGCTTTTATTGCGATTGCCAGCGAGCGGGTTAAGCGTGCCATTTCAGTTGACGGACCAGGTTTTTCAACGGCCTTTTTCGTACATCATTCTGAAAAAATTTACAAAAACAATCATAAAATCATAAATATAGCTTCTTCACACGATCCGATTCATGGAATGTCGATACCTTTGTTTGGTGAACAATACATCGTCAAGCAACGACGGGATAATCATAAACATGCGATGTTTAATCATTCACCGCTTGAATTATTAGATGAAAACGGTCACCTAAATCCTGAAGCCCCAGAATCTGAATTCGTCCAGGCCATCCGGGATTTCCAACCAGGTTATATGGCTCACAACACGAGTGTCATGATTAAATGGATGAAGGATATATTGGGCACTAGTGACGAAGATAAACTGCGTGAGTATTTCAGCAAACAAGACATCCACCTTAAGCATGATTTAACGCTGGAAGAAGTTGAAGAAGTGTTTGGCTAAATGAATTGATCGGTAAACTGACCAAGGTGAGTCCTTGGTCAGTTTTTGCTTATAACATAGTAAATACTTGTATGTTGCGATAGGTGGGGGCATAATAATAAAAACATATACAGAAAGCCGAGGTGGTTGCGATGGGTGAATGGGAAAAATATGCAAAACAATATCAGACTGCTTGGATTGATGACTTAGCTGGTTTGGTGGCTATCAAGTCGGTCCGTGATGACACACAAGCGACACCAGCACACCCCTATGGACCTGACGTGAAGGCGGCGTTGGACTTTATGCTGCAAATGGCCCAACGTGATGGCTTCACCTATGGCCAGTTTGAAAACAAGGTGGGGTGGATTGATTTTGGACCACAAGACGCCAAAGATTTCATCGGTGTGTTAATCCATGTGGATGTCGTACAGGTCAATGATTTACCACAATGGACGGTGCCACCATTTGAATTAACGAATAAGAACGGCTTGTTATACGGGCGTGGTGTCGATGACATGAAGGGGTCAGATATTTTGACCTATTATGCCTTAAAAGCGATTGCCGAAAGTGGCGTGGCTTTAAAGCGCAAAATCCGCTTGATTATTGGGACTGACGAGGAAAATGAATGGGGTGATATGGTGGATTATTTCGCCAACAACCCTAAGCCTGTCATCGGTTTTTCACCAGATGGCGTGGCGCAAGTGGCCAATGGGGAAAAAGGCATCAGCCAACTAGATGTGTATTTTACCCCTGACAATGGCGTTAGTGCCCAACAACTGCTTAGTTTTCATAGTGGCGCACAGACTAATATCGTGCCAGGTGAAGCGACGGCCGTGGTCAAAGGGCTCACTAAGCCGGAAGCTGAAGCCTGCCTCAATACGTTTGTCGTGGCCAATGAATTAAAGGATTACATCATTACCGAAGAAGTTGATGATACGCTTACGATTAACGTGTCGGGCAAGGCTACCCATGCATCGCGGCCGGAGAGTGGGATCAATGCGGCCACTCATTTGGCACACTTTTTATTGCAATACGACTTTAGTGGGACGGCCAAGCAATTTTTGACTTTCTTGGGGACTAATTTGTACCAAGATGATTTCGGTGAAAAATCTGGTTATGGCTATGAAACGCCCGAAATGGGCAAGACGACTCAAAATATTGGGATTACGGATTTCGAATTAAAAGGCAGCGGCCATATCAATTTTAATTTCCGGTATGCTTTGGGCTTTGACGAACCAGCGGTGGCGCAACAAATTGCGGATTTGCCGTGGGTGGATCGTGTTGACATCGACCCAGCTGGGTTGGTGCCACACTTTGTGCCAGCCGATGATCCCGTGGTCACGACGTTATTGACGGCCTATGAAGATGTTTTGGGTCACCCAACTGAGCACGTCGTTAATGGTGGGGCTTCATTTGGGCGGTTGTTGGAACGTGGGGTTGGTTTTGGGGCCTGGCTGGTTCCAGAGCTCAATACGGCACATCAAGCGGATGAACATATCCCGATTAGTTGGTTTGAACCAGCTTTCCAATTTATGGCAGCCGGCATTGTCGGACTAGCAAATTTAGAATAAATAATAGTAAAAGCGTGTCTTACGGGCACGCTTTTACTATAATAAAGTTAATCTGATTAGGACGCGTGGTCATTATGACAATTATCTTCACCCTGGCAACATTATTAGCTGCGATTATCGTCGCCAATTTCCTCAGTCAAGCCCTGCCAGCCTATCCAAAGGCGTTTTGGCAAATTTTGGCCGGGATTATTTTGGCTGTCGTCCCGGCTTTATCGCATTTTGCAATCACGTTAGAGCCGGAATGGTTCATGATGTTGATCATTGCGCCGTTATTGTTTTATGAAGGCCAAAAAACCAATGTGCGGTTGGTATCAAAGAATTTGCGGGCCGTCGTGCGCTTGGCCGGCTTTTTAGCGGTGGAAACTGTAGTGGTAGTCGGCTTCATCGCATTTGGCATCCTCGGTTGGCCCTTGGCAATTGCCGTGGCTTTAGCGGCGATTGTTACGCCAACTGATGCAACGGCCTTAGAATCGGTGACAGATGGGCGTGAGGTACCAAAAGGCATCAAACAAGCCTTGAGTTTGGAATCACTCTTTAACGACGCGACAGGCCTAGTGGCGTTAGAATTAGCGCTCTTGTGGGCCAACACCGGTCACTTTTCATTCTTGGACGGGATTAAAGAATTCATGATTGTCGCCTTGGGTGGGGCATTAATTGGGCTCTTGTTTGGTGGAGCTTTAGTGTATGTCCGCCAGCATCTGTTGAAGCATCAATTTGATGACCGCACGGCTCAAGTGATGATTCAAATCATGACGCCGATTGTCGTGTTTGCAGTCGCAGAACATTTTGGGTTATCTGGCATCATCGCCGTGGTCGTGACGGGCATCATTCATAACGAAGAACACCGCAAGACGATGTTTTTGTCCGTTGAATTAAATGATTTTGGGAGCAAGTTGTGGGATACTGTCGCCCAAATCTTAAATGGAATCGTGTTTGTGCTCTTGGGGATGAGCTTGGTGCGCGTCTTTAAGGGTTCAGGGGCCTTTACCCTGCGCCAATTTGGCCTTTCAATTGGGGTTGCCATCGTGATTTATTTGGCGATGGGGGTATTGCGATACATTTCGGTCCGGGATGCTGAAAATGATCAACTGCGCAATTTCTTTGAAAAGGAAAATCATGGCCGCGATGCTTGGGTCTTTGCCTTTGGCGGGGTGCATGGCACGATGACGATGGCCATGGCGTTCTCGCTGCCTTTAACCTTGGTCAACGGCGCGACTTTCCCCTTCCGTGACGAGATTACCTTTATCGCCACGATGGTTATTTTGTTGAGCTTGTTGGTGCCTAGATTTGTCTTACCTAGGATTTTACCGGCGATTAAACCTGAGTATGATGTGGATGAAATGCAAACCGCGCATGTAGCGATGGTTGATGCGGCGATGGGCTCATTACAGGAATTGAACCTTAGTCAGGCTGATAAGCAGGCGGTCACAACGCAATTGAAAGATCAATTGGGCTATGGCAATGATTTGCAAAATACCGAAATGTGGCAACAGGCGGTTAACCAAATTGATACGATTCGCGAACAAACGATGGATGATGCCATGAGTACGGGGGCGATTTCAGACGATGCGGTGATGTTGTGGAAGAATTTTGCAAACGGTTGGATTTCGCGGTCGGGTAAGCGCAAGAATTACGTTTGGAAATGGTGGATCCGTCAGATTGAACGGAAATTGCGCAAAATCATGCAAACTCCAATTACTAAGAAGCAACGCCAAACAAGAAGCGACAAAGAGGTTGAATTGATTCAACGGCGGTTTGACCGGCATAAAGCCAAGATGCCAGCAGCACGCCAAGCTCAAATGCAAGCGCGCATTGATCAGATGCGGCTGCGTAATTCACATGATGACAAGCAAGCTAGGGTTCAACGTGAGGATATTCAAAAGCGTTGGTTAGTGGCATTTCAAGAAATTGATGACATTGTGCGGCCGGCGATTGATGCCTATATTCAGAGCTTGGAAGATGATCATGCTGACAAGCGCTTGATTGTGGCTTTGCGGGATAATGAAGCTTCTGCTCAACTTGCGGCGCGGGATCAGGTTGAGACGGCTACTAGTGATCGGCAGGATGCTTTGTTGTATGCTATGCAGGCTGAGTTGGGATTTATTCAGCGCGGGATTGCACAAGATGAGTTGAGTCATGCTTTGGGTAAACAGCTTTATAATGAAGTTACTGCTGCTCAGAGTTTGGTGCTGGCTCTTGGGAAGGATGATGAATAGGGGGGGCTCTTAGCCGTTTCACGGCTAGGTCTTTGGGGTTGTTTAGGGAAGGGGCTCCGCATTGGTGCAATAGAGGTGGGCGACACGGTCCCACTAGTCTAAGGGATTCGGCTCCGTGCAAGCACGAAACCAACTCCCTAAGACCGCGTTGGTGCCGCTACCTCGCTTAACCCCACCACTATCGCACCAATGCTCCGCCCCTTCCCTAACCAACCCCAAATACCGGCTTCCAGTCGCTCTAGCTCCTTACAGCCCTAGAACTTCAGCTGTAGGTCTTCAAAACCTATAATGAAAACCCGAAGTTTCATAATCTACAACATTCACCCCAATAAACACTAAGCAACACGCATTTAAGTAGAATATCAACAAACGTGGTGCTGAATACTAAATAAATCTACATTTAATTCCGTAAAGTTGTATTGTTTTCATATAAACACTAAAATTCACAAGAAAGGGGCCTTATTATGCAAAAGGGACTAAAACTAAAATGGCTCCTGATTGTGAGCCTTATCAACGCCTTTGGAATGGGCTTTCTTTGGCCACTCGTATCAATATATATTCATGATGAATTGCATCAAAATATGACCATGGTTGGTGTCATCCTCCTCATAAATTCGTTAGGCCAAGTTGTCGGTAGTCTCATTAGCGGCCATCTCTTTGATAAATGGCGGCCGATTACGATTATTCGCATTGGCATCATCGCATTAATCGGCATCATGACCTTGTTGGTGTTTTTCCACGGTTGGCCTAGTTTTCCAATCTTATTGGCCATCGATGGGCTCATGGTTGGTTGGATGACCGCCATTATTAATGCGTTTGGTACGGCAGTAATCGGTCATGATGGACGTAAAGTATTTAACCTTTTGTATTTCACCGCTAATTTCGGGATGGTCTTTGCCACCGCTTTGGTTGGAGCCGTGTATGGCTTTGGGGTAACTTGGTTATTCATCATCGCCTTGGCTATGTACGTAATTATCTTTTTCATTATTAACCGCCATTTTGATGTCGAGGTCAATGTGGACGAAGCAGAAGAAGAGGAAGAAATTGATAAACCAAACAACTTTAAACTACCAATTGCCAATAAGATGATTATTTCGGCTATTTTAATTGGGTTAGTGGGGATTTGGATTGCGTATGCACAGTGGAACGGAAATGTTTCCGTTTACTTTAACTCGATTCTCAAGCTACCGTTGTGGCAATATTCGATGTTATGGACGATTAACGGTGGTTTAGTTGTCGTTTTCCAATTAGTGATGAATGCCTTTCATTTGATTGGCAACAAGCGGGTCATGTGGATTCAGATTTTTGCGGGCTTAACTTTATTCATCGGCGCATATTATTTGTTGTCATTGTCACGCGTTTTCCCAATGTTTGTTATCGCTATGATTGTCACAACTTTAGGCGAAGTCATGGTCTTTCCGATGCTACCAGCGTTGGTTAATGATTTAACACCTGCCCATTCAAAGGGCCATTATCAAGGCTTAGTTACCGCCGCACCTAGTTTAGGCCGGGCTGTTGGCCCATTGTTTGGTGGTTACATGGTTGATCAATTAGGTTACATGCCGATGTTTAACACAACCACGGTGATTGTCGCGATATCAGCAGTGATCATCGTCGGAATGATAATTGTCTATCGCAAGCGAATTGTGAAATTTGACTAAATGGAATATTGAACTGCGAGTACGAATTATGCTTAACACAACAAAAGTATTTGAATTATTGGACGCAAAAGCCAAAGTTGATGTGAACGATGACATCACAACACAAGAATATTGGGATGCTTTAACTGACGAGTTGTCTGGCGATGAATATGAAACTATTAAGTTTTTAAAGGGGCTTGATAACGATAAACTAGAACAGGTATCTGAGATCTTTTCTGATTTGAGTCAAAGGTTTAAATCACAAACGTTTATTTCGGGTCTTAATGACGTGTTCGATAGTCATCCGACCGCTGATATAGGCCAAGAAATTAAATGGGCCGAAGAAGAGCTATAATCAATAATAATCCAAGCGCCCGCACGTATGCATAGGTATCCGTGCGGGCTTTGTTGTATAATTGTTTAAAGATATGCAATTGCAGATGAAATTAGGAGATTACCATGGCCATTTATGATCCAACCAAGCGTCCAGCTGATGCTTTTGACACCCACACCCACCTCAACGACGACCGCTTCTATCACGATGTGGCCGCATATTGGGCGCGGGCTCGTGAACATCGGATTATGGAAATGAATGTGGTCGGATACGACACGTTAGGTAATCAACGGGCCCTTGAAATTGCCCACGAATTTGCCGGTGTGAATGCTATTTTGGGTTGGCAACCTGAAGGCATCCGTGATTTCAACGATGCCCAATTAAATGTGCTTCGTGACCAATTGAGCGATTCAGCCGTAGTTGGGGTTGGTGAAATGGGTTTGGATTATTTCTGGGCCGAAAATCCCACACCCGATGAACAAAAACAAGCCTTTAGGACGCAACTTGATTTGGCGCGCGAAGTAAAGTTGCCCGTCACTGTGCATTCACGGGACGCTTTTGCTGACACGTATGCAGTGTTAAAGGCCGCTAACGTTGGTGATTTTGGTGGCGTAATGCATTCATTTACTGGTGATCCTGAGGACGCCAAGCGCTTTTTGGATTTGGGGATGTACATCTCATTTTCTGGGATTGTGACCTTTAAAAACGCGACTGAAATCCATGATGCGCTCAAGGTTGTGCCATTGGATCGCCTCTTGGTCGAAACCGATGCACCGTATTTGGCACCAACGCCTTTGCGCGGCAAGCCCAACGAACCTATGTATGTAAAGTACACAATCGACAATATTGCTGAACAATTGGGGATGACGTATAACGAAGTCGCTAAAATCACGACGGAAAATGCGCATCGGTTGTGGAAGTTAGGCGAATAATGAAGATTCAAGAAGTTATTATCGTGGAAGGTAAGGCCGACACAGCGGCTATTCAACAAGCCGTTGACGCCGACACGATTGAAACGACCGGCTCAGCATTACCTGAGAGTACGCTCAAAGCCATTCAAACGGCCGCCAAAACACGGGGGATTATTGTCTTTACCGACCCTGATTTTAACGGCGAACGCTTGCGGAAAATGATTACGGCTGTCGTGCCTGAAGCCAAGCATGCTTTTTTAACCAAAGCAAATGCTGGCGCGCTCATCAAACACCATAGCTTGGGTATCGAATATGCTAGTCAAGCCGCAATTCAAGCGGCTTTGACCAATGTTTCGACGGCCGCTGCGGTTGACATGAGCTCAGATATTTTGCTGGCCGATTTGAGCGCCTTAGGGTTGACGGGTGGCGCTAATTCGGCACAATTGCGCACTCAAGTCGCTGAAAAACTCGGCTTAGGCTATGTAAATGGAAAACAACTCTTAAAACGGCTACACATGTTTGGTGTGACGAAAGCCGAATTGACACAAACGCTAAAGGAGCTTAACTAATGGCAGATTATCCAGATATCGCAACCCCGCTCCGGACCCAAGCCATCATGAATCAATATGGCATCAATACGAAAAAGTCGTTGGGCCAAAATTTCTTGACTAATACCGACGTGTTGAAGCAAATTGTGGCCGCTGGAAGTGTGACGGCAACTGATAATGTCGTTGAAATCGGCCCTGGAATTGGGGCGTTGACAGAGCAATTGGCCCGCGCAGCAAAACAAGTCCTTGCTTTTGAAATCGACCAACGCTTGATCATGGTTTTAGAAGATACACTTGCACCATACAAAAACGTTACTGTAGTCAACGAGGACGTCTTGAAAGTCGATTTGCGGGCGGCTTTTGCTGAGCATTTTGATGACCCTGATGCACCATTGAAGCTTGTTGCGAACTTACCATATTACATTACGACCCCGATTTTGATGCAAGTGCTGGAGTCAGGGATTCGGTTTGATAGTATCGTTGTGATGATGCAAAAAGAAGTCGCTGATCGCTTGTCAGCTGAGCCCGGTAACAAAGAATATGGCTCATTGTCATTAGCGGTGCAATACCGGATGGACGCTAAATTAGCGTTCACGGTGGATCGCCGTTCGTTTGTGCCAAATCCTAATGTGGATTCAGCGATTGTTGTTTTGACCCCGCGCACACCGTTGGAGATTCTTCCACAAGATGAAAAATTGCTCTTTAAGTTGTTTAAGGCAGGCTTCAAACTGCGCCGTAAGACTTTGTGGAACAATTTGATTTCTGAATTTGGCAAAGACGAAGCGATGACGACCAAGTTGACGGCTGCGTTGGAAGCCGTTGAACTTGATCCGCGCATTCGGGCTGAACGTTTGACCCTCGAACAATTTATTGATTTGCACAATGCTTTATTTGCGCAAGGAGTTTATGTGAAGGATGAATAAATACGATATTGTTAAAGCTGAAGGTACTAAATAGTATATTAACGAACAATAAAAAAGCTCGGACACCTTTTGACAACGTGGACGGGCTTTTTGATTGGTTTTTTTAAGGCCCGCAACAAACAATTGAGTTTGCGACATAATTAATGGCCCAGCGCCCGTTAAATATAGGTCGCAATTAATAGTTGCGAGCTTATGAAATAATACCCTGAAATGTAACTCGTTTCAGGATATTATTGGTGTATAAGAAAAACGAGGTGAGAAAGATGGCAAACTTGTTGAAATTAAACGATGGGCACACGATGCCGCACGCGGATCAGCCAAGAACCCGAGCAAGTGTATGAGTTGGGCCATCAATATCCACATTAAGCAGTGAATGTGCAAAAAATATAAAGATATAATACGAACCAAAGATATAAAGTTCTAAAGATATAATATTAAAACTAGGTATAAAGATATAAAGTTCTAAACATATAATATCGTGTCGTGGTATAATAAGGGCATTATAACCAAGGAAGGGGTCTAAATTAAATGGTGAAACAAAATAAAATCAACTTATTTTCCCCAGGTTTTGGTACACATCCCGCCACTTTTTTAGGGCGGCGTGCGATTTTGAGCGCGTTAAATTCAGTTGTTCAAGGGGAAGACAATAGTGTCTTTCGACGAACGTTGATTTCAGGTGTGCGGGGAGTGGGAAAGACTACCTTATTAAACGAGGCTGATAAGGTTTTGACCAAAAGTGGTGCGATTGTGGTTACGCAAACATCATCTCCGTTATTAGGCAGACATTTATTACGAGCGTTGGCGGCCCATATTGATCCTCTAGAGCTTCAAGGTATGGAATTTACTGTTAATTTAGGTATCATCTCAGGTAAAGTTGATTTGAAAAATCAAAAAAATACTACGCCAGATATCTATCTAGATGGAGTGAACTTGTTGGATGCAATTAATGCAAAGTCGCGGTGGATTGTTTTTCAAATCGATGAGGTACACGGGCATGTCGAGGCTGTTCACGAGTTTGCCAAAGCCTTTCAGCAATGGTTAAGTAATGGATACAAGGTGATGTTGGTCATGGCTGGCTTACCTGATGAACTGCATGCTTTGTTAAATGGGCAATCAGTGTCGTTTTTACGCAGAGCAAAACAAGTAGGGTTGGCGCCTATTCAAAATGTGGATGAGATTACCGCGATGTACACGAACGAATTCAAGCAGAGTGGTAAAGAAATTAAACTGGTGGACGCCAAGCAATTGGCTGAAATTAGCGAAGGTTATCCATATTTGATCCAACTCCTGGGATATTATGCATGGGAGCAAACAAATCTAAACGGCACCTTTAGTGCTACAGAATTAAATGATGTATATGCATTAGCAAAACGAGACATGTATGCGTCTGTTTTTGATTTGCTTTTCCAAAATAAGTCTCAAAATGATATTGCGTATATGAGGGCTATCGGTGAAGTGATGAATGATGGGGTCGCGAGCACGAGTGATGCGGCCAAAGCGTGGGGGAAGACCATCCAATATGCCAGTATGTATCGCAAACGAGCGATTGATTCAGCCCTGATTTCTGCTGACGAATACGGTAAAATTTCTTTTACCATTCCAATGGAAATAAACTATATTAACGATATGGCAGCGGGGAAAGTGGTGTCTAGCAAAGAAGTTATGGACTAAGCTAAGTGTGTTTCCAGCTATCAAACCAAGCCTAAAAGGTTGACTTATTATTAGTTTGAGATTATATTAGTCTAATAATAAAATTAGAGGTTCTTTAATATGGATAACGTAGCGAAGCCAACTGAAAATTTTAACTTCTGGTATTTTAGGTAACCATCCTAATACCAGAAGCATTTTGTGCAGGTATTTGGATGGATTCAACCACCAAATGCCCGCGATAAGTTCAAATATTTGAGCAAGCGCGCATTCGGTGGTAATCAACCGGATGTGCGCTTTTATTATCTATCTATTTCACACAATCAAAGGAGCAAGCTTATGCCACAAGTTAAACCAGCCCTATTAAATTCACTCAAGCACGAATTGAGTCTCGTGCAAAAAAATTCAATCATCGCCTTTGATGCCGAGGTCAGTGCGATTCCAGACATCGTTAAATTGACGCTGGGGGAACCTGATTTCAATGTTCCCGAACACATCAAGCAAGCTGCGATCAAATCAATCGAGGCTGATGATTCACACTATGCAGCTTCAAACGGGACAATGGCTTTACGTGAAGCAGCGGCGAATTTCTTGGCACAACAGTATGGTGTTCAATACGATGCTGCGACTGAAATTATTGCGACAGTGGGAGCCACGGAGGCGATTTATACCACATTGACTTCGATTTTGAACCCTGGTGACAAGGTAATCTTGCCTACGCCGATTTTCCCGCTCTACATTCCGATTGCCGTCGTTGGTGGTGGGCAACCAGTTTACATCGACACGTCAGCTGACGGCTTCATCTTGACGCCTGAATTGTTGAAGGCCGTAATTGCTGAACATGGGGATAGCATCAAAGCAATCATCCTCAACTTCCCATCAAATCCAACGGGGGTGACTTATACTGCTGAACAACTCGAAGCCTTGGCAGATGTTTTGCGCGAAACCAACATTATTGTCATCTCTGACGAAATTTATTCGGAATTAACCTATGAAACAAAACATGTTTCTATGGCAAAATATTTACCAGCACAAACAATTTTGATCAATGGGGTGTCAAAGTCGCACGCGATGACTGGTTATCGGATCGGCTTGATTGCTGGGCCAGCTGAATTGGTGGCACGCCTGAGCATGATTCACCAATTTACGATCACAGCCCCAACCAATGCTGCCATGGCCGCTGCGGCTGAGGCCCTTGGCTCACCAGCTGGGTTGGTCGACACGGCGGACATGAAGGCTGAATATAAAAAGCGCCGCGATTATGTGTACGACAGCATGATCAAACTCGGCTTTGAAATTCCTAAGCCAGATGGTGCCTTCTATATTTTCGCTAAGATTCCAGCTGGCAATGAACAAGACGATTTCGCCTTTGCGCGTGACTTGGCATACAAGAACGCCTTGGCAATTGTGCCTGGCTCATCATTTGGACCAGGTGGCGCCGGCTACGTTCGTTTGAGTTACGCCGCTTCGATGGAAAATCTAGAAAAAGCAATGACACGATTAGCAGCATACATTACAGAAAATAAGGGTGAATAACATGACTAAAATTTTGATGACTAGTGTGAGTGATGATGAAATTCCAGCAATTAAGGCCTATGAAGCGCGGAATAACATTGAGATTGTGATGTCGCGTGATGAATTCCATCCGGAAAACACGCCAGATTTGACGGGGATTGACGGGTTGGTCATCCAACAAACGGCAACTATCGGGGGCGATGCAGCTTTCTATGAAAAGTTGAAGGCTGGTGGTTTGCAACAAATCGCCACGCGGACCGCTGGGTATGACATGGTACCAGTCGCCTTGGCAAAAGCAGCAGGGCTCAAGGTTACCAATGTGCCAGCTTACTCGCCACGCTCAGTTGCCGAAATGGCCTTGATGCAAATTTTCCGGTTGTTGCGCAGGACACCTGAATTTGATGCTCGCATTGCTGCCAACGATTTTCGATGGGAAGGGTTGCAATCACGCGAAATTCATTCCGTAACAGTTGGAATCATTGGCGCCGGCCGCATTGGTGGAACGCTTGCACAAATGTTGCATGTGCTTGGGGCAACCGTCTTGGCCTATGACGTTAAGCCACGCGAAGAATTAAAAGAGTTGGTCACATACGTATCAAAGGCCGAATTGTTGGCGCAAAGTGATGTGATCAGCTTGCACGTTGACCTCAACCCAACTTCAACCGGGTTGTTGACGGCCCCTGACTTTGCTCAAATGAAGGTTGGCGGTTTGTTGGTCAACGCCTCACGTGGCCCAGTCATCAATACCGATGATTTGATTGCCGCCTTGGAAGCTGGCAAGCTACACGCCGCTGCCTTGGATACTGTGGAAGACGAATCAGCAGTGTTCAATCATGATCTGCGCGAAACTGGCGTACCAGATGCCCGGATTCAGAAGTTGTTGGACATGCCAAATGTAATTTTGACGCCCCACATTGCCTTCTTTACAAATATTGCCGTGGAAAACATGGTCGATATCTCGCTAGATGACACTATGCAAATCATCAAGGGCGAAACATCAGCCCACGAAATTTAAAAATTAACGATAGATAGAGGAAACCAAATGACAGAAACTACACAAAGCACAGGTCGAATGCGCCTTAATTTAATGAAAAAGTTCATCATTGATGTCTTAAACGGAGCAAGCTTAGGAATCGTAATTACTTTGATTCCAAGCGCTTTGCTCAGCCAAATCCTGTTACTTTTCCCGGGCAACGGGATTGCAAGTCAACTTGGCTTTATGATGACCCTGATCCAAAGCACGTTGCCATTGGTCGCGGGCTTTGCGATTGGGTACATGATGAAACTCTCGATGATTGATGCCGGTTCGATTGCTTTGGCGATGTTCGTGTCGGCTGGGGTGGTCACACAAACGCCTAAGGGGATGCTGATTGCTGGCACCGGGGTCATATTGAACGTTATCTTGGTAGCCATTATCGCCACGGCCTTGGTTAAGTTGACTGAAAATGTCTTTGGACACTTAAAGATGTTGATTCAACCCTTAGTGGTTATCAGTATTGCTGGTGGTTTGGGTACGTTAACTTTGGCACCAATGCAAACCGTGCAAGTTTTGATTGGGCAAGGGGTTGAGCACGCAACGACTTTGACGCCACTCTTGATGGGCGCTGTCTTGGCTGTAATCTTTGCTTTCTTGGTGGTATCGCCTTTGTCATCAGTTGGCATTGCCATGGCGATTAGTTTGGCTGGCATCGGTGCTGGAGCTGCTAACGCCGGTATCGTCGTCGCCAGTTTCACGTTGGCTGCGATGGGAGCTAGTGTTAATCCACTCGGTGGTACGTTGGCACACTTTATCGGTTCGCCCAAGATTCAGATGGCCAACATGTTGACGCGACCAAAGTTGTTTATCCCAACCTCAATCGGAGCTGCAATTATGGGTGTCATCTCAACTAGCCTCAATATGAAGGGAACCCCATTCTCAGCTGGGTTTGGATTCTCAGGGTTAATTGGACCATTGACAGCCTTTAACTTGTCAGACAAGCAACTAGGCGCTATCATCAGTGTTTTGTTGGTGTATGTCATCTTGCCAGTCATTTTGGCCTTGAGCTTGAAGTGGTTGTTCATGAATAAATTGAACCTGATCAAATCCGAAGAATTGAAATTGGCTTTGTAATAACGGAAGCATAAAACTATCAACGCAAATGTTGGTAGTTTTTTGTTGTGCATGGTGCATGGAGTGATTATTTGCTTATGTGCAATAAGTATGTAAAACACCGAAATATTGATGATTCATTTGATATGGATACCACTATACTTCGTGCGCTAGTGCCTCGTGGTTAATTAAAATATGCAGCAAAAGCTAAAATCTCACTGGGATTTTCGCTTTTTTTGTTTAATGTAGTGAACAAGGAGATGCTAATCGTCGATACTGTCCAATAGATTGAACAGTTTACTGTTTCTATATTCAGGATAAAAATAAATAAGTACGTTAACAATTGGTATAATTGTTAACGCACTTTACTATATTCATTGAATTAAATTTGTATTTTAAAACGAGTATAAAAGATGTATAATTAAACATTGAAAAGGCGAAGGACATAAAAAACGAAGATATCTACCATCTTCGTTAATATACTAATTACGGGTGAACAATCTTAGTGACGCTTTAACCAGCTTTCGATTTGTGAAACGGTCCAACCTTGACCGAGTAAATTCATGATTTTGTTACGGTATTTGACACCGTACTTAAGGGCTAAGCGTGCGACGATTCCCATAATATATACCTCCTTAGATATAAAACAACAACTTTGCTACGTAATTTATTATATAAGGTGGTGATTACGTTGAGGGGGATTGTATTTTAGTAAACTTAATTGTTGTTGATGTACAGCAATTAACGAATATTTAGGGCTTAGAATTTATGAAGCCGAGTTGAAAATTATTTCATTCTGAATTGTTGGAGGGAATTAATGGATAAATGGTTGGAAAGTTTAACGAGTGAAGAGTTGAGTTTTATTAAAAAATGTTTGAAGCAGACTGTAAATTAAGCAAACACGCCAAACTGACTGGAGAATCATATTTTGTCGCCAAAAAGAAAATGAATGCACTGAAATCCAAAGTTGGCAAGATAAATGCAAAATCAGAATTTAAGTGCTATATCGATTATCTTGTGGAAGCTGAAATATTATTGCCGGTAATAGCTGAATCCATCATTGAAAAACATCGTCAAGAAATGAACTTGGAGGGTAACACAACATGTCACAAACGCTAATTGTTGCAGTTGGAGTTGTTTTGATACAATCGATAATTTTGCCAAAAATAAATGTTAGTTGGTTGATGTATGTCGTTCCCACCGGGATATTAGGGTACGGGCTTTACAACATAGTAAAAGGGGTACACCAAAATCCTTGGGGAGTGGGTGTGGTGTACATTTTATTTTCAATAATTACACTAATTATGGGGCTCACTTCTATGAAGCCAGATAAA
Source organism: Lactobacillaceae bacterium (assembly GCA_031289015.1). GTDB lineage: Bacteria > Bacillota > Bacilli > Lactobacillales > Lactobacillaceae > Weissella. Next base: position 20,079 of record JAITQG010000013.1, read on the forward strand.
AAGAAGAAACGTAAGGGGAAAACTCAAACTGACTAGGCGGGTAAATAGCATATGAGGAAAACAGAGATAAAACCGATTCGTAATTTGTGGAATTGTAGCTTAGTGACGGCAAGCTTGACTGACTTAGTGTTGTTGGGAGTCGTGCTGATGATTTTGCACTTGTTGAAGTGGGGTGACTACATTTGGCTCGCATACAGCGTTTGCTTGATCGGGTTTGTATTCGAGGCACTAGTAGCATGGTTCTATGTAGTCTCGGCCGAGCTGGTAATTGATGATTTACACGACACAATCATCATTACCAAGGGACGCTTGAGGCGGCAAATTATTAATATCCCAATAGAAAACGTCTATGCACTGGTGCAAAAAAGTAACGTCATTCAAAATCATTTCGGCTTTGTTGATGTTGAAATCCAAACGATGGCTAAGGTTTTTGGTTTTCAAGGGCTTACTCCAGCTGACTATACGCGGCTGTTGCAGCATTATCAAAGCTTACGCCCAACCAATGAAAAGGCGGGGGACTAACTAGATGCAGCAATCATGGAAGTTCTTTATAATTCGCGGAGTTAGCCTTTTGTATAGCTTTATTTGGGGAATTCCGGCCATTAAATTTTTAGAGGGGCTGACACATTGGCCAGTAGTTTTTCGCGTTAGTTTTTTAATTTGGGTTGGGATTGAGTTGTTACGAGTAGTTTTGGAATACAAAGGGACGCACTATTATATTAAGCCCGAAAAGGTCGTTCTAGAATACGGGGCATTTAGTATCAAAGCGATTGAAATGGATGCAGATAATCAACAAATTTCCAACGTCCGGATTAGGCAAGGGTGGCTACAACGTCTGCTAAAGATCGAAGGGTTAATTATATATTTACAAAATGGCGAGGAGAGCGAAAATATCACATTATATGCACTGCCGCCCGCTGAAGTAAAACGGATCATGGCCGCATTTGAATTTAAGTTGAGCGCTGAGGCTGTCCCAGACAAGGCTGCTGGTGGGCATGTGTTAAATCGCAAAACCATTTTATTGTCGGCGCTATTTTCAGCCAATTATCTGCTCGTCATTCCATTTATCCTGGATGCCAAAGAGTTTTTAGCGTATGTACCCGTGGTCAAACGCGTCGATTTTGCCAATTATAGTCTACTCGTGATGGGCATAGCGGCTGGTTTATTCATTATTTGCTGGACAATTGTGATTCAATTTCATAAATTCGGAAATTTTAGATTAACGCACCGCCCAAATGAGTTTTTAATTCGAAATGGTTGGGTCGATAGTGATGAAAACGTGGTCCTAAAAGAAAATATTCGCGGTTTGAAAATTTCAGCGACCCTAGGGCAACGCTTGTTGGGGATAAATAGCGTTTCGATTATGCAAAAAAACGCCAATCAAGAGCAAACACGGGCGAGTAACTATGTGTTTCCGCTGATTAAATGTGCCGCGACGCCGTTATTGATTGAGCAGTATTTGCCAACCTTTAGCGCTGGGTACCAACAAGCGATAAAGGCGCCTCGTCAAAAAGGTCATGTCGCGCGCTGGTTGTATTTGAGCGCCATCGTGGGTGAGGTTGCTGTGTTGATGGGCATGATTAACCACTTCTACAGCGTGTTGGACCATCAATTAACGTGGGGCCTTGGCATCATCATCGTGGTGCCACTATTTTTCAGAACCTTCTTTACGCGCATCATCGTTACTGAAGGCTACTATATTGTCCAACAAGGCCTGTTAAACAAACACACCTACGTCATACCCAACGCGGCCGTGGGGGTTACGCAAAGAACAGTCTTGCATTTACCTGTTCGGCTGACAATCCAACGCATCATGACCGAAACCAATCCAGCGGAGATTTTCAAATGTGTGGAATGAGCATAATTCTGGGCATTATTTCCGCCATTTCAGACCTTTAGCCGACTAAATTCTTTATTAATAGGTAATTTTTTGTTAGAATATACAGATAAAACTATTCGTGAAAGAAGGAAAATCATATATGGATTCCGGTCCGTCTATTCTCATTAATTTAGTGGTGATTTTTGTCATCCTGTTACTTGCTGTTTTGTTTACATTGACTGAATACTCATTGGTCAAAGTTCGTCCTAGTGCCTTGCGTGCGCTCCAAGCTGACCGTGATAAGCCGTCAAAAAACTTAGAGCATGCTATGCACATGACTGATCATCTGACTGAGTATCTCTCAACAGCGCAAGTGGGAATCACATTGACCTCATTGATCCTGGGTTGGATTGGTGAAGAGTTCATCGCAAACTTGATTCTGCAAACTAACGTCCTACCCAAGGAATTGGCGCACCCCGTTGCGTCCATTGCAGCGATCTTGATTTTCACTTTTATCCATGCGGTCTTTACCGACTTGGTACCAAAAAACATCGCCATTGACCAACCAATCAAGGTGTTGTTGCTAATCACGCGCCCTGTGCGCTTCTTCCACGTGGTCTTGTTCCCATTGATTTGGATTTTTGACCGCGCGGCCTTGGTTATGACTAAGGCGTTGGGCTTTAATGCACATCCCGATGAAGATATCTATTCACAAACTGAAATTCTTTCCCTTTCTCAAGACGCGGCTGAAGCTGGTGAGTTGGACGCCGAAGATTTGACGTTCATGAAGCGGGCCTTTGATATGAATGATAAAGTGGCCGTCGATGTGATGATCGATCGGACGCAACTCAATGTCATTGATATCGCTTCAACGATTGGAGAAGGCTTGACGATGTACTTGGAAACTAAGTATTCACGGTTCCCAGTTGTTGCTAATAATGACAAAGACAAGATTTTGGGTTACGTCTACACGTACGATCTGGTCCGCCAATCCCGGATTAATAAGGATGCCCCAATTCGAACAGTCTTGCGAAACATTCCGAGTGTTTCAGAAAACCAAGACATCCAAGACGTGCTCCAAGAAATGATCGTGCACCGGGCCCCAATCGTGGTGGTCAAGGACGAATACGGAGGAACATCTGGAATCGTTACTGACAAGGACATCTACGAAGAACTCTTCGGCACTGTCCGCGACGAAATCGATGACGTGGCTGATGACATGGTTGAAAAGATCGGGTCTGATGATGAAGGTAACATGCACTATAAGATCAGCGGAAAGATGACGCTCTATGACTTTGAACGTTATTTTGAAACTGAAATCTTAAAGTTTGAAAATTCTGAAATGGTTACGTTGACTGGTTATGTCTTGGATGAAAATCCCGACATCCAAGTCGGCGACATCATGGAAGTCGACAATTATCGCATCCAACCGCTCGATTACAAGGACGCCTACATTAACGAATTTGAAGTTTGGATTGTCCCAACCAAAGAAGAAAACGAAACTGACGACGAAGCAGAACATGCTGAGTAATTAGGACACAAAAAAGGCGCCTGAACGATTTACGTTCAGGCGCCTTTTGTTGTACCGATTTAAGCCCCAAAAAGAAAGAGCCATAGCGACTAGTACGCAAGGCTCAGATCTACTAACCCACCTGTGAAATTATCTTTGTGAGCGACGGGGCTAACCCGCCTTTCATACATATAAGATTATCATTTTTGTTCAATAAAATCAATCATTTTTGCGAACAACACACGAAATTGTTGAACGGGTAGAATATCCCTATAGTATTCAGGGTGCTTATCGAATCTATCCAATACGCGTTTAGCTTGAACAACTTCGTGATTAATTGTTTCGGGGCTGTTCAAGATTTTCGTCAGTTCAAATAAAGCCACTAAATCGTGTATTTTAATGTCAGACATATAAGAACGATCAATATTCATAATGGCAGCAGTAGACACAAGCATAGAGTTTGGGTGATGAATAAGTTCCCGATCAGTGAATAAATTAATCAAAATGGGATTAGAATGAGCAGCGGCATTTCGTAAGTTTTTCGCATATTGCATGATGCGAGATATTTTACTGAGTTTCTTGGTGTTATTACGTTTTGAATAAAAATCAACGAATTGACCAAGTGCACCGAATGTCATGGATTCGATAAAAACCCAAACGGCTGGTTCAGCATGATGTTTATTATAAAAATCGACAGAATAATGATTGAAACTCATATATGTTATTGTTTGAGTGTATGGTTTGGGGCGCTCAGACTTAAAGTCCTGAATTATTTGATAACCATCCTCATCTTTATCTTGGGTAATATAGTTGATTAATAAAACTTTCAGCGCGTGTTCTAGATTCAATGAGGTTGTGATGATAAAGCGGCGTAATGTGGCATCAATGTTGGCTAAATCGATCAAATGCGCGAAGTCTAAATTTTGATACTGTCCATCGATTTGCTTAAAGTTGGTTCGGTATGAAGTTAGTTTAAAATAATAATTTTTGGTGGCCATATAGTTAATCGCATCTAGTTCAGAAATTTCTTGAAATTTGATACCCTTATTTTTCGAGTATTCAATCAGGGACATGTACTGCATCTTTGGTTTGTTTTCGCTTTTGGACATATGCACCTCGATCTATTTTCTTGAATTTAGTTTATTCAATAAGTATATCAAAATAAACGATATTACACTTGTAAATATTGTAAATGTAATATATTATGAAAATAAACATAATTGATTTTGGGATGTGCCTATGTAGAAAAGAAAGGAATCAACTCTTTATGACTAAGACGTATATTAAACAACACACTAATACATTCTTGATCCGTGGCCACGAGTATGAAATAACAGCTCCTGCTAGGTTTGATAGTGATAATAATGAACTGCTCGATGACATGGATTTAGACGACAAGGCTGTGCATATGGCGAATGAGTTATATCGAATTGAGATGGATTGATGCGGCATATTCGAAATGACCACAACATTGAGATTAGTGGTTCGCAGGCGAAACGCGATTTATTGGAAATGGGGTATTATCACGGGTACAAGGCGTATCGCTTTTACAAGACGCCCAATAATCCATTTAAATTGACGTCATTCAAGCAAGTGGTAGCGATATACGAGTTTGATAACGCATTGAAAAAGGCGTTTTACCAACCGATTATGAAGTTTGAAACCACGATGAAAAACGTGGTCTTGGATCATTTGGTGTCGGGGAGTAAAGATACGATATATTTGAGTCAGGTGTTTGAGCAACATCTAGATGGATATCGAGAAATTGATAAGACGAATGATGCAAGGGAATACAATAGAGTGATGGGGCAGCGGCTGAAGTTGCGAAGTGATTTTGCAAGAGAAGCATCAATGCACTACACTAAAAGTCAAATTGTAAAACACTTCGTAAATAATGAGGAAGCTATGCCAATTTGGGCTTATTTTGAAATTATAATGCTTGGTACATTTGGCGAATTTGTTAAATTGCTGAATACCGCGACGAAGTTAGAAATCACAAGGAAAATTGGAACGCATAATGCATCTGTGGATAGTGGAGGTAAATTTTTAGAACAGCACATTTTTGCAATCAAAGATTTACGAAATGCAGTGGCACACAACGCGATTGTGTTTGAAAAATCAGTAAAATTTTCTAGCATATTAGATTACGCTGCTATATTGGTTTATTATGCTAAAACGACAGGCGCATCAAAAATTGAGATTAAAGAATTTATTACTGAATTAGAGCGAGCGATTGAAAAATTAGTGATGGAGATTGATGATATCGAAGTTGTATTTAAGACAGTTGGGTCAGATTATCCTCATAAGTTAAGAAGATTGATGGACTATTAAAGTATAGTTAAATTAAAGGCGAATTTAAAGGATGATGGCGTGATATAAGTCTTGAAAGCCAGCTGAATATCTGGTATATTTAATTTACAAATTGCGGTATTGCTTTGCGGAGCGTACTTTAAAAGGTCTGATGCGTCAGGCCTTTTTTGAATTGATACTTTGAGGGATCCGATGTTTCGGGTCCTTTTTTACGCTTTTTGATGGTCCGCATAGGCCGTTTGGATGATTCTCAAGGCAAGTATAGCCGTATGTCTGGGACAAGCTGCTATACTTAATGTAATTAAATTCATGCAGAGGTTAGTTATGAAAAAAATCATAAGCGTAGTTGGGGCAGCGATATTAAATAACAATAAATTGTTAGCGGCCAAACGTGCTCAAGACCGATCATTAGGTGGATATTGGGAATTCCCAGGCGGTAAAATCCAGGCTGGTGAGAATCCGCAACAGGCCTTGCAACGCGAAATATTTGAAGAATTCGGAGCAAAATCAACAATTCATGCCATGATTGACCAAACTTTTAGCAAAGAATACGATTTTGGAATTGTTGAATTAACGGTTATTTACGCCCGTTTGGATTCAGAAATTACTAAGACGATTGAGCACGATGAACTCAGGTGGGTATCCGAAGATGAAGCGCTATTACTGAACTGGGCACCGACAGACGTTCCGGCGATTGAAGAGTTAGTTAAGCGAGGGTTCATGCATGAATAGTATTGATGAAATTAGAAAAGGCATTGAATACGGGTTTATTGACAACGCCGTGGAAGCTGGTGAGCAATATAAGCCTAAACTGGTTACAAATCAAGACGGGGAAACAGTATTAGATTATTTATATTCTGAATTAGACACTGCAAAATCATTTATTTTTGCGGTGGCTTTTGTGACTGAAGGTGGCTTGGTTACGCTTAAAAGTCGCTTAAATGATCTGAACGCAATTGGAATTAAAGGGAAGTTGATCACTTCAAACTATCTTAATTTCAATGATCCAAAAGTATTTAAAGAGTTACTGAAAATACCAAACTTGGATGTGAAAATAATCAACGAAGAAGGCTTTCACACTAAAGCTTATTCATTTGAGCATGAGGGCTATCGTTCAGTGATCATCGGGAGTGCCAATTTGACACAAACCGCTTTGCAAAAGAACTTTGAATGGAATTTATTAACTACTTCGCTCGTACAAGGTGGGTTAACGCAACAAATCCAAGCCCGGCTAGATAATTTGTGGGAAACGGCCGAGCCACTCACACAAAAATGGATTGATACTTATGAGCAAATTTACAAACAAATTCCATATCAAAACATTTACAAAGTTCGCGAGTATAACAACGTTCTAGCGCACGATTTAATTCAGATTGCACCTAATGAAATGCAATTACCAGCGTTGATGGATTTGCAGGCCACACGGGCTAATGGTGAGAAAAAAGGCTTAGTTGTAGCGGCGACGGGAACCGGTAAAACATATTTGGCCGCCTTTGATGTGCAAAATGTCGCTCCGGATAAATTTTTGTTTGTGGTGCATAGAGAACAAATCTTAAACCAAGCACTCGCTAGTTTCAAAAAAGTCCTTGGTGGGGATGATTCAGACTATGGGCTCTTGTCTGGATCACAACGAAAGGCCAAAGCTAAATACCTGTTCGCCACCATTAATATGATCTCTAAGCCAGAACTCATGGCCGAATTTGGCGCAGATTATTTTGATTACATTATTATTGACGAAGCTCATCGAGTTGGGTTTAATGACGATCAACAAAGTGAAACGATGTATCAACGCTTTATGAATTTTTTCAAGCCTGATTTTATGTTGGGGATGACGGCCACCCCAGAGCGAACTGATGGTAAACATGTATATGAATATTTTGATTATAATGTCGTGCATAACATCTCGTTGGTGGAGGCGTTGGATGCCGAATTGTTGGCTCCATTCCATTACATCGGGGTGAGCGATTATGAAAAAGATGGCGAAATCATTGATGATTCGACGCAATTAAAAAATCTTGTGTCTAATGAACGTGTAGCTTATATTTTAGAAAAAACCACGTATTATGGTTACTCAGGTGATATATTACGGGGCTTAATCTTCGTGAGTCGGGTCGAGGAAGGGCAGTTACTTGCTGCAGAACTCACTAAGCAAGGGCATAAATCTAGATTCATTTATGGAGAAGATAAAGTCGAAACACGCTTTGAGGCAGTGGAACAACTTCAAAATGCAGAAATAGAATATATCATCACAGTTGATGTGTTTAATGAAGGAGTGGATATCCCAGAAATTAATCAGGTCATCATGATGCGGCCCACAGTGTCGAGCATTATTTTCTTGCAGCAATTAGGGCGAGGCCTGCGTAAAGTTGACGACAAAGAATACGTTACGATTATTGATTTTATTGGAAATTATGCGAATAACTATATGATCCCGATGGCGTTTGATAAATCTCGTAGTGCCAATAAAGAAAAAATTCGGAAGAACGTGATTGCACCAACGTTGACGGGTGTATCGACAATTAATTTTGAAGAAGTAGCTCGTAAGCGGGTGTTAAAAGCGGTTGGTGACTTCAAGCCTGACTCAATGAAGCGCTTTGAGGATGCTTACAAGCTGTTGAAAGATCAAATCGGTCATAAAGTGCCCATGTTACAAGATTTCGAAAATATGGGAGCTGTTGAAATCACAGATATTATTGCTAAATTCAAATCATTGTCGCTATATCAAATTAAATTTGATGATGTCGACGCATTACCAAAATTCACCGAATCACAACAGGCTTTCTTGAAGTATATCTATGGTGAAATAACTAGTTCCAAGCGCATACTAGAGGTGGAAACACTAGCACAGTTAATTCAAAAAGGTTCGCTGTCAGAACAAGAAGTAATCAAAATATTTGCAGATAAGCAATACTTCTACGATGAACAATCGTTGGGAAACGTTAAAAGCGTCTTGGATACGACATACTTCATGGCGCGAACGTTGAAAAATTATGGTGATCCCAAACCGTTGCTCGAAATGAATGGTGACGAGTGGACGCTCGGAAATGAATTTAAGCATGAACTGCTCGATGACGCGTTTAAGCGGTATGTAAAAGATGCGATTGAAGCTGGCAAACAACACATTTTGGAAAACTTTGATGTTAGTGTGCGCTTTACCAGATATGAAAAGTATGACTTGCGCGATGTGATTAAAGGCTTGAACTGGGGTGGTGAGCAGGTGCCGTTGAATGTCGGCGGCTATCTGAAAAAGCCAGACGAAACCGCATTGCCAATCTTTGTTAAATTGGAAAAATTAAACCTAACCAATGCGGTGGCTTATGAAGATCGCTTTATTAGTCGGGATACGTTTAACTGGCTGTCAAAAAACAATCGAACTTTGCAGAGTAAAACTGAAAAGTGGATTTCTGAGGTCGATAACTATGACATCATTCAACTGTTCGTCAAGAAATCTGATGAGATCGCAATCGATGGCCCTGGCTATTATTATCTCGGTCCGGTAAAACCACTGTTTGCAGAAGATACCACGCAAAATGACGCAGAAGGTAATGCACAACGCCTCGTTCGTTATGATTTCAAGCTGGAAAATGCAGTTGATGCTAGTTTGTACAAGGCATTGACTGAATAAATTCGAAAACTGCCTTATAATTAAATTAACATTAATCAGCAAAGGACGTGATGCAAGTGGCTACCAATAAAAAACCGACAATCAAAAGCATTGTGTATTCCCAAGCGGGGTTGCGCAATCTGCCCAAAGACCTGAGTACTGATGAGCAACAGGTGCTTTTGAAGATGCCCACGGTTTATTTGGTTAACCAGCAATCGCGTAAAAAATATCAAGTCTATGTTGGTGAGGCCAATGACATTGTGCAGCGGACCAAACAACATTTGAATAACGCCGATGATAAGCTCCAACAACTAGATTCTGCGGATATGTATATTATTGGTGATGAATTATTTCATAAATCCATGACGCTCGACATCGAAAATCGCTTTATTGAATATTTCCTAGGGGTCCCTCAGGTTTCAGAGATTGAGCTACTTAACGGGCGGACCAATGAACAGGGAAATTACTCGGGTAAGGATGATGCCACCACCGTTTTCGAACAAGCGATTGCGGAGTTACATCAACGGGATCGGGATTTGTTTCCGAAGCTTTCAGAAATTGTCTCAAGCGCTATTTTCAAGGCGTCACCGTTCAAGACTTTAAATACCGCCCAGCAAAATGTGAAGGCCGATATTTTGAAGTTGGTACGCACCCAACAAGCCCAAGTCGCGACCGGCCAATTGTTACTGGTCAAGGGGGCAGCTGGTACGGGAAAGACCGTTTTGTTGAGTAATTTATTCTATGAGTTGGCCACGCGTGAATTCGCTAAGTCGATTGATGGCCGTGAAACTGCATTGCGGGTGGCGCTCGTCGTCAATCACGATGAACAAGTCAAAGTGTATGAGCAATTAGTGGCTAAGTTGAAGCTGGTGTTTGGCGCACCCGAATTCATTGTGGGCACGCCTAGCCAGTTGATCAACCATGTTATGAAAACTGATACGCAATTTGATGTCGTCTTGATCGACGAGGCGCATCTAGTCTGGACGCAGGGGCACATGGCAGCTTGGACTAAACATCATCAGGCTAGGTTTGCGACGAACAACCAAATTTGTGCCATTCGCCAAATCGCCAAGAGCACCATTGCAATTTTTGACCCACAGCAAATCATTCGGGTTGACCAGTCTTGGTCAGACGACGACTTGCTGGAGCTAGAACAAGGAGCTGATGAAGTCTACACGCTTGATGGACAAATGCGCATGCAGGCGAGCGAAGCGACTCAAGCTTGGATTCAAAATTTTGTCGATGGTGAACTTGGTGCAATACCAGTTGATCCGGGTTATGATTTGCAAATTTTTGCGGACGCGCAGGCGCTGTTCACTGCGATTAAGGCTAAGAATGCCGACGTGGGGCTTTCGCGGATGATCACGACCTATGATTGGGATTGGAAGCCCAAAGGTGAGTGGAATGTCACGGCCGGTAACTTAGTGATTCCGTGGAACATGACGACTGTCAAACTTCCCAAGCAGCAATCATGGGCAGAGTATGATGCCACGATTAATGAAATTGGCTCGACGTATACGATTCAAGGCTTTGATTTGAATTATGCAGGCTTGATTTTAGGCCCATCGGTTCAATATCGCAATGGACACATCGTGATTGATGAAACAATGAATAAATCACCACACGCTTTAAAGACGCGAAATGACGGACGAGGTGCAGCCGGCCAAGCCCATTTGCGCGACGCACTGAATGTGTTGTTGAAGCGCGGAGTTAAGGGGCTGTATATCTACGCCGTGGATGATGCGTTACGTGAGCGATTGTTGGAGTTGGCTCGAGAATGATTTATCGCTCGAAAAATGAGCGATAAAACGAGCGATAAAAATTGTGTGTGAATTTCGACCTGAATTATCGCGGGTGACATGGAATAAATTTAATAAACTCGATTTCCGCTTTAAAAGCACTTTAATAAAAAAACCCTATAAACGCTGTCATACCGGCGTTTATAGGGTTGTTTATTTATATTTCGGCGAATTTTCAAGCCAAGTGGAACGATTTGTTAAAGAAAAATTCAAATGGTGTTTTAAATCCCAGACATTTCCTTGGTCTGTTGTTGATTTTTGACACCATTTTTTTAATCTCATCGCTTGTAAAATTTGATAAATCAGTGGATTTCGGGATGTATTCGCGGACTAATCCGTTGGTATTCTCATTGGTGCCACGTTCCCAGGGGCTGTGAGCATCCGGAAAATAAACGACCAACCCGAATAGCTCTTCAATTTCTCGGTA
>JAITQG010000057.1 GCA_031289015.1 Lactobacillaceae bacterium
GTATGGTTAAATTATAAAATACAAGCACAATAAAAAAATCGTAAATGGGTCCAAATGGATGTCGTTTTTCCGACATTCCTATTTGGCCCATTTACGACATTTTAACGTGGCCCTTTACACAAGTCATCAAAATACTCTGAATCATCGAATATCGCCAGTGAAATCAATGCTTTAGACTTTTCCATTAAAGATAAATTGATAAAGCCTGTTAATTTATCTGTTAGAATACCCTGAACTAATGTAGCCAGCGCGGGTAATAGTTGAGTTAACAAGGTTGCTATGAGCCACAAGGTAAACAGGCTCATGAACGGATGTTTAATAGAAATTGCATCAATAATTGCTTGGCCAGTCTGAACCGTAGCAATCGGTAGTAATGCTTGGATTGGTAACAAGATTGCTAAGACGATCGCCACACTTCTCGATGATGAGAAAAAAAGTCGATACGTCTTCATTAGTTGTGTTATGTATGCTAATAAATTATGTATCGCTTTGCGCATTTTCACTACCTCCAATTAATTGGGTTCATAAGTATATTTAAAAAAGATTCATGAGTTCAACTGTGCCATCGTAATATTTAACAGTCATATTAATTACCTCATTAATTTAATTTTTTAAGCTAGCTTAATTTGCATTTTACACTGGACTAATAAAAAGTCAACAGATAACCTTAATGATTATCATTCAACTTTAATATAACTAGTTGTTTTGCTTGTAATATCGAATTTTAAATTTTAATTAATTAGCGAATAAATAATCAGATTAAGCATAATTTTACAGGGATCAAAATTTCCAAATGGACAAGTGGTGTGTTGGATATAGTGTGAAAGTCACAAAAATAATAATGAATATTTATTACATAATAAAGTGACCATGAGCAAAAAAATGAATAAAATATGTAAAAAAGCGTATAAATAGTAAGTGGTTAAACTATTTAACGTAGCGAAAAAAGAAAATAAATCAAATTCGCATCAAAGAAAATTCACACAATCTATTTGAAATGGTTTTAAAAGACATTTGCATTGCATATGAAAACGCTTTGTAACAAAGCTAAAGATTAGAGAACTCTAATTATATACTAATTATTCACACATTCTTCACGCTCTGCACAGTATAATCACATTACTGAAAACAGGAAATGTCTCATAAACACATTGAGGAACGGGGAATATTTATGAATATGAACACGAATATGAAAAAATGTCAGATTGTTTTAATGACCTCTGTCTTGCTGGCAAACATTGCTGCACCGCTGATTGCAAATGTGCAGTTAGTAGCAGCTGATGCAACCACACAAAAAAAGACGCAAGCTAAAACCGATGACACTACGCAAGCAGCAGCCGTCAAGGCACAAACAGCCAAGCGAATTGCGGCTGTGGAAAAGGATTGGGATGCCAAAACTAAGGCATCTAAAGCTGCGGCGAACAAAGAGGTTGAAGTCTTTGTACAATTAAAAGAAGCACCGGCCTATAAAGCCGCCCCAGCACCAACGGGGACTAAGAGCAATATCAAAGCCATCAAACAACATGTTCAGGCCGTTGTGGATGACCAAGCGTTGACTGCTGATGTCGCTGAAAATATTACGGGTACCAAAGTAAAACGCCAAAGTGGTTACTTGGTCAATGGCTTTTCAATCAAAGCCACACCAAAAGAAGTCCAAAAGCTGGAATCCCAGAATACGATCGAAGCGGTGTATCCAGTGCAAGAATACCAAGTTGCTGATACGGATGCCCTTGAATTAGGAAATGCGGTTAAAGCATGGGATTCTGAAGGTTCTGAGCATAAGGGTGATGGCATTGTGATTGCCGACATCGATACTGGGATTGATGTCACGCATAAAGATTTATCAATTGATCCAACGACCCCAGCGTTGACCAAGGACGCGGTCGATACGCTCAAGGCTGAAAAGAATTTGCCTGGTAAATACTACACAGCTAAAGTGCCATATGGTTACAATTATGCTGAAAATAATGACCAGATTTATGACACAGGTATTAATTCAATGCACGGCATGCACGTTGCAGGGATTATGGCTGCCGATGGGACTGACTATGTGAAGCAACAAGCCTATGACAAAACATTGGCTGAAACAGGCAGTAAAAAAGCAGCGCAAAAAGCCAAGGCCGCAGCGCATATCGAAGGCAATGCTGACGTGGATGGAGTTGCTCCTCACGCGCAATTGTTGGCGATGAAAGTCTTTGGTAATGAAAGTCGCAATGCAATGACGCCGGTAATTATTAAGGCAATTGAAGACTCAGTAATGCTGGGTGCTGATATCATGAATTTGTCACTGGGCTCAGTTTGTAGTGGGAGTGCCGATGATATCCAAGAAATCACGCTGAATAACGCTGCACAATTGGGCGTCTTGGCCGTCGTTGCCGCGGGTAATAATGGTAATTACGCTGGGCAAACTAAGGATGGGACTTCACAAGCAAAGGCCATCAAGGAACAAGAAACGGTGGGTTCACCTAGTTCGGCCCTCGATGTATTGACCGTGGCTTCTGAGAATAATGCCAAGCGGATGGTTAGCTCACTTGAATTTGTCGATGAAGATGGCAATGACATCTTTAAAGACATCAAGTGTGATATGAACGAAACTGCCACAGCAACTGGCTTTAGGTTGTACGATACTAACGAGAGCTTCCAACGCGACGGTGATTATAATTTTACAGCTAATGGTGTAAGTCAAGTCGATGGCAAGGCTGTCGGGTTCAATATTGCACCATTAAGTGATAGTATCAAACCCGCACGAGAAAGGATTGACGAATACTTTGCTAATGCCCAAGCAACTGGTAAGGAGCTTGTCTCCCCAATGGATCAAATGACGTTTAAACTGGAACCACGCCCGCAAGAATATACAGATGGGCTTGCCCAAGCGACTAAAGTTGATCAGCTCAAAGCAATCTATGAAAAATACTATCCTAAAGCTGCTCCAGACGGGAATTTAGGCCGTGGTTATGGTGTTGATTATGAGAATGGGTACCGGTTTGCTGATGGGACAGCACTAAACGTCAACCCTAATCAAAAAATCGTTATGATCAGCCAAGGTGAATTAACCCAATATGAACGCAGTACCATGGCGCGTAGTATTTCAGTTCAAGGTTTGATTATTGTGGCTGATGATGAAAATGCCAAGCCTGGTGAAACAAGTTTTGATCAAGATTTGGACTATGATGATGGTTTGCCAACCGCTATGGTCAGTCATGCGGATGGTGAAAAGTTAGCTGCCTACTTTGCAACTCAAGCAGCCGCTGATAAAAAGGTCAGTATTTTGCGCACGCCAACCCGGATTGCCTCAACTACGGCTGGACAGATGTCATACTTCTCATCATGGGGCTTGACGCCGGAAATGGATTTCAAACCTGAAATCACAGCGCCAGGGGGCAATATCTGGTCAACATTGAATAGCAATCAATTTGGTGAAATGAGTGGCACAAGTATGGCCACACCATTCGTATCTGGTGCGGAAGCCTTATTGCTCCCAGACTTGAAGCAAGCTGGATTGAATGGTATCAAAAAGGTGCGCGCAGCTAAAGTTCGGATGGAAAATTCGGCTACCCCAGTGTATGAAACGTACACAAAGGATGGACAAACAATCAAGGCGATTAATTCGGTTCGACAACAAGGAGCAGGAGCGATTAATGTTGCCAAAGCTTTGAAAAATAAGACCTTACTCAGTGTGCATGATAAGATGGAGGGGACGCTATCATTGAAGCAAATCAATGGTAGTCAAAGCTTTAAACTCGATATCACGAACACGAGCAAGCAAGCAAAACAGTACAAAATCGATTCGCAAACCGGGCAAGTTTATGGGCAAACCACCGCGCCAGACACAAAAAATGCCGAAACGCAAAACTTGCACGAATACCCGATTGGAAAATCTATCGCTTCTATTACTACATCAGGTGGGCAACAAACCATTTGTGTGAAGGCGGGGGCAACCAAGACCCTTAATGTTAAATTGAATATTTCAAAGCTCCAAGCTAAAGATAGCTGGCTAGAAGGGTTCTTTGGCATTCAAGAAGTTGGTTCAGATAATACAAACGTGTTGCCAATTGTGGCGTATTATGGCGATTTGGACAAGGAACCAATTGTCGATGCTATGGCAACGACTGCTGATTCATTCTATAATTTCTCAAGCTTGTCACCAAGCGAATACCCTGTTCAAGGGTTTGGTTATACTTGGGACACAGCAACCGAGACTTATACGTATGATCCAAACGATATTTGGTACAGTTCAAATACGAATATTGATCAAGGCGCTGCTACGATTGTAATGTTTAGGAGCTTGGCGTTGACTAGAAATGCCAAGTCATTGCATGGCTATATTACTGATAAAAAGGGCAAAACAGTTCTTAATGTCAACACACGGACAAATGTTTCGCGGAGTTGGTGTAACGGGAATGAGTTGATCAATGAATTAGGGCCAGGGGCTTTTGCTTGGAGTGGGGACATTATCAGTCCAACCTCGGGTGATCGAGTGCCAGCTCCAGAAGGTGATTATACTTATCACTTGGAGGCTACAAGTCAAATGGCTGGAGCTAAGATACAAGATCAAACCTTGAATATTCACGTTGATACAACCGCGCCAGTTGTGAGTGGGTTAAAACTCGAACAACGCGCCGATGGGTATTATCTCGTTGGACATGCAACCGATGATAAGTCTGGCTTTGGTGGCTTCTCACCAACATTTTTGACGATTAATGGTCAATTTTATTCAATTGCGGAAGGTGTGTTGCAGGGCAAGGCACGTTCAAAGCAATATAACATTAACTATAAATTGAATAGTAAAATGGCGGCGAGTGTGTCACCAAGTGAAAATACAGTGGCCTTGAGTGTTGAGGATTTCGCTCATAATTGGATTGATGTGGCTTTCAAACAAACCTTGTCAGAGGGGAAGAGTGATGAATTTAAAATCGTTCAACCAAGTATTCCAACGACTTTGATCAAAGATGAAGATGATACTCCAATTCGAGTCCCTGTTGATCGGAAATGGGACGACAATCCAAATGATCCCTTTGATTTACACGCTGATCCCAAAATTAATCCATATACCTATATGGAGTCATATAAAATTAACGCCAGCAAAACAACTGCATTTGACTTCAGTGATTCAGACTTTGATCCAGTTAATCATCTGTTGAGAATTAAGGGTAATAGTCCGGATGTGTTTTACGTCAATGGACAAACAATCACGCCTAATGATAATGGTAGTTACAATACCTGGATTAGGTATGATCCAAATGCCGTGGAAATGATCGACAAAATTGATGAGGATCTCCGCGTGGTTATGCTGACTTATTCACATGATGCAGCCGGTCAAAATATTATTGAAAAACGACCGATTGATCTCTTTACGACAAATTATTCTTCACCTGTACCCGTGGTGCCAGAAAGTGTTGGCGAATATTCATTTACTAATCCACGTGGAGCTCGAAAGCTTTTCCCAGGCTTTAATTTAATGTTTTATGGTATCTACCGTGGAACGAACGAGGAAATGCTGAAAGAGCTGGGCTATAACGAATGGGATGATTTTTCACAATTCGAACTGGTTCAAACTAAAGCAGCGAATTTCCCAGCTACGTATAATGTCTCAACCACATCAGGCGACATTCATATTATCAATAAAACAGCGGGGGAAACTGCTACTGACGCACAAACAACTATCAAGAAGGAGCTGGTGGATGCCACCAATGTCAACCGCGATATTGAGCTGCAAGAAGGCTTCAATGTCATCGAGTGTTATTCAGATGAAGCTCCAACCCAAAAAGCAACGAGTATTGTGTATTACTCATCAAAGACGATTTTGGATGATCAATTGACTTTGACGAACTTTGACAAACCTGACTTGGCTGATTGGGATGCCAAAACTAAAAAGTACACACTGCGAGGAATTGCTGGTGATAATATCAAAAGCATGGTCTTGTTTAATACTTCAACGGATCGATACGCGCCTGAAAACCAAGTGAAACTCAAGGATAATCAATGGTCAATTGCTGTTGATTTAGATGCTGATTATGGTTTCAAGCAATGGACGTTGTTAGTCACCTTTAATGACGGTAATACCTATAAATACAACATCGGTGGTTTCTATGATATGTATCCACCTACCTTGACGTTTGATAATACAAGCAAATGGACGGGTAATGATGATGATGGGTATGATGTTTATACGAAGAAAAATACCTTTACCTTCAAGGGGATTGCCAATGACAATGCCAATGGTTACTCGGTCTATGTCAATGGAACCCACGTTTTGAGCGACGCGGGTGAAGGTGAAGGGAATATCGTGGCGGGAACCCCACATGCCTTTACGCAAACGTTCAATTTGGAAAAGAATCATGTTTCAAGTTTTGAATGGAAGATTTTTGATCGCTTGGATCACGTCCGGTTTATCACGGTGCGTGTGCATCAAGGTAATTCTTAATTCATCAGAAAACAATCATGCTTAATTGCATGGTTGTTTTTTTGCTGTCGATAGTTAGAAACCGATATTTAACGGGGCAATTGATAAAATAAACTTACATAGAAAACTGGAGGTCTGATCATGGAAGCATTTTTTAAATTAAAAGCGAACGGCACGACAATTTCTAAAGAATTGTTTGCTGGCTTAACGACATTTTTTGCGATGAGCTACATCTTGTTCGTTAATCCGACAATGTTGTCCCAAACCGGTATGCCCTTTCAAGGGGTCTTTTTAGCCACGATTATTGCAACAATTGCGGGTACGCTCATCATGGGCTTGTTTGCCAATGTGCCATATGCCCAAGCACCCGCAATGGGGTTGAACGCTTTTTTTACATATACTGTATGTTTTGCGCTTGGCTATACTTGGCAAGAAGCCTTAGCGATGGTCTTTATCTGTGGAATTATTAATATCATCGTTACGGTGTCTAGGTTGCGAAAGGCGATTATCCAGTCGATTCCAGTCAATATTCAATATGCAATTGGCGGTGGAATTGGCATCTTTGTGGCCTACGTGGGGATTAAAGCGACGGGATTGTTGAATTTTACAGCCGATCCGGGGGCTTACACAGTGCTAGGCCAAGGGGCAGATCAAGGTAAAGCCACGATTACGGTAAATAGTTCAATCGTGCCGGCCTTGGCGAACATGAACACGATGCATATTGCCTTAGCCTTAGTAGGTTTGTTGGTCACGACGATTCTGGTGGTGAAAAAGGTTCGCGGGGCATTCTTCTTGGGGATCATCACAACCACGTTATTAGGCATTCCCTTTGGCGTAGTCCATTTGAATCAGTTGAATTGGACCACTACTTCGCTAGGGGCTTCATTTCATGATTTTGGCACCGTGTTTGGGGCAGTTTTCTCAAAGCAGGGCTTGGGGACATTGTTTTCAAACGAGCATAATTTTTTGCAGGTCCTAATGACGATTTTTGCGTTTAGTTTAGCTGACACGTTTGACACAATCGGGACCTTCATTGGTACAGGTAAAAAGTCGGGGATTTTTACTGCCGAAGATGAAGCAGCAATTACGGACAGCCAGTTTGGGTTCAAGACGAAGATGGATCGGGCGTTGCTAGCTGATGCCGTGGCAACTTCAATTGGAGCCGTGATCGGCACAAGTAACACCACGACCTATGTGGAAAGTGCTGCTGGCATTGGTGAAGGTGGGCGCACGGGCTTAACGTCAGTCTTTGTATCAATTTTCTTCTTCCTTACGATTTTCTTATCACCCATCATTGCCTTGGTACCCGCCGAAGCAACAGCGGCAGCGTTGATTATCGTCGGGGTAATGATGATGTTTTCGTTTGCCCACATCGATTGGAATAATCTTGAAGAAGCGATTCCTGCCTTTTTTGCCTCAGTATTTATGGGGATGTGTTATTCGATTTCAGATGGAATTGCGGCAGGTTTCATTTTCTACACAATTATTAAGGTTGCAACTGGTAAAATTAAAGAAGTCCATCCCATTATTTGGGCCACGGATGCATTATTTATTATTAATTTCATTATTTTAGCAGTCTTATAAACAAGGAATCATTGAGGAATGTCAGCATGAAAGACGCAACATATTGGGCCGAACAAATTGCCACCAAACAAATTTCACCAGAAGAATTGTTAGATTTAACGGTCGCAAAAGTTCAAAAACTCAACCCTGATTTAAATGCCGTGGTTGAAATGGACGTTGATTTGGCGAAAAATTATTTGAAGACAAAGCCGCAAACCAACGGCTTATTTGAGGGTGTCCCCGTGGCATTAAAGATGTTGGGGCAAAACATCACCGGCATGGGCGCAACAGCCAGTAGTCGCTTATTAGCCGGCATGGTGGCGACTGAAGATGATAATTTTGGGAAGGCGATTAAAGCAGCTGGTTTCATTCCATTAGCCAAGACGAATTCACCTGAGTTTGGCTTTAAAAACATCACAGATTCAGCTTTGTACGGGGATACGCGTAATGCTTGGAATCATGATTATTATCCAGGTGGTTCATCTGGTGGTGCCGCTAGTGTCGTAGCGAGTGGAATGTTTCCTTTGGCGACCGGTGGGGATGGTGGCGGTTCATTGCGCATTCCAGCGAGCTGGTCGGGCTTAATTGGGTTGAAACCAACACGCGGTCGGACGCCCAAAGGCCCGGATGGGTGGCGTGGTTGGCAAGGTGCGGCGGTTGATTTTGGCTTAACGGTTTCGGTGCGTGACACAGCGCGGTTGTTAGCTGCCTTGCAAGTCAATCAAGAAGAAAATCCATTTGGCGAGCATAAGTTATTATCTGAGGCTGCATTATTGCAAATTGGCGACCCCAAGCAAAAACTTCGCATTGGATTTTCAACTGAAACGTCGGTTAAAGGCATCGCAATTAGTGTAGATGCGATCGCTGCCGTGCGTAAAACAGCTGAATTTTTAGCTACCCAAGGCCATGAAGTCGAAGAGGTCGCCTATCCATTTGACGCAACCGCATTGATTGAAACGTATTATCAAATGAATGCCGCTGAAACGGCCGCCATGTATGAAGGTATGGCGAAATTTGGACCAATTGATGATACCAAACTAGAGTTAATGACGCGGACTTTGATTGCGTATGGTAAAAATGTGTCGGCGGCAGATTATATTGCTAGTCTAAATGATTGGGATCAGACGACGGTGCTCTTTCAGGAGAAAATTTATGCGCAATATGATGTCTTTTTGACACCGACAACGGCACAAACAGCGATTCCGATTGCGGCAGAAAAACATGCGGCGCAAACGTTGCAACAGATGGAGCATATTGGTGAATATGATTATCGGGAGCAGAAACAGATTATTTGGGATATGTTTTATCCTAGTTTGGCTTATTCGCCTTATCCGTTTGTGATTAATTTAACGGGGCAGACGGCGATTAGTTTGCCGGTGCATTTGGCGGCTAATCAATTACCGCTGGGGGTGATGGTTTGTGCGCCTAAGGGTGGGGAAATTACCTTGCTGGAGTTGGCACATGAACTTGAAAGTCACGGAATGTTTGAGGCTTTGGCTACTCAACTTTGGTAGGCTTTTGTTGGCCTTTCAGGCCAAGGGATTTGGGGTTGCTGGGGTAAATGGCTCCGCATTACGGGTGTTGAAGTGGGCGACACGAACCAATACGACCAGAATTTTTCGGCCCAAGAGCGTGGGCCAAAAAATGGGTCTTAATCGTTTCGCTACCTCGCTTAACCGAGGCCGCTGAAAAAGTAACGAAATTATGAAATTAGTGAAAATCA
>JAITQG010000043.1 GCA_031289015.1 Lactobacillaceae bacterium
GTATGGTTAAATTATAAAATACAAGCACAATAAAAAAATCGTAAATGGGTCCAAATGGATGTCGTTTTTCCGACATTCCTATTTGGCCCATTTACGACATTTTAACGTGGCCCTTTACATTAACTGGTATTAACTGTTTTTCAGGTATTATTTGTTCGTCACCTGACAATCCGCTTAATTCTACACCACCTGCCAATTTTGCAATATTTGGCAATAAAATGCTTGATAAAATGGTTTCCTTAACATATTTCTGATTGAATTGTTCAATAATTGAGGGGGTTTTACTGCTTTCTTGAATTTCGGGCACCATCATTGTTTCAACATCGACTAACACTGGAAATTCTCCATATGCAATTACGTTTTCCAAGTGTAAGTCGTTCATTGATAGCAAGTACCCTAGGGCAATTAAATAGCCATATCGCTCGTAAAAGTTGGATATGTCCTTTTTTGTTTTACAACTTTTTGCTTCCACAAACTCAATAAATGCATAGTTATCTCGATAAATTCCATTCGGTGACACCATTGATAAGAATTCATTTTGTTCATTTATCCAGTTTAAAAATAATCCAAACTGTTCAGCTATATAATCATCTCTAGGTTTATATATAAGTTTTTTCTCACCAAAGTATATTATCGCAACTGATTGCCCACCGACGTGCCCATCACCGACACCCAGATTAATTTTTGTAACTGTTGATACTGTATCTACTATTTTGTTAATGTTATTTTTTTCTTTTTTTAAGGCAGTAAATAATTTTTGAACGGCACTGAGATGGAAATCCGTTCTCGTCATTATCAACCTTGATAATGCTGGATACCGTCGATAAAACTTTTTTATTTTATTTGGTGTTGAGAATTCAGCATCAATAAATTCAATAAATTGAGTTCTGCTGTCACGAGTGTTAAACCCTGTTTGTTCTTTATAAGTATGCAACTCAACAATAAGCACTTTTTCAACTAAATTCAGTATTTCGTGAATGTACTTTTGTGTAATATTTTCTAGCGCATTTTGATCAATACTGATTCCAGAATCAGTAACGATGCTTGAGACTTTTTCGGAAACATACATAACAAATGGATGAATACTTTGTAAAATAGTTTGCGTTTGAATATCGTGTTCACTCTGACAATATTTATTTATAATATTTTCAAATTTTATTGCCCAACCAGCTAATTCACTCGTGTTGATATTGTTTGGATCAATTCCATTACAAAATTGTTGTTGAGTATACTTATTACTTTTTAAATAGTCATGTAGAACTTCCTTATTAAAAAGATTTTTTGTGGATAAGTAATCTGTTATTTGTTCTTCAAAATTATTTTTTTCAACTGTATTAGCTGTAAAATCATTAATTTTTTCATCAATAGTTTTGCCTTCTTGAGATAGTCCAATTAAAAAATCACTCATCACAAAGTACCTCTCCACCATATTTATGCTACTGATTATAGTTTGCGTTTTTTACTTTTTTATGACTTTTCTTTGTTTGATTATTGTATTTTACACAGTTGAAAACACTATATTGTCAATTCAGTGTGTTCAGTCCATCATTAAAAGAACGCATTAATTTTTTATATCAATCATATTAGTTTTTTTGGCTTTTTTTGCGGTGAGTTGAATTTTTTATCAACATTGTTCGCCACATTAATTTTATACAAGAGACATCAACCTATCAAAAACATCTGAAGTCGATCCTGTCAATCAGTAAATCATCCATAACTTATTGAACCCCATAAATTCCAAATGAAAAAGGCCCCAACCAAGTCGAGACCCAAAAATCAAATTTCAATTATGTGACTACCATGCACCTGACCAACCCCCAAAGCATCGATCACCGCCTGCGCATTAGCAAACGTAACCCCACCCCCAGGCAAAATCTCAAGCGTAGCCGGCGCCTGTTGCACCGTCTCCAACAAATGCGGCAGCGTCACCTGAATTGGTTGTTCCAATTGTCCCCCATGCGTCAACAAGCGTTTAACCCCATACCGCGCCAACCATTCCAAAGTTTGACTCTGCTTATCCAAGGGAATCTCATCAAAGGCCATATGAAAAATCACCGTCATCGACCCCGCCGCTTCCATCAGCTTCGCCATTTTGTCGCGTGCCAATGTATGCTGGTCATTTAACACCCCAAACGTCACGGCCTTAACCCCAAACGAACGGAACCGACGCAAGGTTTTTATCATCTGTTCAATTTCGACGTATGAATAATTAAAATCGCCTGGGCGTGGTCGAACCATGACGACTAGCTCAGTGCCGGCATTTTTGGTTAATTCGACTGCCTCTAACACGATGGCGTCTGCTGGGGTCAAACCACCCACCTCTAAATTGGCGTTCAACTCAACTCGCTCTACACCAGCTGTAATCGCATCGACTAATACTTCAATCTTATCAAGCGCAACTTCTCGCAACATCGGCCATCCTCCGTATTTCTTGATTGTTAATCTAAGTTTACTATCAATTTACGAAAAAGAAACGAATCCACCTTGTCAAACTCGTTTCCTTAACTAATTATTCAGTTTTCGGTTTGTTCATCCGTAATTGTTGCACTAATGCAAAATCAGGGGTCACAGACATTGTTTGTTGGCCTTCAAAAATCACAAATCCGGGCTTTGAACCATTGGGTTTGCGCAAGCGCCGAATCGGCAAATAATCCACAGGCACGTTTGATGAATCCCGCGCCTTTGAGAAATAAGCAGCCAACATTGCCCCTTCTAACAATGTTTCAGGTGTTGGTTGCGTGCTGTGAATCACCACGTGCGACCCTGGAATATCCTTAGTATGCAACCAGATATCATTTTTAGACGCAGATTTCATCGATAACCGCTCATTTTGCAAGTTGTTTTTCCCAACTTCAATCAACGTGCCATCCGTAGCATAAAACTTTTCTGGTGCGCTCACTTGGGGCTTTTGCTTCTTTTTGGTTTGCACACGCATATAGCCACCTAGGATCAACTCTTGGCGGATTTCTTCGATGTCTTTTGGTGAAGCCAGCTCAATTTGGGCCAGCACATTTTCAAAGTAATCAACTTCGGCTTGGGCCAATGCCATTTGTTCATCGATGTATTTCACGGACGTCTTCAACTTGTTATAGCGCGTAAAGTACTTTTGAGCGTTTTGTGACGGTCCGATTTGATTCGACAATTGAATCTTCAATGGCTTATTATCGTCATAATAATTGGGTAATTCAATTTCCGTCATGCCCCGTTCAACTTCGTGCATGTACGTCGTTAATAGTTCACCACGAATCTTGAATTCATCCGCGCCATCAGCGGCGGCCAATTCTTGGTGAAATTTCTTGATTTTCGTTTGATTCTTTTTGTATTCGTTTTTAACTGCACGAATCACCAAGCCGGCTTGTTGTTGCACCCGATCACGTTCTGATTTTTCCGCAAAATAATTATCCAACATGTCTGATAACGTTGGATATTCAACCTTGTTACCAGGTAGCGTCAACCAGTCAAACGGCGCAAAATTAATCCCTTTTTCAGTCGAAATTAATTGTGGCTTAGGATTGGTAAAATTATTCAACCAAGTTTGCGCATTGGCCAAGGCATCCCCCGTTTGCTGCACTACATTGGCTAATTCCAACGCAGAATCGCGGGCAAAGCCTTGGAAAGTATGTTGAATTTCTTTACCCAACACTTCCACATCTGGATTGTCCAAAATCAAATTAGCAAGTCCCGCCGTTGAGCTATACGGATTAATCACGTCTTGTTTTGGTGGCATAATGTATTGCCCACCTGGAATCAATGATCGCACGCGATTTTGATCGGCGGGCACATGCTTGATTAGATCGATTATCTTTTGGGTGGCTTCATCAACCAAAAACAAATTCGAGTGACGACCCATCATCTCTAAATACAGCGACGTCTTTTCCTCGTCACCTAATTCATTGCGGCCAGTCGTTGAAAATTTGATAATCCGATCATTTTCAATTTGTTCAACTGCCAATAATTGAGCACCTTCTAAATGCTTTCGGAGCATCATCGCAAAATTAGGCGCCGTTTGGGGATTCGCATACTTAATATGTGAAATTTGGGCCCGCGCAAAACTTGGGTGCGAGCTCAACAAAACGGGATAATTTTGGCGATTGGCCCGAATTACCAAAAAGACTTCATTGGGATATGGCTGATGAATTTTCATAATCCGCCCACCAGCTAGGGTTTCATTTAATTCATGCACCATCGCATGGGTAAACAGACCATCAAACGACATGGGTTACTCCTCTATATTCTGCGTGGCAAAAAATAATTGTGCCGCGGCTTGATCATTTTGCAATTGCGCAATTAGGGCTTCAACTCCCGTGAATTTCACTTCACCCCGTAAATATTGGTGCCAGTTCACCCGAACTCGTTCACCGTAAACTTCTTGATTAAAATTAAAGACATTAATTTCAACGGTTTGGGCCCGCCCGGCTCCAAACGTGACATTGTAGCCAATTTGACCCATACCTTGATACCAAACGCCATCGATTTGAACTGAAGTTACATAAACACCACCAGCCGGTAAACGTTCCCCTGAGGTGGTTTCAATGTTTAAAGTTGGATAGCCCAATTCACGACCGCGCGCATCGCCATGCACAATTACTCCCGATGTTTGATACGGAATGGTCAACATTTGATTGAGCTGTTCAATTTTACCGTCATCAACCAATTGGCGTGCTTGCCGTGAAGCACTTTCCACCCCTGCTAACAGCACTGCGGGGACCTCAATCACTTCAAAACGCCCAGCTGCATACGTTGGCAAATTAGTCATATTGGCTTGATCTTTTGGCCCATACGTGTGGTCAAAACCAGCCACGACCGCCACAGCATTTAAGCCGGCCATATATTGATCAACAAAGGCTTGTGGTTCAAGTTTGGCAAAAGCCGACGTAAAGTTGACGACATAGGTAATATCCACGCCTAATTCTGCAAACAATTCTAACTTCCGTGGCAAAGTCGTTAAATACTGTAATGGGTTCCCGTGCTTTTCAAAGACAACCGATGCATGTTGGTCATAGGTCAAAACCGCCAACTTGACGCCGCGTGCTTTAGCTTCAGCTTGGGCACGGGCAATGACAGCTCGATGCCCTACATGGACACCATCAAAAAAACCCATCGCCAACACAATTGGTGCTTGGACAATCTTGGTTGCTTGATATGGATGATGTAGATTAATAACTTGCATTTTTAACTTCTTTCGTTCAATTCATTATTTCTATTTTAGCACGTTTAGCCCCTATAACATCGATAAAGAGCCAAACCTCAATTTAGTATTTTGATTCATAACTATTACCTTCATTTTAGTTGCCTAAATAAAAATCCAAGCCCATCTGAACTTGGATTTTTAATTGCAGTTTAATGATATAAATCAAAGCGACCCTTGGTGAGCAATGCCTTCAAACCACCAGTCTCAATTAATGATTTATTCATGATAATTTTCTTCAAAGCAGATGCTGGGAAGCCTGACACATTAATGTCTTTGTCGCCCACAATCCCAACCGCATGCGTGTTACCTAACGAACAAACCATGCCTAATGACTTGAAATTAAACTTGTGGGCTGGTTTGCCAGCTAAGTCAGCTAAAATGTTTTTTGCTGCATTATGCCCTTGTGCCAACGCAATTTGCGCTGTGGTCGGGAAGAAGGCACCGTTGTCTGATGCTGAATCAAACACCGCTGAAAGATCACCAATAATAAACACATGCTCATCTTCAGGATCGCGTAATTCATCTGTAACCACCACCCGATTGCGTTTTGCCGTATAGCCAGAGGCAGCCATAATCGGACTCCCAGAAACACCCGTGGTCCAAATAATCGTGCCGGCATGAACGGTACCAACTTCGGCAGTTTTACGATCCTTATAATGAATTACATCTGGCTCAATTGACTCAATCCCTTTACCCATGAGCAACTTGACGTCACCATCAGTCAGGATTTTAGTACCCTTTGCTGCCAAAGAACTTGGGAACATCCCAAACGGCCGTGGTGACCCGTCGACGACCAAAATGCGAATGTTATTTTCAGCAACGCCCGCTAATTCGGCGTACTTCCCCTTTTCTTCGGCCAAAGCACCCAATAATTCGAGTCCGGTAAAGCCAGCCCCACACACAGCAATCGTCAAATTTGATTCCTTTTGACTTGTCTTATAGTCGACCATTTTAGCCAAAATGTGTTGATGGATCGCTTCTGCCGTATTCACATCATCCATTTTCAGCGTGTTTTCTAACACACCTGGAATACCAAATGATTCAGACACAAAACCCAATGCGATGATGACATAATCATATTCAAGGTTTGCATGTTCAGCTAACTCAATCGTTTTAGTTGACTTATCAACTTTCACCACGCTATCTTGAATAAACTTGGTACTTGGGGTCAAAACATCAGTAATTTTGTATGAAATATCATCCAGTTGCCGTGAACCAGCCGCGATTTCATGTAAATCAGTTGCCTCAGTATGATAATCGTTACGATCAACCAAAGTAATCGCTAAATTAGCTTTTTTTGCTTTGCCTTGTAAAATCTTCAAGGCCATTAACCCAGCGTAACCAGCGCCGAGAATTACAATTTTTGTCTCTGTCATAAGCAAAACTCCTTAACATAGTTATCAAGTCTATAATATCGTATTTTTAGCTAAAAGTGTTGTCATACCTATTCAATACTAAAGGTCCGATATGGTCGATACAGCTGTTTATCAACATGCCAATCAAAGACCGACTTAACTTCACCTTGATACGTCAATACAATGCGCGCCGGCTGCCCCTCAATTTTATCGCCCGACAAACCCACCCCATCTTTAACAAAGGCCCATTGTGCATCCGTCAACGCCACGTGCGGATATTCAGCTAGCGGCGTGTCCAACGGCATTAACCACGCATCAATATTGCCTGCTGTAGCCATCTGTGCTGCGATTTCTTCAAGCGAATGGGTTTGTGCTAACGTGAACCCACCCGCTTTTTCACGGGTCAATTGACTCATCACG
>JAITQG010000063.1 GCA_031289015.1 Lactobacillaceae bacterium
GCTCGCGGACCTTTCCCCATATTTGCGCCACCCGTTTCCCACGAAATTTATCTTTGCCGGAGAGCCCCAGCCGGCCCAAATTTTACAACAATTTTGACGCTGCAAGCGGCAAACAGCAGTCCACCGTAAACAAAAGAAAACCCAAATATTAATTCATGAAACCACAAAAAAACACCTAATCACTTAGGCGTTGTTGATTTCAGGAAATAATTGAGTTAAATCAGTTGGTTGCGTGACAATCTCAGTATGGTCGTTAAACTTTAACTTTAATTCAGTCGATGAATAGGCTAAGACGTTCAGACCCAATTGTAAGGCTTGAATGTGGGTTGACATGAGGTCTTTGTCGCCAAAGATTTCATCGGCCAACGCTGCCTGTTTCACGTGGAACATCTCCTGATTTTGCTTAGCAGTTTCAACCGCCCAAGCTAATTGACTAGCCTTGTCACCAGCTTTGGCGACCAACATGGCGGCGGGGGTCTTAGCTGGATTTAAAATCCGTTCAGCTAACAATGACATCCCATCATTGAAGCGCATCCCAAATGATTCAGCAAGATGCGACACGGCTTCAACAATATCTTTAGCTTCAGCTTTAAGGGCGGCTGGCAAAGGTTCATCAGGTGCTTGCAAGGCGACCTCGTTAGCCAGCTTGGCGTATGCATGCATGTCTTTGCTAGTGTACTTGCGATCCTCAACTGTGAAGAGCATCGTCAACAATTGAATCAGGTTCAACGCGTTATCAGAGATGCCGGCTGGATTAAATGGATCAGTATCCAACACCCGAATTTCTAGATATTGCGTACCATACGTCATGACGTCAGCACGCGCGCCAACGCCTTTGAAACGCACCGTGCCGTAGAATTCATGGTCTGAGTGCAATTGGCCGGCATCGATATAGGCGTTCATTTTATGAAATAATGCATCAAGTGTTTCGTCATAGGCTAAATCAATATCAGCATCATTTGAGAAGCCGTATTGACTGCTGCGGATTGAACGCGCTGGTTGGCGCAGGTCGTTTGGAATCCGCGAATCATTATCGTTGAAATTATATGGGCTGGCCCCAAATAGGTAGATAAACAGCCAACGGTGGGCGTTGATTGCTTGGCCAACCTTGAAATATAGCTGGTTAATAAACGTGACCTTATCAGTTTCAGGCGATGCTTCAAACAGCGCATCCACCAACACGTGCGACAAAGAAAAATTCACATGCGGCCCCGTCATAATAGCGTGGGTTGAACCGTATTTATCGGTCAACCAATCACGATAGTCACTCACCCAGGGACGCTTGAAAGTCGTGTCTAGCCACTCTAAATCAGCCGCCGACAACTTTGGTGGCATGCTGATTGGCCAGATATTTTCGCTGGGTTGCAAAGCATCACGCAACACCCATTGGAGTTGTTGCAAGCGATACCGGGCTTCGTCAAAACTCGTGGCCGGTTCCGTCACCAACTCAGTTTGCGTTTCACTGTAATCCGTTTGCATATACGGATGGAATTTGCGCGAACCAAAATTAGTTGGGTGCGGTTCACGACTCAATTCACCAGTTATTGTTGTTCGATGGGCTTCGACTTCAATGCCGTAATAACCCTTGATTAATTCATTTAAAAGATTATGTTCTTGCAGGAATTGCCAAGTTTTATTTTCTGTTAAAGCCATAAAGCATCTCCACGTAATTATTCTTTTTATCATTATACACGCTTTCTTTTTAAAAGTGTTCATTAAGAATCAAGCTATTATCCGTTGTTATGGGTGAATCTTTGCTACAATATACAGAAGTAAGTAACTTAGTGGGGGATGAAAGTGAGATGACAATGGCTGAAGAAGAAAACACATTAAAACGGGGGCTCTCGAGTCGCCACGTCGAAATGATTGCCCTTGGTGGGACGATTGGAACCGGATTGTTCTTGGGAGCCGGGCGTTCAATTAGTACGGCCGGGCCGGCAATTTTGCTGGTTTACATCGTGGTTGGTTTGTTCATGTTTTGGATGATGCGCGCACTTGGGGAGCTCATCATCAGCAATCCCGAAGAATCGACCTTCGTGGGGTTCGTCACCAAGTATCTAGGGGAACGCGCCGGCTTTGTGATCGGCTGGACCTACTGGATTGGCTGGATTACCATCGCCATGGCCGAGCTAACCGCGGTTGGGCTCTACATGCAATATTGGTTCCCAAACATCCATGCTTGGGTGTTTGAGCTGATTGTCTTGATCTTATTGTATTTGATTAACATCATTGCCGTGCGGGCGTTTGGTGAAACTGAATTTTGGTTTGCGATGATTAAAATCGTGGCGATTGTGGCGATGATTGTCGCTGGCGTGATCATGATTTTTGGCCAAGTTAAGACGAGCGCGGGGACGACGAGCATCGCCAATCTGTGGCAATATGGCTTTGTCGCCCATCATGGGACTAAAATTCTATCAGCGTTTCAAATGGTGTTCTTTGCTTTCTTGGGGATTGAATTTGTGGGGATGACGGCTAGTGAAGCCAAGGATCCGCTCAAAACGATTCCTAAAGCCGTGAATTCGATCATTATTCGAATTCTGATTTTCTACGTAGGCGCCTTGATTGCCATCATGAGTATCCAACCTTGGACGAACTACAATGCCAACGAATCACCATTCGTGCAAGTGTTCTCAGGGATTGGGATTTCAGCGGCGGCCGGCGTGATTAATTTCGTCGTGTTGACGGCCGCGGCTTCATCGCTCAATAGTGGTTTGTTCACGACGGGCCGAATGTTGTTTGCCTTAACAGGGCCAAATACGTGGGTTGGTAAGTTGAATCATCGGTTTATTCCGATTCGCGGGTTGAACATTTCAACTGTGATGGTCGGTATGGCGATTGTGTTGAATTTCATCTTCCCTAGTGACGCGTTTGATAAAATCACCTCGATTGCCTCAGCTGCGTTCGTGGTCATCTACATGACGCTGATTTATGCGCACGTCAAGTTCCGCAAGTCAGCGGATTATCATGTGAGCCCATCGCATTTCAAGATGCCATTGGCGCCGTTTAGTAATTACTTGACGATTGCGTTTATGACCATGATCCTCTTGATTTTGTTGGTCGGTGATGGCACCCGCGCCACAACGATTCTGGCGCTCGCTTGGTACGCCGTGATGATTGTGATTAGTATGCGTAAGAAGAATAAATAACTAATCGTAAAAGCGAGTCTTTGGGCACGCTTTTTTATTTGTTGCAACATAACCAAAAAAACCGATAAATCACAATATGGAAATATCTAATTTTAATGCCATTAAATGATTTCAAACACGTTTGTTTAGCGATTTGCTTCACATAAAGTTCACATATTATCGGTAACATATCCTTTATTCAGGAGAAAAAGTGAAATTTATGCGGGAGTTTATTGATGAATAAAAATTTAATTCCAGCCATCGTCGGGTTAAATGCGTTGGTTGATATTGTTTTTGGAATTGGTGGTCTGTTTTTAATCCAAAGTCTAAGTAGTTCGATTTTGACAAATGGTTTCGTGGCGAGTATCGGTTCGTTGGCCATCATTGTCAGTACATTGTTTATCGGTAACAATATTGACCGTGTGAATAAAAAGCGGGCGGTTGTGTGGACCAATTTGCTAATGCTTATTTCATTAATCGCGACAATCATTTGTCCACCGAATGAAATGATTTATTTTTTTATCATTGCGGACGTTATAATTGGGATTTGTTCACTGATTGCTAATCTATCATTGACGGGTAGCTATATTAATTGGGTGGCAAAAGATAAATTAGATGCGCTCGTATCTAGAACCACAGTTTTTCAGAATGTTGGCTTAATTCTTGGAATCGCAGTGGCCATGGTTCTTATTTTTGTGGGTGGGCATGTGAAAATATTTTTAGTGATTTCAATTGGTATTTATTTACTCATCAACGTGCTAACCCTCAATTTGAAGTATCTTC
This sequence comes from Lactobacillaceae bacterium, assembly GCA_031289015.1. Lineage (GTDB taxonomy): Bacteria > Bacillota > Bacilli > Lactobacillales > Lactobacillaceae > Weissella. The sequence goes on from JAITQG010000063.1 coordinate 3,909, forward strand.
CCACTGAGGATAAAAAGGCGGTTGAAAACACAGAATCTGCGTCTTCGATTGTTCGGGTTCTAAAAGAGTTACGCACTGATCATGCGGCTATGGCGTTTGTCACAATTAATGTGGTCAACATTCTAATTCAAGGGGTATTCAATGGACTGGTCATCTATTTTTGGGGATCAGTGGACACAACCTTTAGTCAGATTGAGCTGCTTCTCGTTGCATATGTAATTGGCATTGGCTTGGCGATTTTATTAATCAAACGGGGATGGCTGGGAATTTACAAATTAACCTTAATTTTATTATTAGCTGTCAGCATAGATTTCTTATGGGCACCAAACGTTTGGAATCTCAGTGCAATTGCAGGGTTATTAATGATGAATACAATCCCAGTGTTAAAGCAAACAAGTCTACGGCGCTTGGAGCGGACTGACGCTAGCAAGCATACAGCGCATGCGGGCGTGATGAAATTCCTTTCTTCGTTGGCAATCTTTGTTTGCAGCACTTTCTTGGTCGGCTTCTTACAATTCATTGGGTCAGGCGCGATTATTTTGCCATTAATTACGCTTTTGGTTATCTTCGTATATTTTAAAAACGTAAAGTACCTAACGTGAGATAATAGAAGTGAGAAATTGTGGTTATTTTCAACAAACCCAAAGGAGACACTTAAACAATGGAAGAAAGATTTATCGATCGTCAATACACCCACGTGCCGGCAGATACTACCCAGATTGAACGGAAGTGGCTGGATGTCCCCTACATGCCTGGAGCACACCACACGTTGGATATTTATTTGCCCAACACGGATGTGCCTGCCTATCCAGTGATTCTGGACTTGTACGGCGGCGGGCTGATTTTGGGCGCGAAAAGTTCGTTCAAACTCGAACCGGCAATCCAGCTAATGGAACAAGGGTATGCCGTCGTCAGCATGGATTATTCGTTGATCACCCAAGCGCCGTTCCCCACGCAAGTTTATGAAGTCAAAGCGGCCATTCGCTGGCTCAAGGCGAACGCGGCGCAATATCAATTAGATGCGACCAAAATCGTCTTAATGGGCGAATCATCTGGGGCGCACTTGGCAGTCATGGCGGGCATTTCAGCAGACGCGGCGGTCAATGATGTAACGTTTGGTTTGCATCCTGAACAGAGTAGTACTGTGCAAGCTATCATCGCGATGTACGGACCGTATGCGTTTGATCAGTTCACGGCTCAATTTGCCGCCAGTGGCGTTGCGCCCAAATATGTTGAAACCGGGACAGCCGAGTCATTTGAGGCGCAGATGTTTGGCGGGGTGGCGCCAAGCCAGGTGCCTGACGCCGTGGCAAAAGCGAACCCGGCAAGCTATCTATCAGCTGACGTGCCACCAATTTTGGCATTTGCCGGCACAGAAGATCAAGTCGTACCATATCAACAATCAGTGAACCTGATCGAGGCGGTGCGCCATTTTGTATCAGCCAAACAAGCTGAGTTGCACATCATCGAAGGGGCGCATCATGGAATTCATGAATACATGACGCCAGAAAACGTCGAGCTCAAAGTTGCGTTTTTAAAGCGTTGGGTTCAGTAAAAAACAGGCGTACCATAACGAGTCTCGTTACGGTACGCCTGTTTTACTATTCTTATGAAAAAATTCATGGATTTAAATAAAACTAACCTGTAAGTTAGTTCCCGTGGCATATGCAATTTTTGAAAGCATATCCATGGTTGTGTTGCTCTCGCCTGATTCGATGCGCGCAATGGTGGGTTGCTTAGTACCAACCATCTTCGCTAATTCAGCTTGTGAAAGTCCAAGTTGTTCACGCAAGCGTACAATTGCGATGCTGGCTTCTAAGCGTTCATCTTCTAATTTAGAAAGTTCTGCAAATTCAGGGTCTTCCATATAACGTGAATATAAATCATTAAATGTTCCCATTATGTTTCTCCCATTCTGATCGACGATTTTTGGCTTTGTTCAGTTCTTTTAAAGGTGTTTTTTGTGATTTTTTGGTAAATCCATGTGTGATCACAAAATGGGTACCTTCGACATGGAAATATAATGCGCGTTGGATGTTATTGGCAAATTTGGAACGAATTTCAAAAAGATTATCATCTAGTTTCGAAACCCAATGCATCTGTGTGGCGTCAATCAAGCCACGCTGTTGTATTTTGGCAATTAGCGTCACTAGCCTTACCCTTTCTTTTAAAGGCAACGAGAGTAAAAACGCATCAAATTCTTGTTCATCGTAAAACTCAAAAATTATATCATCCATAGTCATTTATTACCTTTCGTGTTATATTGTACCATTGCCAAATTAAAAAACAACCTCTATTTTCACGCTAACTTGCTAATGCAGTATGTAGGCGATGATTTGGCGTTCATCACCCACCACAGACCCAAAAACCAGACGATGCACATAATGTCACAAAAATATCACTGTAGTCCATAGGATAACGCCCAGAAAGTATTAATTTATTTGGCATGATAAAGTTGAGGAATTTTATCTGGTGTTTCAAACACGGCAATAAGGAGTGATGAAAATATGAAAAAATCGATACGGAGTTTAGCGGCGGTCATGCTGGTGCTGGGGCAAATCCCATTTTCAGTGTTATTTAATGCGCCAATTAACGCAGCAACAAACACCCCAACCACAGAACAAATAGCTGAAGGGTTAGAAGCGGCTGAGGGGGATACAGTTGCTGTGCCCGCAGCAACAGCAATCCATAAGGTCAACTTTTTAGACGCTAATGGAAATGCCATCGCCGATCCACAATTAGTGGAAGATGGTCAAAAAGTTACAACGCCATCCGTGGCACCTAAATCTGGTTATGTGCTGAAGTATTGGAGCACAACAAATACATATACCGACACGTTTGATTTTGACACAGCTATCACGCATGACACCAATCTGTATGCTAGATATGGAGCTAATCTTTACTCTGTTGTGGTTACGGTTGCTAGTGGAAGCGTGTACGATGGGACACCAAAGAAACCGGCAGTGACGGTTAGTTACGAGGGCGTTCAATATGTTGAAGGGGTTGACTACACCCTGGAATATGAAAATAACACCGAAGTCGGAACTGGACGTGTAACAGTTATAGCTACTCAACGCGGATCATTAGCTGGGCTTATACAGCTGGGCTTTCAGATTTCGTGGGTCGCACCGCCTGAGTTGCCAACCCAAGCAGAAGTTGCCGCTAATACCGGGGGCAATCAACAAGGGACGAACAGTTTAACCTTGAAAATCGCGAATCGGAAGCAAGGGGTTGACGTGCGCTACATGGTGAATAGCAGTTATTTTGCTGACTCGACTAGCGCCTACATTAATCTCACTGATTTAAATGAAGGAACTGAGTACAAAATAGAAGCTTGTTACTTTGTCCCAGAATATGGTGGCGTTTCTGAAATCGTCACGCAAACCTATAAGACACTCAAGTCAATCAATGAAGATATGATTACAGTCGCCCCTAGTATCTACGATGGCACGGCACAAACGCCGGCCGTCACGGTTGCCGACGCGGATCAAACCTATGTTGAAGGCCGCGACTACACTGTTGCATACGCCAACAACATCGATGCCGGGGATGCGGCAGAAGTTACTATAGAAGCAATTCCTAACAACGGCTTATTAGCTGGTGAGGTAACCAAGAACTTCACGATTACGCGTGGTGTACAACCCACGCCAACTTTGCCAACCCAAGCTGACTTACTGGCTGGAGGCGGCGTTAACCAAATTGGTAGCGACAGTATTAAAATCCAAGTCGGCAATGTCGCGGCAGGTGAAACCATTCAGTATCACGAAACCCGCGTTGGTGCACCGGTGCATACAACCACGAATGGCATCATTGAATTGGCTGGGTTAGCTGAAAATACCGAATATACCATTAGTGTGCGGGTCATGGGCAATGGGAACGCTAAAACATCGGCAACCGTCACGGCAACCTACAAGACACTCAAGGCCATTACCGATGATATGATTACCGTCGTTGAATCTGGTGGTAAGTACGATGGCACTGAGAAAAAACCGTTCGTGATGGTCGCTAACGGCTTCACATTGTATGTGCAAGACCGCGATTATACATTAACTTATAGCGACAATATCAATGCGGGCACGGCCACGGCAACCGTCACTGCTATCCCTGGCAACGCGTTATTAGCTGGTTTTGGCTCACAAACCTTTACGATTGCCGTTGGTGATATTAATCCGCCAACGTTGCCAGAACAAGCTGATTTGGTTGCAGGGGTCGGCAAAAATTCGATCGGCACCAATAGTATGACGATTGAGGCAACCGGCGTGCCAGCTGGTGAAACCATTGAGTACACGATTGATGATTGGGCAACCACGCAAACCACGACGAATAATTTGCTTGAATTGACTAATTTGCAGGATGACACGACGTTTAACTTGCAAGCCCGCGTTAAAGCCAATAGCAATCATTTTGCCTCGGCTGAAGCGCTTGGTACTTACAAAACACTCAAGGCCATTACGCCTGACATGATTTATGTGGAGGATGGTGGCACTTATGACGGCACTGCCAAGACCCCAGACGTCTATGTGACGGGGAATGATGGCAAGATGCTGTATGTCCAGGATGTTGATTACACACTGGCTTATGCCAACAACATCGACGCCGGTACAGCTACCATTGTTGTGACAGCTATCCCTGGCTCAGGTACCCTTGGTGGCACCACAAAGGCAACCTTCACAATTGACAAGGCAACTTGGCCAGCACCAACATTGCCAACGCCAGCTGATGTAGTTGCCGGTGAAACCACTTTGGAAATCACTGTCCCAGACTATGTGCCTGGCACA
>JAITQG010000006.1 GCA_031289015.1 Lactobacillaceae bacterium
AGTAGTGGAATTAGCGAGGTAGAAGGAGCACTAGCGCGGTCTTAGGGAGTTGGTTTCGTGCTTGCACGGAGCCGAATCCCTTAGACTAGCAGGACTCTGTCGCCCACTTCTATGTCAGCAATGCGGAGCCCATCCCACCACCAACCCCAAACACCTTGTCCTGCAAAGGACAAAGAACCCCACGATCAAAAGAAAAAAAAGCTGAGCAAGATTCACTCAGCTTCTTAAAATGCATTAATTTGACTTTACATCTAATTCCAAGAAATTACCCAACTGTGCAGCTTCGTGTGAAACCAAAGCCAACGTAGCCAAGCGATTATTCTTAACGGCTTCATCTTCAGCCATCACCATCGTCTGATCAAAATAATCAGCAATCACTGGTTGCAAAGCCAACAATCCAGCCAAACGATCAGCCAAATCAGCTGCCTTAAATTCAGAAATCTGAGCAAACAAAGCTTGTTCAGCAGAATTTTCAAACAACTCAGGGTTAACTTGCGCATCAGTTGGATTCTTCGTCGTCAAACGGGCCACACGCGTAATCGCCTCAACCCCTTCACGGAAGTCAGCATCATCAACATGCGCCTGCAAAACATTTGCCGCTTGGGTCATAACCAAGGTATCAGCCATGCCGTTCTTGGTCACCGCATTGATGATATCGTTACGAACGGTACCCTTCAAAGTCTTAGCAACACGATCAGTTAAGAATTCGATGACATTATCAATATTGGCCGTCAACTCATTAGCAACTGGCTCAGGCAATCCAACGTGATTTGCATCCGCATTGATTTGCGCACTTGCAGCAGCCAAGATTGCTCGCATATCCAGCGTCCATTGTGTGTCAGCAATAATTGCGACCACACCTGAAGCGGCACGGCGCAGACCATATGGATCATTTGAGCCAGAAGGAATCATGTCACCAGCAAAGAAGGTTAATAATGAATCCAACTTGTCGGCCATCGCTAAAATATTACCAAGGGTTGAATCAGGCGTTGCACCACCAGCCCCAAGTGGCATATAGTGCTCACGGACAGCTTGAGCCACGGCCGCATCTTCACCAAACAATACAGCGTACTTCTCGCCCATGATGCCTTGCAATTCGTCAAATTCGCCGACCATCCCCGTCATCAAATCAAACTTGTAGATGTCTGCAGCACGGCTCAACTTAGTGATCTCAGCGTCTGCCAAGCCCAACGTTTTCGCAATGATTTGGGCAATAACCTTAGCTCGATGGGTATGTGCGGCAACAGAACCAAGCTTCTCATGGAATGAAACCACATTTAACTTATCATTATAAAAATCAATTGGGTGCTTTTGATCTTCATTGTAGAAGAACTTAGCATCTTCAAGGCGGGCCACCAAAACTTTTTCATTACCGGCAATCACATTATCCATGTGTTCGGCATTTCCGTTTCGAACCGAAATAAAGTTTGGTACCAAAGCTCCATTGGCATCAATCACGTGGAAGAAACGTTGGTGCTCTTTCATTGAAGTGATCAAAACTTCATCAGGCACGGTTAGATACCCAGCGTCAAAGCCACCTGCAAAGGCCGTTGGGTATTCAACGATATTGTTGACTTCTTCTAACAAGCCTTCATCGATGACCACTTGCCACGCATGCTCAGCCGCGATTTGTTCGACTTGGGCGCGGATATTGGCCTTACGAGCGGCCGCATCAGCTTGTACATAAACCGTCGCCAACGCATCTTCGTAGTCTAAAGCTACTGGAATTTCAACATCATGGCCCAAGAAACGATGGCCACGTGAAGTCCGGCCAGTTTGCACGCCTAAGACATCAAATGGAATTACGACGTCATCTAACAAAGCTACAATCCAACGAATTGGGCGCACATATTCAAACTTGTGCCGGCCCCACTTCATGGTCGTTGAAAAAGTCATATCAGTGATGACGTTGACGATCTTTTCAAGGACTGTGGCGGCTGGTTGACCGGCTTCAAATTTATTCAACGTGACATATTCAGCCCCGTTGAATTCCTTAAAGACGATATCATCAGTCGTCAAACCCTTACCGCGCGCAAATCCAGCGGCGGCTTTGGTAAAGTTGCCATCAGCGTCCAAGGCAATCTTCTTAGCTGGGCCACGCAATTCTTCGGCAACATCTTCAGCTTTTTCAGCTACATCGCGCACCAAAATTGCTAAGCGCCGTGGGGTTGAAAATGGGATAATGTCGCCATGTGCCAAGCGTTGATCAGCAAAAAACTTAGCCGTGCGTTCCACCAGTTGATTAATCGCAGGTGTCACCAAGTGGGCTGGAACTTCTTCCAAACCGATTTCGAGTAAAAAGTTAGCCATCTTAGTTTTCCTCCTGATCTGCGGGTAGATATTGGGCACGTAAGGCTGGATCCTTTAAGAGTGGGAAGCCCAATTCTTTGCGAACGTCGATAAAGGCGCGCGCAACTTGGCGGGCCATATTCCGAATCCGGCTCAAATACTTGGCCCGTTCAGTCACTGAAACGGTTCCCCGCGCATCCAACAAATTGAACGTGTGGGATGACTTAAGAATATAGTCATACGCAGGGTGCACCAAACCTTCAGCCAATAAACGCTTGGCTTCAGCTTCGTATTCATCAAAGTGCTTAAGCAACATCGCTTGGTCAGATTCTTCAAATGAATACTTTGAATGTTCAAATTCTGGCTCCTTGAAAATATCACCATACAAAACGCCATTCCCCCATTCGAGGTCATAGACAGTTGGCACATTTTGAATATATGAGGCCAACCGTTCAAGACCATACGTGATTTCAGAGGTTACGGCATCGACTTGGATCCCACCGACTTGTTGGAAGTACGTAAATTGCGTAACTTCCATCCCGTCCAACCAGATTTCCCAGCCAATTCCAGCCGCTCCCATTGAAGGGTTTTCCCAGTTATCTTCGACAAAGCGAATGTCATGTTCCAATGGATTAATCCCCAATTCACGCAATGAATCCAGGTACAATTCTTGGATGTTATCAGGTGAAGGCTTCATCACGACTTGGAATTGGTGGTGTTGGTACAAACGGTTTGGATTGTCGCCATAACGGCCATCCGCTGGGCGCCGTGAAGGTTCCACGTAGGCCGCGTGCCATGGTTCTGGCCCATTGGCGCGCAAGAATGTGTAGGGTGACATGGTGCCGGCCCCTTTTTCAGTGTCATAGGCTTGCATCAACATCGCCCCTTGGTTCGCCCAGAAGCCTTGGAGTTTCAAGATAATATCTTGCACAGATAGTGTATCAGTCATAAGTTTGTCCTTTCACGAGTCGGCGCTAGGCTTTTAAACAACAAAAAAGTCCCCACACCAATCTCACTGTTAAGTAATGATTGATGCAGGGACGTCATAGTTAATAACGCGGTTCCACCCTGCTTCCGCAACATTTGTCACGGCCGCTTAATTGAATATATCGCCCTTAAGCAGCGCCCCTTGACGGCCACGTGGCTACCCTTCCATTACCGGTAACTTCCTGTGCATGTGGTCCATCAATTTTTCTGCCATCATTGTTTGATTACAATTAATAATTTTAGCACGCTCAGACAAGTTGTCAAATTATTTGAAAAACGCGCGCATCACGGGTGGCAAATCTTGTGGATCAACCCGGACATTCAAGAAATGCGTAGTTTGCTTGTCCGCTTCGGCAGCTGCCAAGGCGGCATTCAAATCGTCCACCGTGTAAACGTCGGCAATTTGTGCCGTTGGCATCAAGCCCTGCACAATTGAATTATGATCCCATGCAGTAATTTCATGATAAATCGCATTAGGCTTTTGAATGGCCCGTTCAATCGTGTAACCAGCGTTGTTAATCATGATGATCAATGGCTTGATGCCCCACCGGTCAATGGTGCCCAACTCTTGCACAGTCAATTGCGTTGAACCATCCCCAATAATCAAAATTGGGCGCGTCTGCTCAGCTTCAGCCAACCCAACACCAAGTACCGCTGGCAATGTGTAGCCAATCGCCCCCCACAAATGTTGGGACACGAAATCAGAATGCTCAGGCAACTTCACATCAATAATCCCAAAAATCGTTGTGCCCATTTCAGAGATAATCACATCATGGCCAGTTGAGGCAGCAAAGAAGTTTTGCATATTCCCCCAAAACGAAGCAATATTTAAATCGCCCGTCGTTGGCTTTTCAGCTGGCAAATTCGTATGGTCAAACGTGTCGACTAGTTGATTATCAAGCTTTTGAATCAACTCAACTAAAATTGGCAAACTATCATCAAGCGGTACATTTTCATAATAGGTCGTGTCGATGCGGGCGAAATTAATCCCCAATTCAACGGCATTCTTTTCGTCAAAGCCGTTAGTAAAGTTCCCCATGTTCCATTCGCCCAAGACCGTGCCAATCAAGAATAGCAATTCAGCGCCATCAACATAGTCACGAATAGCGGTATTGGGCGTAATCCCTCCCAAATACAATCCTAAGTTAGCGGCATGTTCTTCTGGAATCAACGTCCGTGAATTGGGTTGGAAAGCAAGATTGAACTTACCAGTATCCGCCAAGGCCAACAAATCCGCCTTGGTGTCACGGCGATAATTCAACATCCCCGCCAACCCAATGAACTTCTGGTCGTGGTTGGCCAAATAAGCTGTGATTTTTTCATCCAAAGCTTGCTTGAACGCAGCAACGGCAGTTTGATCAGCCGTCTTAGGTTCGATTGATGTAGCCAGATTCCCAGCTGGAACTTCAGTTAAGACCAAGTGTTGGGGCACCCCCAGATAACCTGGTCGTGAATACGTCAAAATGTTTTGCAAAATTTCATCAATGCGATCCGTCAATTTTTGCAAATCCAAAATATCATCAGGTTGAATCAACAAACTATCAACCGTGATTTCATCAAAAATTTTGGCAAAGTGATTATAATCCCCGTCAGTCATCGTGTGATGCAGATGCTTCCCGTCTTTCATCTTTTCAAACGAAGGCGTGCCCACAATGTGCAAGACTGCGCCATATTCAGCATATGAACCAGCAATTCCGTTCACAGCCGACAATTCGCCGACACCATAAGTCGTGAACAATACTCCCAGCTTTTTATTCGCGCGCGCATAAGCATCCGCCGCATAGCTAGCATTTAATTCGTTGGCGTTTCCCACCCATTTGATTTTGTCGTTGGTCAACATTTCATCCAACAAGGCGAGATTAAAGTCGCCTGGCAAGCCAAACATGTATTCAGTTTCTAATTGCTCAATTCGTGCAGCAATGTATTTCCCCAATGAGATTGTTGGTACATTCGTCGTTGTCGTCATGAGTAAGTTCCTTAGTTGGAGTTTATTTACATTTAATAAGATATTAAAAAAAAGACCACACTATTAAATTTGTATATCCAAATTATAATGTAGTCTCATAGATAGTTCAATTTACTGTTTAATGACAAAAGCTTAATCGCGCTCTGTGTAAGTACCATCTTCGTTAATATCAAACAACGGTAATTTCTCAAGATAAATAATATCTTCCCGCTTGGCAGCATCACCTTCAGCCAAAATCGCCACCTTGGCAACAATCTTAGCGCCGACTTTAGCCAACAATTCTTCAGTGGCATTCAATGAACCACCAGTAGAAATGACATCATCCAAGAAAATCACTTTTTTACCGCTCATTTTCTTGGCATCAATCCCATCCAAAACCAATTGTTGCGCACCGGTGGTCGTAATGGCACTCACTGCCGTCACAATCGGATTTTGCATATAAGGCTTAATGTCTTTACGCAAGATGATGTATTCAGTATGTAGGGTTTCAACAGATAAATCATACGCCAACGGAATCCCTTTAGTTTCGGGCGTGACGATATAATCAAATGAATCGGGAATCTTAGTCTTCAAAATTTCGGCCGCCTCATGGGTTAACCGAGCGTCCCCAAGGAGGACAAATGATGCAATTGCGGTTGTTTCACTAATTGGAACGATATTCAATTGACGCGTTGTGTGGCCAACTGTAAGTTTATATGTTTGTTTCATGATAAACTCCTCTCACCTATTACGTTAATCATAACAAAAAAACACCGTTAATTGTCGGTGTTTTTTTGAAGTTTGCTTTGCCAAGAACTTAATTGTTGAATAAATGATTTAGAGCGTAAATGTAAGCCAACTTGTTCATCATAAATTTTATCCATGATACGCGTCATATCGGCTTTGGTTTCCTCTTTTAAGCTTAGTGAACTGAGTTGTTCTAAATTTAACTCGCTCAACTTAGCTAAAATCCGCACTGCTTTAGGATTAGCCTGCATCCGTTGGTCATCACGACTCCAGTGCAGCTGACAAATTGTTCCATTAAAGCGTTCTGAAAAATCGAGCGGTAAATCACGGCGCCCACAAATCGCACAAGCGCCAAAGGTGGGATTGAGTCCAAAGGCTGGTAATAATTTGATTTCAAAATAATTAGCCAAGCCCTGGGGATCAAAGCCGGATTCCATTTTTTCAATGGCCAATTTTGCCCAATCAAACCATTGTTCAACGGGCTGATTATCGACAAAGGCCGAATCAATTAAGCCTAAAATATAGGTTGCATACGCATTTAGCACGACATCTTCCATCATGATGCGTGAGACGTGGGCAGTTTTGACGTCATCAATAAAGCTCAGGCCATTTTGGTTGAGCGTGCCTTCGTAGGTGGCGATGGTTAGTGGTTGTAATTCGGCAGCTAGTTGGTTGCGCTTTGATTTGCCGTTTTTGATGAAGAACATCCGTTTGCCGCCTTGGCGGGTTAGGATTTTGACTAGTAGGTCACGTTCTTTGTGTGGGCGTTGGTACATTACAATCCCGTCGAACGTCATGATGCGTTTTTCAACCATTTTGCTGCCTCCTCTCTTTGGGGTTTCTTTGCCCCTTTTAGGGGCAAGGGATTTTGGTTTGGTTGGGGAAATGGCTCCGCTTTGCTGGCATAGAAGTGGGCGACAGAGTCCTGCTAGTCTAAGGGATTCGGCTCCGTGCAAGCACGAAACCAACTCCCTAAGACCGCGCTAGTGCTCCTACCTCGCTTA
>JAITQG010000011.1 GCA_031289015.1 Lactobacillaceae bacterium
TCTGGTCGTATTGGTTCGTGTCGCCCCCTTCAACAGCACCAATGCGGAGCCCTTGAACCCACCAACCCAAAACACCTTGTCCCAGCGGGACAAAAGAACCTCCCCTTTAACCAACCAAACAAGAATGATAAAATTAAAAGCAGAGGAAAACAAAATGAAGTGGACCAAAACGATCAAATTACCAGCGACCCAACCAGCGCTGAGTATCAAAGACCAACTAAAAGCATGGCGCCTCCCCAAGCACTTAAGAGGCACCCTACGCCAAGAACGCCGCGTATTATTAAACGGCATCTACCAACCAACCTCAACAATCCTAAAGCCTGGTGATGAACTAACCATGCAATTTTTGACAACCGACTTTGAACCAGGACAAACATATCTTGCGAACACGACTCAAGAACTGCCAATTTTATTTGAAAATACCGACTTAATCGTGATCAATAAACCCAAAGGCATGAAGTCACACCCCAATTCACCAACCGAGACGGAAACAGTGATGAATTATGTCGAAGGGTATTTGCAACAAACGGGGCAACATGCCTACATGGTGCACCGCTTGGATGGCCAAACGACGGGTGCGATGATGGTTGCTAAAAATCCGATTGTGGTGCCAATTTTAAATCAACTCCTCCGTGAGAAGCGGATTAAACGTACATACATGGCCTGGGTTTGTGGTGCCATCACTGAAGAACATGGCGTGATTGATTTGCCGATTGGTGAGCATCCCACTGATTCGCGTTTGCGTCAGGTGAACGGTGCCAATGCATTGCCTGCGCAAACGACGTGGACGAAGGTGCATCATGTTTATCAAAACACGTTGGTGCGGTTGGACTTACAAACTGGGCGGACGCATCAGATTCGGTTGCACATGGCCGCGATTGGACACCCCCTCGTTGGTGATGATTTGTATAATCCGCGCTCGACTTATACAGACGGCCTATTACTGCATGCCATGTCACTCCAGATTCCGTTGCCTTTCGCCCATGAGGTGCATTCGATTGGCGCGCCATTGCCATGTTCATTCCCGCGTAACTTACGCAAAACAATTCAATAGCAAAATCTTCATAACTGTTTCGTATACTTTATTTAAGTAAGTACAAAAAGTGGAGGTGAGTAAATTATTATGAAAAAAACGTTAAAACGCATTCTCTATGGTTTACTCGTTTTATTGGCGCTTGGGTTGATTTTTAATAAACAAATTGCGCAATTTATCCTTGAACATTTTCATCCTAAGATTCAACACGATTCAAAGCAAAAAGGAATGTATGACTGGAGTAAGGTTAAAAATATTTCTTCCCTCGACATTATCTTGGGCCGGTTGAGTTCTAACCGCTTGGATTTCATTGGAATGGTGGCTGTACCTAAGTTGGGTGTGTCGTTGCCGATTTCGCGTGGGTTGGCTGATGTTAACTTGTCGCTGGGTGCTGGTACCATGTACAACAATCAAAAAATGGGCCAGGGCAATTATGCATTGGCGAGTCATTTTATGCCGGGGCAAAAGAATAGCACGGTTTTGTTTTCACCGTTGTATTATAAATTTGATGGCCAGACAAATAAGCGCAAAATTTATTTGACGGATACGAAAAAAGTTTACACGTACAAGGCCACGCGCTATGCTAAGATTGCAGCGACGGATGTGTCGGTTGTTGCACCGGTTGAGGGTAAGAAGCTTGTGACGCTGATTACTTGTAATTACACGGCTGATGCGGGGCGGATCGTCTTGCAAGGCGAATTGGTTAAGACGCGGACGTGGAAGCAGACACCTAAGAAGATTCAGAAATACTTTGTTAGCGATAATAGATGGATTAAATAGAGTGAGAAAGTTGGCGTTTTGCGTTCCGTCCTAACGTTGTTTTGACGGTTTGCGCTGAAAGCGTGAATGGGCAAAAGGACGTTAGGTAAGGAATGCAGCCAAGTTGAACACGTTTATGAAATAAGATGTATACATTTGCGGCATAACCAAGTAGAATATTGGTTATGCCTTTATTTCAGATTTTTTTTGGAATTAGACATATCACACGGGGTAGCTCTTTATGCGTTAAGTGTCATGGAAACGGAATGTGGGCCATGGACGAAAAGCTTTTTGCTTGCGGTATACTGAGCACATTCACTGTAAGGTATCTCAGTTATTGGGATTTATTTTATGAGTGGAACACCCTCCATTATATTTTAGGAGGTGTTTTCATCAGATGAAGACATTAGAAGAGGTTTCCACGGGACGCAGGTTAGCGTTCCGAAGTTTGCACGTGCAACAAATTGCCATTTTGGCCGTTTTGATTGCCTTGGAAGTTGTATTATCATACTTTTCAATCAGCACTGGGTTCTTGAAGGTGACCTTTACCTTCATCACAGTTGGCTTGATTGCAAAGTGGTATGGCCCTTATTGGGGGATTGCCGTCGCGTTTATCGCTGACTTCTTGACCACGATGATGTCAGGGCAAGCATACATCTTCCCCTTTGCGTTGATTGCCGTGTTGAATGCGTTGATCTTTGGGATTAGCTATTACAACCGGGCTAAGTTGACGTGGTGGCGATTGTTGATTACGATTTTCATTCAATTGATGCTGTCAAATGCAATTTTGAATACTTGGTTGTTGGCGGTGTACCATTTCTTGCCCGTACCAATCAATTCAATTGGCGATGCACTGGCATCACCAATTGTCTGGGTACGCGTGGCTAAGCAATTTGTCATGTTGCCAATCGAAGTGCTTGTGAGTTATTTGATTTTGAATAACGCGCAACTCGAACAACTCCGTAAGCGGATTTTTAGTAAATAAGTTTGATTAATAGCCTGCACATTAATTTGTGTAGGCTATTTTTAGTAGTTTATTTAGGACTAATCACAATTTTTGTGGTAAAGTGCATACAAAGCAGCTTGATGTGGAGGAATTTGCATATGGGATTTTTATTGGAAGCAGCCAATTTTATTTTTGAAATTTTTTCAGACATTTGGTTGTTTAAATGGTTCAAAACACGGCATAAGCGTAATGACATTGATAAATTGAATTAAATTATTGAAAGCTGATTCTTTTGAATGAGCTTTTTTACTTGTCGCTGCATAGATAGTGCTAAAATTAATTTATTAAAACAAAACAAACCATGGAGGTGCGCTATGCAAGTTAATCAAACAAAAGTTATTGTGCTTGGGCGCGCCATTGTGGTGGGACTTGGCGTTGGGATTGTCGTGAGCTCATTTCGGTGGCTGATCGGCTTGATTTTTGCTGGGTGGTTACAGCTTTATAAACTGGCGCATCAATCTGCATGGTGGATTGTAGGGTTGATTTTATTGATGGTGGTCTTAACTTGGGTGGTGGGTTGGATTATCAAACCTGATCCCAATGTTGGTGGATCGGGTATTCCCCAAGTTGAAGGGCAACTGGCTGGGCAGCTTAAGGTAAATGCTTGGTCAGTACTTTGGCGTAAATACTTGGCCGGGTTGATTACGATTGGGTCTGGCGCACTTTTGGGGCGGGAAGGGCCGTCAATTCAATTGGGGGCTGCGGTCGGTCAAATGTACGCGCAATTTCGTAAGGCTGATGAACAAAATCAGCGCTTGATGATTGCCACTGGGGCAGCGGCTGGCTTGTCGGCTGCGTTTGGTGCGCCAATCGCGGGTGCTATGTTCATCATGGAAGAAGTTTATCGGTCGTTTTCCGTCTTAGTTTGGTTAGGGGCGTTGACTGGAGCGCTGATGGCTGATTTAGTGGCCTCACAAATTTTTGGTTTGAAGCCAGTCTTGGCGTTGCAGCTGCCTGCTAATTTACCGATTCATTATTGGGGCTACTTGGTGATTTTTGGAGCGCTCTTGGGTGTGTTTGGGATCGCTTATCAACGGATTACTCTCTGGTCGGGGAGCATATATCGCGTCTTTGCTTGGTTACCGCGGCAATATCATTTTGCGCTAGTCTTTGCGGTTTTGTTGCCGATGGGGTATTTCATTCCTGCATTAATGGGTGGCGGGGCTGAATTGATTATGGATACGGCGCACACGATGCCACTGCTACCAATTTTGCTGGTGATCTTAGTGATTCGCTTTATTGTTTCAGCGATTTCGTTTGGTTCCGGGGTTCCAGGAGGCATCTTCTTGCCGATCCTGACCTTGGGCGCAATCGGTGGTGCCGTCTTTGGGAGTGTGTTGAGTGGGCTGCATTTATTGCCGAGTCAATTTATTCCCTATTTCATGATGGTGGGGATGGCGGGTTATTTTGCTGGGATTTCAAAAGCGCCATTTACGGGGATCATTTTGATTGCTGAAATGGTGGGTTCGATGTCCCAACTCGTCGGCATGGGTATCGTCGCATTGACGGCCTATATTGTTGTTGACATGTTGGGCGGGGCACCGATTTATGAGTCGTTATTGCAACGCTTGAATTTGCAGGCTAATTTGGCTGAGTTGACGGGGCACGTGACGGATCATCCGGTTGTCGTGGCCTTGGGTAGCCGGTTTGAAAATAGTGAGATTCGGAGTTTGACTTTGCCCAAGGGCGTGCTAATTACGCGCATTGTCCGAGCTGGGCGCGACATGCTGCCCAATGGCGATTTTGTCTTACAAGTCGGCGATGAAATGCACGTCTTGGTCGATGATGCCCATTTTGCGGCAGTGTGGGCTAAAATTAATCAATTAAATCACGGAGAATAGCTTATGAAATTAAATTTACAAAGTATTATCGCGGTCGGGATCGGCGGTGCGCTGGGTGGCATGTTGCGACAAGCCATTGAACTGGGGATGCAAAATCAAGCTCCTTTTGGTACCGTCGTCATTAATTTAACTGGAACCTTGGTATCGGCTTTCTTGGTGGTCGTTTTTGCCAACAAACTTAAAGTTACCCAACCTGTGGCTGATTTTGCGTTGGTCGGGATTTTGGGTGCGTATACCACGTATTCATCTGCAATTCTTGATATGGTTAAGCACGGCTGGTTAATCGCCATTCCATATTTACTCTTGAGTTTGTTTGGTGGCGTGGCCGTAGTCTTCATCGGACGGTGGTTAGCACGAAAGGTCGTGGCACTATGATGCAAATCTTAATTGCCGGCCTGGGCGCCATGGTTGGTTCGTGGTTGCGTTATGGCCTGCTAACTATTGCGCCACGAGTCT
Source organism: Lactobacillaceae bacterium (assembly GCA_031289015.1). Lineage (GTDB taxonomy): Bacteria > Bacillota > Bacilli > Lactobacillales > Lactobacillaceae > Weissella. The sequence goes on from JAITQG010000011.1 coordinate 5,096, forward strand.
TTGGCCCAGCAAAAAGTTGGATGATCATGGTCATTAATTTGTCCGCAGCATTATTGATCGGGATTACATTTGGTATGCATTTATCAACGCTCCAAAATGCGTTTTGGGCGGTTGGAATTTTAGGTGGGTATTCAACGTTTTCAGCCCCGATTGTCGAATTAGCTGATGCATTTAGTCATCCGGGTGAATTACCAATGGTCTTAACAAAAATTCTCATCGCCTTCATTGGCGGAGTTCCAATTTTATTGATTGGCGTTTGGGTTGGAAAAATGTTCTAATTATAACAACACATTTATTTAGAGGGGGGTCGATATGGATAATGTAATTGAAAATAAAAAGCGCGCGGGGGAATATGCGGCCTCCCTGGTCGAAGATGGCATGGTCGTTGGGTTGGGCACGGGTAGTACGGTGCGCTACTTTGTTGAAGCGTTGGCTAGACGCGTGCGCCAAGAGGGAATGGACATTTTGGGCTTTGTTACCTCTGGGCGAACGGCGGCTCTGGCTGAACAGCTCGGGATTCGAATTCACCAAGGTGATAGCATTATTCCCATCGATATTACCATTGATGGCGCTGACTCAGTTGATGCCAATTTAAACGGTATCAAAGGGGGCGGGGCGGCTTTATTATATGAAAAAATTATCGCCACAAATTCAAAACGAAATATTTGGGTTGTTGACGAAACTAAAATTCACGACACGATCTGGGCCTTTCCGTTGCCAGTTGAAGTGGTTCCCTATGGTAGCTTTTCATTATTAAGGCATTTTGAGCAACTTGGCCTCAACCCGACGATGCGAATGGCACCGGATGGGGTTCCAATTGCAACTGACGCGGGACACTATATTATCGACTTGAAAATTACTGGCGAACTTGATCCTAAACAATTAGCTAAACAATTGAAAGCGACAGTTGGCGTGGTTGATCATGGTTTGTTTTTAAATGTTGCTGATGAAGTTATCGTTGGTGGGGATGACCTTAGGATTCTCAAACGTGATGAAATTGTTGGGAAATAGCCCGAAAATGCCGATTTTACGGCGAAAACAGTGGATATTCACACTTTTCATAATTAATTCATATAACAGAACGTTACATTACAAATGTTGTTAAACTAGGCTTTAACAGCATTTTTTATTTAAATTCATACGATTTCCGTTAGTTTGTTAAGAACTGTTTAAGGATTGTAATATAACTGTTATGATGCTTTGCTACATTTAGATTATAGAAATTTACGTAGTACTTAGATCTGCGTTGATAAACACAGTGGAAAGTAAGGATATATAATTATGAATGCAAAGAAAATTTTTGGTTTAACAGTCGCAGCAGCCGGTGCAGGAGCCGTTGGTTTGGGTGGACACGCCTCAGCCGATGACGCATCATTCCGTGATAAGTCAGTTAGTGAAGCTAAGTCAGTTCAAGAAGAAGCTCAAAAGACACCAACGTACACGGTACAAAGTGGTGATACTTTGACTGCTATCTCACAAGTAACTGGTGTTTCAGTTGAAGACTTGACGGCCTTTAATGGTTTGCAAGGCCAAAACTTCATCATCACTGGTGATCAATTGAAGTTGACTGACGGCACAACTGCCCCAGCAACTACAACTACTGCCGCTGCAGCAACAACTGCTACAACAACAACTACGCAAGCGCCAGCAACGCAAACGCCTGCTGCAACTGCAACTAGTTCAAATGCTGCTGCAAACTTGGCTTTGCAATATGCATCAATGAGCATCCCTTATGTCTACGGTGGAACTACTACTGCCGGCTTTGACTGTTCAGGATTGACTTCAGCCGTTTACAAGAGTGCTTTGGGAATTGACTTGCCTCGCACTGCTGCTGCCCAAGCTGCTGCAATGAAGCAAATTTCTGTTGCAGAAGCACAACCAGGCGATCTATTGTTCTGGGGAACTGGTGCCGGCGTATTCCACACTGCTATTTATATCGGTGACGGACAAATCGTTGCAGCTACATTGCCAGGTCGTAACATCAGTGTTGAATCACTTGCAAGCTTCCCAGCAACATTTGCCGGAACTTTGCGTTAATCAAGCTAGTCAATAAACCAAAACACTTACGAAATGTGGGTGTTTTCTTTTTGTTTACAGCCTGTAACATGCTTCTGATATATTTAATTAATAGATATTCTCAAATTAGAGAGAGTTTGAGAATTGTAGAACTTCATAGAGAAAATAGAAAAGGTTGATAAAACATTATGAATGCAAAGAAAATGTTCGGATTGGCTGTGACAGCAGCCGGTGTAACAGTACCATTTTTAGGTGGTCACGCTTCAGCTGATGACGGAAGTTTCCGTGATAAGTCAGTCAACGATGCTAAGCAAGCTCAAGATGCTGCTGAAAAGGCGCCAACTTATGTGATCCAAAAGGGTGACACATTGGATGCTATTTCAGAAGTTACTGGGGTTTCAGTGGCTGATTTAGCTAGCTACAACAACTTGGCAACGCAAAACTTCATCGTGACTGGTGATGAATTGAAGTTGACTGGTAATGGTGAGACATCATCTGCCGCTCAACCTTCAACAACGGCTACTACTGACAGTGCAGCAACTGCAACTGCACCAGAAGCCGCTCCTGCTACAACAAACACAGTTGTTGATTCAAACGATTCAACATTTGCTGCATTGAACTCAATTCGTGTTGCGGCTGGTTTGGCGCCCTTACAATGGGATGCTGGGCTTGCTGCTAAGGCAACTTCACGGGCTGCTATCGTGGCTTCATCAGGCATCCCTGCTGATCACTGGACGATGGGTGGTGAAGTTATCGCGATTGGCTTTGGCGCAGGATCATCAGTTGTTACTGCTTGGTACAACGAGACCAACATGGTCGGTGGACCAGCGCACCATAACTGGGAAATGAACGGTAGCTACACACACGTTGGTTTCGGTTATGTGAATGGCGTTATCGTCGGTGAAGCTTACTAATTTAATTTGAAATTTAAGTCGACTATGTCAAATAGTCGGCTTTTTTTGTGCGCTAAAAGGGAGTTTGCTCATACCTTCTAAAATGGGTCGTCAATAAATTACACGGACTAAAAATAATTGGTACATTCTTTGGCTATGCTTAAAATAGTGAAAAACTATACATAATAGAAAAGTAGGGAATGGCATGAATAAGAAGATGAAGATTGCAGCAGTGACCGTGGCGATTGCAGCAGCTGGGGCCGGAGCGTACATCGCCCAAGAGACTAACGCCAAGTATACAACCGGTGGTAATGGCCAAGATTCAGCCCGCATTGCAAAGTGGCATATCGATCCCAGTGAGATTAGCATTTCGCTATTTAGCCAAAATTACGAAAATGGCGATGGTGACGTCACAGTTGCGTCAAAGACAACAGATGCTGTGATTGCGCCTGGGACAACTGGTGAAAAAGTGATTGATTTTAATGATTTGGACAACTATAAATTAACGGAAGTCGCTTACGCTGTTAAATTAGCCGACGCAAAAATCACAAATAAGTTCGGTGCTCGCATGACCTATGCGCTTAAAGTTGGGACCAAGCCCACAATCGGCAATTTGAATGGTGAACAATTGCAGGACGCTTTGGATGATGTGACTTTGAACTTTGATGCATCTGGAAATCCAACGGGTGCGGAAAATAATGGGACTGTCAAGATTAGTTGGGAATGGAACTTTGAAGGTCCATATTCATCAGATGATGCGTATGATACATATTTAGCTTCAGATAAAAGTGATAACGTGGATGATGGCGTGAAACTTGATTTCACATACTCAGCAACCCAAACTGATTAATTGAATCAAAATGAAGTCGACTACTTGGTCGGCTTTTTTACTTTCGATCTAAAACACTTGCCAAACTCGCAAAATTGTTATAATATATAAAAGTTGTTAAAACATGGACAGCTAGCTCAGTTGGTAGAGCAACGGACTCTTAATCCGTGGGTCCAGGGTTCGAGCCCCTGGCTGTCCACTATTAGAAAAGCCACCTAAACGTAAAAGTTTGGGTGGCTTTTTTGATCAAAAGTTATTGGCATAAATCACTTTCACGGCTTCATCGACTTGCTCAGATGGTAGGCCTAGCATCACGCTAATCCGTGAAGCACCTTGATTGATCATCTGCAAGCTAATGCCATGGCCAGCGAGCGGTTGGATAATGTTGGTGACTGCCCCGATGCGCTTATGCATCCCCTCACCAACCACCATGATCAAGGCATAATCATCCATCCATTCCATGATGTCGGGTTGAATTTCGGCTTTGATATCGGCCATCATCGCGTCAAATTGCGCTTGGCTGGTTAATGACTTGTCAAAGATAATCGACAAGTCGTCAATTCCAGTGGGCATGTGTTCGTATGAAATGTCATGGCGCAAGAGGATGTCCAACAGATTGCGCGTGAATCCGACTTCGTTATTCAACAGATAACGGTGCAAGTACAGTGCCGCAAAGCGTGTATCACTGGCAATTCCAGTCACGCTATTAACGGCGGTATAATCCACGTCAGGGACAATCAAAGTCCCCGGTTCATCGGGCGCATTCGTATTTTTCACGTTGATTTGAATGCCGGCCTTAATGACGGGGACAATCGCCTCATCACTAAACACCGCGAACCCAGCGTATGCCAATTCACGCATTTCGCGGTAGGTCATCATCTTGATGGGCACTGGGTTGGCGATGATTTTAGGGCTGGCCGCAAAAATGTAGGAAACGTCAGTGAAGTTTTCGTACAAATCGGCGTGCAATCCACGCGCCAAAATCGCTCCAGTGATGTCGGAACCGCCGCGCTTGAAGGTCGTCATATACCCATCTGCGTTATAGGCCAAGAAGCCAGGCACGACGATGATTTCATCAGCTTCAAGATGAAACCAAGCCATCTTTTGATACGCTGATTCATCTAGCATCGCAGCTTGTGGGGCACCCGTGGTTAACATGCCGAGTTCCTTGGGCGAAACGAAGCGGGCTTTGTTGCCGGTTTCACGCAAAATATAGGCGACTAACTGCGCGTTCAACAATTCACCGTGCCCCGCAAAGGCTGCTTTGAGATATGCAAATGAAGGGTAATGGTTGTTGGCGAGTTGGTGGAGCTGTTCGCTAATAACGGGAATGATTTTACTTTCATCCAAATTAAAATGGGCGACGATGCTCCGGTAGCGCTGCAAAATTTCAGCGACGATAGCTTGGGTGTCGCCACCAGCAATCGTTAATTGCGCATATTGCAACAACAAATCAGTCACTTTGGTATCGCCGTCAAAGCGCTTGCCAGGGGCTGAAACCGTGACGACTTGCCGGGTTGGATCGGCTTGAATGATGTTAATTACTTTTTGGAGTTGGGGGCCATCAGCCAGGGAAGAACCACCAAATTTGATTACTTTCATGCTAAACTCCTTGTTTACATAGTCGTTGATGCACATTAAAAAGAAAATTCTGTGAAATGTCAAGCTTGACACTAAGCAAAAATATCGGTATTCTTATGACAACTTAATATTTGATAGAGGTCGCGACTGACAAGAGTACGATAACTGAGCCTACCAGAGGCAATGACGTTATCAGAAAGGGGAAGTCGCCGAGATGCGTTGGTTGGTTACCAACAAGTTGGGCCGTTAGTTAAGAGCTAACGGACTGTCGCAGTAGTGCGGGGTGCTATCGGATAGTCAATTTAAACGAATTTTCTTTGCGTTTATTGGACTGTACGATTGTACACGCCAATAGACGCTTTTTATTTTAATCATACTTGCACTAAAAGATGGTAATAACTTTTTGGCATAATTAGTAGTAGAAATTTTAAAATTCGGGACAAGATAGTAGGGGCAAAAAATATGGTAGTTGCATTAACACGACCAACACGCATTACAATTTCACAGGCAGCGGTCACCCACAACACACAGATTGTGCGGGATGCGACGCACGCTAAAATGATTTTTTTGGCGCTCAAAGCCAATGCCTATGGGTTTGGCTTGATCGAAATGGGGCATGCCGCTGTTAACGCCGGTGTCGATGGCATCGGGGTCGCTGTTTTGGATGAAGCCTTGGCGTTGCGTGAAGCGGGCATTGAAGTACCCATCATGATCATGGGTTTGGTGCCAGCACGGTATGCGCAAATTATGGCTGAAAACAATATCATGGCGACGATTAGCGATTTGACATGGTTACAGACTGCAAAACAACACTTGGCTGGCACGCATCCTTTGTTGATTAACGTAGGGGTAGATACGGGGATGGGGCGCATCGGCGTTCGGTCACGTGAACAATTGATTGAGCTGATTGATTATTTAGCGCAAAATCAAAAGTGGTTTACGTATCAAGGTATCATGACGCATTTTTCAGAAGCTGATTCATTGGATAATGATTATTTTCATTACCAATTAGCTAACTGGCATGCACTGACGGATGGCTTACCCATGCCACCAATGGTTCACATGGCAAATTCTGGGGCCGCAATGTATCATGCCGATGAGATTCCAACTGAGGTAGTCCGCGTTGGTACCGTGCTATACGGCGTTGAACCATCGCGGGGAGAAGTTTTGCCAGATGACTATCTCAAGCCAGTCTTGGGCTTAGAAAGTGAATTAGTCTTTGTGAAGCAAATGCCAGCGAATGTTGGAATTTCATATTCACACAAGTATTACACGCATGAAGGTGAATGGATTGGGACGGTGCCAATCGGGTATGGCGATGGCATTTCGCGGACCTTGCAAGGCTTTGAAGTCTTAGTGAATGGGCAAAAAGCGCCGATTGTTGGCCAAATTGCGATGGATCAATTGATGGTTTCGCTACCCAGTGAAATGCCGGTTGGAACCAAAGTCACGTTCATCGGCAAGAATGGCGCATTAGAGAACACGTTAGAAGCGTTTAGCACGCATGCGGGTCTCGCACCGTGGGTCATTACCACAAGCCTCCAAGAACGCATCAAACGTGAATTAATTGATTAAACGGTTATGCAAAAATGCATAGCGCAACTAACCAAGTAAAGGAAAAATCATGACAAAACCTTATGAAGTAAATCCAGCTGGTGAATTAACCATTGGTGGGGTCACAGCCACGGAGCTGGTCCAAGAATTTCAAACGCCTTTGTATGTCTATGACGTCAGCAAGATTCGCCAAGCCATGCAAGGATTCATCCAAGTCTTTGAAGCTGCTAACATCGATTATGTCGTCAGCTTTGCATCTAAAGCCTTTGCGACGACTGCGATGTATGAAGTGGCCGCCCAAGAAGGCATCCACCTCGACGTTGTGTCTGGTGGTGAAATCAGCACAGCCTTAAACGCCAATTATCCGATGGCGCATGTTTCATTTAATGGTAATAACAAGTCTTATGCAGAACTCGAGCTGGCTTTGGATAATGGGCTAGGTACAATCATCGTCGACAACTTGTATGAGTTGCACATGATTAGTGAATTGGCTGCCGCCCGCGGGATTGTGCAAAATATTTTGATGCGCATTACCCCTGGGGTTGAAGCGCACACCCATGAATTTATTCAAACTGGGCAAACGGATTCTAAATTTGGCTTTGATGTCAACAGTGGCCAAGCACAAACGGCGTACTTAGAAGCCCAAGCAGATGCCAACGTTAATTTGTTGGGAGTACACGCACATATCGGCTCACAAATTTTTGACATTGTTGGCTTTGAAGCAGCGGCCGAAAAGCTCGTGGATATCGTCCATGAATGGGGCTTTGAGCCTGCTGTGATCAACACTGGTGGCGGCTTTGGGATTCGCTACACGGATGAAGACGAACCAAAACCAACTAGCGACTTTGTGACGGCGATTATTAATAAGATTCAAACGAAAACAGCTGAATACAACATGCCGATGCCGGCCGTTTGGATTGAGCCAGGTCGGTCAATCGTTGGGCCAGCGGGGACGTCATTGTACACGATTGGTTCACGCAAGGATGTACCAGGCATTCGCTCATACTTGGCCGTTGATGGTGGGATGGGCGATAATGTCCGACCAGCCATGTATCAATCCAATTATGAAGCCATCTTGGCGACAAATCCAAGTGCCCCAACTGAACAAGTTGTGCGGGTGGCGGGTAAGTATTGTGAATCTGGGGATGTTTTGGTCTGGCAACAAGCTTTGCCAAAGACACAACCCGGTGACGTGTTAGCCGTTTTGGCAACTGGTGCATATGGCTACTCAATGGCGTCTAATTACAATCGTAATCCGATTCCAGCCGTGGTCTTTGTTGAAAACGGGGTGGCCAAAGAAGTGGTCGCCCGCCAAACTTATGCTGACATCATCCACCTCGACCGCCACTACGTATAACGTGAATTTGAAAGGACATTAACCATGGCAGAATTAGACGCGCAAAGCATTATTAATTACATCGCAACGGCACCCAAGAAGACACCAGTCAAAGTCAACATCGCTGGTGACTTAGCAGACATTGAATTCCCAGCTAGTATTGAAGCGTTCATTGAAACGCACACGGGTGTTTTGTTTGGTGATTTAGCTGAGATTCAACCAATTTTGGCTGCCCATCCAGAAATTACGCACAGCCACATTGAGATTCAAGCCCGGAATTCTGGTGTGCCATTGCTCAACTATGCCGAGATCAAGGCGCGGATCGAACCTGGCGCCTTTATCCGTGAACAAGTTAAGATTGGTGACAACGCCGTCATCATGATGGGGGCGGTGATCAATATCGGCGCTGAAATCGGGGCTGGTACGATGATTGACATGGGCGCCATTCTTGGTGGCCGGGCGATTGTTGGGAAGAATAGCCATATCGGAGCCGGGGCTGTCTTGGCTGGGGTGGTGGAACCTGCTTCAGCGACGCCAGTTATCGTTGAGGACAACGTTTTGGTTGGCGCCAATGCAGTTGTCATCGAAGGCGTGCACGTTGGTGAAGGGGCTGTGGTGGCCGCTGGTGCGATCGTGACTAAAGACGTTCCTGCCCACACCGTTGTGGCTGGGGTGCCAGCGCGCGTGATCAAGGTCATCGACGCTCAAACTGAAGCCAAGACCGCCTTGGTCGATGCGCTGCGTAATCTAGATTAATCATAAATTGCAACCTGTAACCCAACTTGGCAAATGAATGGAGTGATGTAGATGACATTAACGCAAGATAAATTAATTGAAATTCGGCGGCAACTCCATCAGATTCCGGAATTGGCGTTGCAAGAATTTAAAACAGCTGCGTATTTAACGCAAATTATTGAACAATTTTCAAGTCCTTGGCTGACGCTTAAAACGGTGCCGGAAGTTCCAACTGCGATTCTTGTGCGGTTGGCAGGGACGAATCCAACGCGCACGATTGGGTATCGCGCCGATATTGACGCGCTACCAATTGCTGAACAAACTGGTTTACCTTTTGCGTCAACCCATGCCGGCATTATGCATGCATGTGGCCATGACATGCACATGACGGTTGGTTTGGGCGTGTTGAGCTATTTTGCTGAGCACCAACCCAAAGATAATCTGATTTTCTTTTTCCAACCAGCTGAAGAAGCTGAATATGGTGGTAAGCGCGTCTTTGATTTGGGCGTTTTCACTGGGGAATGGCAACCAGATGAGTTTTACGGGTTACATGATAATCCACAATTGCCCACGGGTGTGATTGCCACGCGACCTGGTACATTATTTGCCGGGGCGACGGAGATTCATGTCACGTTCACTGGTAAAGGTGGGCATGCGGCCTTTCCACAGTTGGCAACGGATGCGATTGTGGCGGGGGCGGCGTTTGTGAACCAAGTCCAAACCGTGGTTTCACGCAATGTCGATCCCGTCCATGGTGGCGTGGTGACATTGGGAACTTTCCATGCTGGCACGGCGGGTAACATTATTGCTGAGACCGCGCACTTGGATGGGACAATTCGCGCCTTTCAACAAGCTGATATGCAACTCATGCAAACGCGGGTCCGCACCATTGCGGATGGGATTGCGCTAACCTATGGCGTCCAAGTTGATTTGGAACTCAACCAAGGTGGGTATATGCCTGTGGAAAACGATGCTGAGTTAACAGCCGCGTTCATTGACTACATGCAAGCTGATCCAGCGGTGCAATTCCAAGATATTGCACCGGCGATGACGGGCGAAGATTTTGGCTTTTTGCTCCAACAATTCCCCGGCGTTATGTTTTGGCTGGGCGTTGGGGATGAAGCACACGCCTTACACGATGCGCATTTGAATCCGCAAGAAGCTGCCATTATGGCCGGTGTTACCTCAATTACGGGTTGGTTGAACCAACGAATGGAGAATTAAGATGTATAGTGAAATTAATTTAATTACGGCGATTATCACGCCCTTCACGGTGGATGACACCATTGATTATCCAGCCTTGGATGCGCTGACGGATAAGTTGTTAGAAGATGGGACCCAAGGCTTTGTCATTGGCGGGACCACTGGTGAGTCACCAACTTTGACGACGGCTGAAAAAATTGCTTTGTATACGCATTTTGCTGAGTATGTTGGTGGTCGCGGTCCCGTGATTGCCAATGTTGGTGATAACAACACGGCGCATTCCGTTGAACTGGCTAAAACAGTGAGTGCCATTGCGGGGATTGATGCTTTGTTGGCTGTGACGCCGTATTATAACAAGCCGAGTCAAAAAGGGATGATCGCGCATTTTTCAGCGATTGCCGACGCAGCTAGTGTGCCAGTGATGCTCTACAATATTCCTGGCCGTTCAGCGGTGGGCTTGACCAATGCAACGGTGGTCGAATTGGCGCAACATCCAAATATCAATGCCGTTAAGCAAGTCACGACGATTGATGATTTGGCATATTTGGTCGAACATACTCCAGCTGACTTTGCGGTTTATACCGGTGAAGACGCGCAAACTTTGGCGGCCAAGGTCGTTGGAGCAAACGGCACGATTTCAGTGGCGGGACATTTGTATAGCTCAGAAATTGCGGGCGTATTTGCAGCTTTGGCAACTGGTGATATTCAAACGGCCGGCGCATTGCAACGGTGGTTGACGCCACGGATGAATACGCTGTTTAGCTATCCATCCCCTGGACCCGTGAAAGCCATTTTGGCACACGAAGGGTTGATTAACAATGCGACGCGGTTGCCAATCTTGCCATTGGATGCCACGGAAACACAAGATATCTTGCAACGTTTGGAGTGGAAGTAATTATGAAAAAAGTCATTTTAGCTGGTGGATTTGGCAAGATGGGCATAGAAATTCAAGCGACCTTAGCCAAGGCCCCAGATTTAGAATTAGTCGGCATTTTTAGTGCAACCAAGCGACCAGCCGATGTGCCCGTCTTTACTGATTTGGCGGCCATCGATGTAACCGCCGATGTTTGGATTGACGTGACGCGCCCTGATGTCGTCTTGGCCAATGCTCAATACGCGTTGACGAATGGCATGGATATCGTGATTGGCACAAGTGGCCTGAGTGCCGAGCAAGTTGTTGAACTCGACGCTGTAGCACAAGCCCACAACCAACACGGGATCGTGGTGCCTAATTTTTCATTGTCAGCCGTGTTATTGATGCGGTTTGCTAGTGAAGCGGCCAAGTATTTTGTGGATGCAGAAGTATTGGAAATTCATCATCCTGGCAAGCTCGATGCGCCATCTGGAACGGCCAAAGCAACGGCGGCCTTAATTGGCGCCGCTCGCACAGGTACGCCGGCCGCACCGGTTTCTACAGATGCGGCGCGGGGTGATTTGATTGCAGGTGTCCCTGTGCATGCGATGCGCTTGCCAGGTTATGTGGCCGAAGAAGAAGTGGTCTTTGGTGCCCCAGGTGAAACGTTGCGGATTAAGCAAACCTCATTTTCACGTGAATCATTCATGGGTGGAGTTGTCTTAGCTGCCCAAAACGTCGCGCAATTAACCGGCGTGCAAGTTGGCTTGGATAAATTATTATAAACAGAGAAGGTAAGAGAAATGGTTAAAGCATATAATGTGGCAATTTTAGGTGCAACTGGCGCGGTTGGGACGCGTTTATTAGAACAATTAGCCCAATCAACAATTCCTGTAGCTGAATTAAAGTTGTTGGCATCAGCACGTTCAGCGGGGCAAACCCGTGAGTTCAAGGGGCAAACGATTACCATTGAAGAAGCTACCCCAGAGGCGTTTGAAGGCGTTGATTTGGTCTTGGCCTCAGCCGGTGGGAGTGTTTCCGCTAACTTGGCACCTGAAGCTGTTAAGCGGGGGGCAGTGGTCGTTGATAATTCGTCATTTTGGCGGATGAATGATGATGTGCCATTGGTGGTGCCTGAAGTCAATGAAGCGGCTTTGTTTGGCCACCAAGGTATCATCGCCAATCCAAATTGCTCGACGATTCAAATGATGGTCGCCTTAGAACCCGTTCGCCAAGCATATGGTTTGAATCAAATCATCGTGTCAACGTATCAAGCCGCGTCTGGGGCCGGGCAAACGGCATGGGACGAATTAACCAACCAAGCTGATCAAAAGCTAGCTGGTGAAGCGATGACGGCTAATGTGTTGCCAGTTAAGGGTGATAAAGAACATTATCCGTTGGCATTCAACCTCTTGCCGCAAATTGATGTGTTTGAAGACGAAGATTATACCCATGAAGAATGGAAGATGATCAAAGAAACCAAGAAAATCATGTTGGGTGACAAGGCCGCCAAAGATATCAAAGTTACGGCCACAGCAGTCCGCGTGCCAGTTGGGATTGGACATGGTGAGTCAATTTACTTTGAAGTTGGGGATGCCGAGCGCGCCTCAGTTGATGGGATTCGCCAAGCTTTGAGTGTCGCTCCTGGCGTTGTCTTACAAGATGATCCAGCTCACCAAGTTTATCCTCAACCCGTCAATGCGGAAGGCAAGCGCGATACGTTTGTGGGCCGGATTCGCCGCGACGTGGAAAACACTGGTTCATTCCACATGTGGGTGGTGGCTGATAATTTGTTAAAGGGTGCCGCTTGGAACACTGTGCAAATTGCTGAACGCTTGGTTGCCCTTGATTTGGTGCGCGTGCCAACCGACAGTCATATTCGCACTGAAGAAGCTTAAACCCCATAAAATTGCCAATTAAACAACTTGTGTGAGCAAAGTTTGCATCTTGCATTGTCGAAGTTGGTAATTTTTTATATACTTAAAACATTGTTAATCACAGTTAAAATTCAAGGAGAAGACCATGCCTGAAGTATTGCCAGCACTTAATAATTTGTACAACCGCCAATTGGCCAGCATTTTGCCATCACCAATCCGGGTAATCGACGCTAAATTCAGCAAAATTCCAGGGATGTTAAAGCTCACGTTGGGTGAACCTGATTTTGCGGTGCCAGAACACATTAAGGCCGCTACTAAAGCCGCCGTTGATAATGATGATTCACACTATGCAGTGGCGTGGGGACATACATCTTTGCGTGAAGCGATTGCTGATTATTTGGCTGAGCGCTTTGATGCTAAGTACAATCCTGAAACTGAAGTCGTGGTGACGGTAGGGGCTTCAGAAGCCATCTATGCAACGTTTAATGGCTTGTTGAACCATGGTGATAAGATTGCCATCCCAACGCCAACTTTCCCAATGTATGAAGCAATTGCAGATGCGATGGGGGCTCAAGTGGTGGGTATCAACACGGCGCCTGACTTTGTCTTGACGCCTGAAAAGTTGGAAGCCACAATTGCTGCCAACCCTGATTTAAAGGCGATTTTGTTTAACTATCCATCAAATCCAACGGGCGTGACTTATTCTGACGCCCAAGTGCATGCGATTGCAGAAATCATCAAGGCCAACAATTTGTTGGTAATCTCTGATGAAATTTATGCGGAATTAGTTTATGATGCACCGCATACTTCAATCGCCTCAATCTTGCCCGAACAAACGATTTTGATTTCTGGTTTGTCAAAGTCACACGCCATGACTGGTTACCGAATTGGCTATGTGGCTGGACCGGCGGCTTTGATGACCCACGTTGGGAAGATGCATCAATTCTTGGTGACAACTGCACCTGGGCCAATGATGGCTGCTGCTGAAGAAGCTTTGCGTAATGGGCGTCAAGATGCCGTTGATATGCGCGATATCTACAAGGTGCGCCGGGATTTGATTGCTGGTGGTTTGGCTGAATTAGGCTTTGTTTCTGCACAACCAGGTGGGGCTTTCTACTTGTTTGTGAAGATTCCTACTTGGTTGGAACAAGATGATACTAAGTTTATCTATGATGTTGCTGAGAAGGTTAATTTGGGGATTGTTCCTGGGTCGATCTTTGGGGCTGGTGGTGAAGGCTTTGTGCGTTTGTCATATGCGGCTTCTACTGAGGATTTGACTGAGGCGATTGCTCGTATGAAGCAATATGTGGAATTGAAGCAGGCTGAATTATAATTTAATTGAACTTGGCTGACCTTTTTGGTTGGCCTTTTTATTTTGTACTTTTCGTCCCTTTGGGCCGAGGTGTTTGGGCTGGGTGGGGTCAAGGGCTCCGCATTGGTGCTGTTGAAGGGGGCGACACGAAC
>JAITQG010000032.1 GCA_031289015.1 Lactobacillaceae bacterium
GGAATCAGCGAGGTAGGAGCACTAGCGCGGTCTTAGGGAGTTGGTTTCGCGTTTACGCGGGACCGAATCCCTTAGACTAGCAGGACTCTGTCGCCCCCTTCAACAGCACCAATGCGGAGCCCTTCCCCAAACCAAACCCAAACACCTTGCCCTACAAAGGGCAAAAGACCCCACAAAAAAAGGACCAAGGCAAAACGTCGTTGTCGCATTCTCATTGTCGCAAAAGACCCCACAAAAAAAGGACCAAGGCAAAACCCCAGTCCAAAGAATTAATAGCTCTCAACTTTTTTCATATCACAAACTTTCCTGCGATGATGCTCTTTTGATCTTGAGCTCGATAATAATCTTTTAACTTTATCAAAAACTCTACTTTATCTTTAGGCAACCCAGATTCTAACAATTCGCCAAAATCGCCATTATCATACATTTCACGCAATTCATTTTGAACTTCATCTATTTTGGCAAGTTTTTCTTGTTCCGTCATAAAACACTACCTCCATTAATCTTTATAGGTATTATCTCACGAATTCATCGAATCGACTATATGGAATGCCTGTTGGTATGCCAGTCTACTTTCAAAAACATTTCAAATTTCATTTAAAAAGCCCGAACTTAATCGAGCTTTCGATAATTAATTTACTTAGTTACCAAGTTCAGTAACAAGTTGTTCGAATTCATTCAAGCGTTCTTCAAAGACCTTGAATGTATCAACCAAATAGTCAGCCTTGGTCATATCCAAGCCAGCCTTCTTGATTACGTCAACTGGGTACGCTGAAGCCCCGGCCTTCAAGTATTCCTTGTAAGCGGCCACAGCTGGTGCGCCTTCGTTGATAATCTTATCCGCAAAGGCCGTCGCAGCCCCAAAGCCAGTTGCATATTGGTAAACGTAATAATTGTAGTAGAAGTGTGGAATCCGTTCCCATTCGTGCGCGATTTCTTCATCAAACTCCAACGCAGGCCCATAATAACGACGATTCAATTCAGCATACGCCTCGTTCAATACATCCGCCGTCAAAGGTGTCCCAGCGGCTTCGGTTTCATGCATCCATTGTTCAAATTCAGCAAATTGCGTTTGCCGGAACATCGTCCCCTTCACGCCATCCAAATATTGATTCAAGATATACGCACGGACAGCCTTATTATCAACCGTCTTCAACAAATAATCTGTCAACAAATTTTCGTTGGTGGTTGACGCAATTTCAGCCAAGAAAATTGGGTAATCGCCATAGTGATATGGTTGGTTGTGACGTGTCAAATAACTATGCACTGAATGCCCCATCTCGTGAACCAAGGTATGGAAATTGTTCAAATTATCCACCCAGTTCAACAAAATGTATGGGTTAGTGTCATATGAACCACCAGAATAAGCACCTGAACGCTTGCCCTTGTTTTCGATCACGTCAATCCAGCGGTTGTCATATGATTCTTGGACAATCTCCAAATAATCGTCGCCAAGCGGTGCCAATGCCTTGAGCGCCTCAGCCTTGGCCGTTTCATAATCAATGCTGTAATCTGGCTCACCCAAAATTGGCGTGTACAAATCATACGTGTGCAATTCATCCAAGCCCAAAATTCGCTTACGGAGCGCCACATAGCGATGCAACAATGGCAACGCGTTGTTAACTTCAGTCACCAACGTATCGTAGACGGCTTCTGGCACGTGGTTGTTGGCCAAAGCCGCTTCCCGAGCCGTTGTGTAATTGCGCACCTTAGCTTGGTAGTTGTGGCCCTTCATGTGGCTTGACAACATTGAAGCAAACGTGTTTTCCAACGCGATATAAGACTCATAGAACGTCTCAAACGTGTTGCGGCGGATATCGACATTGGTTGATTCCAACAAACGGCTGTAGACCCCGTTTGACAATTGAATCCATTCACCGTCTTCATCTTCAACTGAACCAAACGTCAAATCGGCATTGTCCAAAATTCCAAATGTGCGTTGTGAAGCTTCAAACACGTCCGATGCCCCAGCCAACAATTGTTCAGCTTCAGCAGACAAAACGTGGCCACGCGCTGTCAAAATGGCGTCGAAATAATGCTTGTAATCAGCCAACTTAGGCTCTTGGGCGAACAAAGCTTGCAATTCATCATCTGACAACGCAATAATTGCTGGATCAAAGAATGAAATCGCTGCGGAAACTTGTGCCGCCAATGCCCCGGCCTTCGCGTCAAAGCCTTGATAGAAACTGTTAGCCGTGTCTTGGTCTGACTTCATTGAAGCGTACACATAGAGCTTCTCCAAGGTGCGCATCAAGTCCAAGCCGTATGTTAAACCGGCGAATAAATCAGCACCAGAGTTAGTCAACTTGGCAGCATAGGCGTCAGATTGGCCCAATTCAGCTTCCAAAGCCGTAAAAGCGGCAGACCAATCAGCGTCGGTCGCATAAATCTTTGATAAATCCCAAGTCATTGCCTCGGGTAATTCTTCTCGTGTAGGTAATTGCTTTGCCATGTTTGTCTCCTGTTTTTTTAAAATTATGATAATTTTATCATTTTTCTCACTATTGTGCATGATTTTCAGGAAAATTCATCTAAATTGGCTAATTTATCCTGATAATCTCGATACCATTTGAGTTTTTTGCGCAAGTTCACCCGTTCATGAGCAACGCGCACAATTTGTTTAGTTTGCCATTCTTCAAGGACTTGATTAAGCCACAATTGCTGAACCTCAACCAGTGGCACGCTTCCAAAGCTTTGCCAAGCCGCCTGGGTGACTAGTGTAAGTAGCTCACTGATTTGTTGCGGGCGCGTTTCCAAAGCTAGTATTAACGCTAATTTAACTTCCCAGTGATTGCCAACTAGGCCCCCAGGCAAGGCCGTCAAAGCATGACACGCCCATGGCATCCCCACCACTAATCGATTTTGTCGATAGAGCTGGGCCACCAATTTTTTCAAATGCGGATTTCGCCGTGTCAGTTCTTGTTGCATCTTCAACACCTGAATGCGCATCAGTTTATCACGCCGTTGATTCAGTAAAGACTTTTGAAAGCCGTCCACCGTCTGCCAAGGTTCCCAAGTCAATGTTTTAGTAGTTGTCGACCACAAGCCAACACATAATTTTTGCCCATGCATTTGCGCAAATTTTGCCTTGGTTGGTGCCGTGATATTTTTATCCTGATAAGTCTTGCCAAGAATCCATAACACTGGCAGCTGCAAACTCAGATAGCCTTGTGTGCGAGCCGCCACCTGACTCACGGCCACGGACGCACATTGATATTCGACTACAAACTGCCGCCCGTGATACGTCACCAACAAATCCGCCCGCTGCTTGATGCTCGGCAAATAAACCTCCAACTCGACAGTAGCGCCTTTAGCTTGGTAATAAGCCATCAATTGTAGCTTGCCTTGCATGTGCTCAACAGATTCACCCTCAGAAACTTGTGCACAAACCTGCAAATCAACATGTGCAAAATGCGGCAAGTTGATTTTGCCATGGCGCAGACGCACTGGACTTGCACAAACCGGACATGTGAAATTAGCCGGTTGAGTTGCTTGATTAGCGACGATCAACTCACCCGTTTGCGTTTTGGCAACTAACATAAAAACATCCCCCTAGTGAATTTTGCTCTCACTAAGAAGATGCCTTGAAGTTGGTGAAGTGTTTGAAAATGTTTTTTTATCCCCAACGTGTCCGCAAATCCTCAATACTTGTAATCTTCGTATCATCATCTGGCAAGAGCCCCAACTCAATTGCCTCAACTCTAAGCATTTCTCTGTGTAAATCATCATCAATATGATCAAGCCAATCTTCATTATTCGGTTTCAACATATTTACCCCTCTTACATACTCCAATACGCCCCCAAAACACGCCATTAAATCAATCAGGTAAAGTTTAATAGTGACGGCACAACTCCCACTTACGTTTCGTTAGTGTTGGTGATTCACCACTATCTTATCATTCTATTAATGTTTAAAACCAATCTTTCAAATTCCCTAGCCAAGCCATTTTACTTACGATAGAATAGCACTTGTAGCGAAATAAGCTACCAATGCATTGCATCGTGAGGGCTGTCACAATTAGGAGGTTATAATGACCGTAATTCTTGTAGTAGTCCTGGTGTTGATCGCACTCGGATTTGGAGCGATTATCCGTGCCCCGAAGGAAGGATATTCGCCGTTTAAAGTATTTTTGTATCTTTTCACGTGCATTCTCCGGCTGTTTTGTCCCCAGCTTCAGCCACCCGATAGTTTTGCGTTTCTACTGAAAAAGCCGCCAGAACTCAGCGACTTTGATTCTTCAGAAGAAATAAAAAAAGACCACGACATGATCTTTGGCAGTGAATGTCGTAATCGTCTTTAGTAGTTTTCGCTAAAGCCCTTACGATGCTTTGCTACGAATAAGTATATCAAATCCCAGCCGATTTTAACAGTAAATCAGCTGGGATTTTTACATAGTTGATTAATTGTTTTACCATTCTACTTGAATAATTCGCCTTAGAACCGCTACTTTGATTCTTCATAAGTAACAAAAAAGACCACGACATGATCTTTGGTAAGGAATGTCGTGATCGTCTTTAGTTAGTTTTTGCTAAAGCCCTTGCGATGCTTTGCTACGAATAAGTATATCAAATCCCCGCCGATTTAAACAGTAAATCGGCGGGGATTATTTCGCATCAATCTATAACCAACTATCCCTCAAACGTCAAAATTGCATCCAAGAATTGTTCACCATATTGGGCTAATTTCTTCTCGCCAATGCCTGGCATCATCCCCATCTCGGCCATGGTTTGCGGTTGGTTTTCTGCCAACGCCACCAACGTCGTATCAGGAAAGATGATAAACGGCGCCATACCTTGTTCACGGGCAATACTCAAGCGCAACTGCCGGAGATGTTCAAACATGCTTTGCGCAGCGCCTGACAGCTCAGTCTTAGCACGCGTCGTTTTGACCTTTTGGGCTTTGACAGGCTTTTCTAAGACATTTTCACGTTGTTGAACTTGCACTTCGCCTTGTAACACCTGCACACCCTTTGGAGTAACGTCCAGACTGCGATATTCAGCGTTTACCATCGTTAAATACCCATCCGCGACTAAAACATCAATAAAGTTATTAATGCGCGTCTGAGGCAACTCAGCCATAATTCCATACGTCGGCAATTGATCAAAGCCCAACCAAGCTTGCTTTTCAGAAACCGTACCATGCAAGACACTTGCCATAACTGACTTAGAATAGGCTTCACCCCGCACGCGCTTCATCCGCACAGCATTACTCAAAACCTTTTGTGCTGGTAAAGTCATATCGACCAACTCCATTGGATCAATACAGTTAGAACATTGCCCACAATCAGCCATATCCTCACCAAAATATTGCAAGATATAGCGTGGCAAACACATCATTGTCGAGGCGTAATTAACCATTTCCGTCAGCTTTTGTTGCTCTTGTTGCTGGAACTTCTCATCAGCGCCATTATTGCTAATCAACATTGAGCGGGTCACAATATCTTGGCCTGAGAACAGTAAAACAGCTTCAGACGGCAATCCATCACGCCCAGCCCGGCCAATTTCTTGATAATAAGCTTCAATTGAGCCGGGCATCGCAAAATGAATCACGTAGCGCACATTGGACTTGTTGATTCCCATTCCAAAGGCATTCGTGGCCACAATGACATCAATTTCATCAAACAAGAAAGCATTTTGATTAGTAGCACGCTCATCATTGGATAACCCAGCATGATATGGCGCCGCTTTAATGCCACTTTTGCGCAAATATTCAGCCAGTTCTTCAACTTGTTTGCGCGTATTCGCATAAACAATACCAGTGTCACCATGATGGTCTTTGGCATAGTCCAGCACAAACTTTTTCTTCATACTCGTTTGCAAATTACGTTCAATTTTTAACGTCAAATTATGGCGCGCCGCACTAGTTTGGATAGTGTTTTCGATATGGAGCAGCTCTTCAATGTCAGTCCGCACGCGCTTAGTAGCAGTAGCCGTGAGCGCAACGAGGGCAAATTTACTTTGAATCGTGCCCAAGCGAGGTAGCATTTCCAAATAACTAGGCCGAAAATCATGGCCCCATTGTGACATGACGTGCACTTCATCGATGACGACCAAGTTAATAGGTAATTCGGCCAATAAAGCTTGCATGTTGTCAGTAGCCAAGGCTTCGGGAGCAATATAGAACAATTTATACTCGCCGCGCCGCAGACTATTCATGCGATCCAAGCGTTCAGCATAGGTCAAAGTACTGTTGATGAAAGTGACAGGAACCCCAGCTGCGACCAATTCATCAACTTGATTTTGCATAAGTGAAATCAAGGGCGAGATAACCATGGTCAAACCGGGCAATAATTGAGCTGGAATTTGATAAGTAACAGATTTACCACCACCAGTGGGCATGATACCAAGGGTGCGTTTACCGGCCATAACACTATCAATAATGGCTTGTTGACCTTCTCTGAATTCATCATAACCATAGACATTTTTCAAAATTTCTAACGCAGTCGTCATTTCCCCACCCCACTAATTTTCTATTATTTCAGTGTAGCATTTTTTAAGACCCCAAGGACACAAAATATAGAAGACAATAACCAAGACGCAAGCGGCAAGCAACCAAGCCAGTTAGAAATCCAAGGCTGAAGTTCTAGGGCCGCAAAGAGCAAAGCGACTGGAGGCCGGGATTTGGGTTGGTGTGGGAAAGGGCGGAGCGTTGTTGGGGTTGTAGGGGGTTAAGCGAGGTAGCGAAACGATTAAGACCCATTTTTTGGCCCACGGTCTTGGGCCGAAAAATTCTGGTCGTATTGGTTCGTGTCGCCCCCTTCAACAGCACCAATGCGGAGCGCTTGACCCAACCAAACCAAAATCCCTTGCCCTGAAAGGGCAAAGGAACCAAAAAACAAATGATAAAAGGCAGACCAAAATACATGGTCTGCCTTTTATTGCGTCTTTTGATCTTCAATTCAAAATACCATGAGTGGTTGGTTAATGTAGCGTTAGATACCACCAACCGCCATGTACCAAGCATCCACAAAAATAGACGTTGCACATAAAGTCACTAATTATTCAGGAGTGGTTACTGTTTAAGGCCATCATTAACCTAAAATGAACCTTAAAATTAAACTAGATAGATATTGTGTAAATACATTGCGAAAGGAGGAGCTTTTATGAAACATGCAAGTAAAATATTAGTCGGTGTGCTAAGCTTGGCCACGCTTGGACAAGTGCTCCAAGCCACACCGATACTAGCAGACACCTGGACTGGCAACGGTACATCAGGCACTTGGGGCGATGGTGACGGTAAAACCCAAGTTTCAACCACCATTTCATCATCTTATACAGTTACCATTCCAGCCTCGTTGACCTTGCCCCAATCGAATACATATACTGATGAATCAAACAACGTTAACGTGGTGCAGGGCGCACATATTCCGGCTAACGAAACGATTCATGTTAACTTGTCAGGTGGCCAAACTTTTGCAGCGACCCATACTTCAGATACCGTGGCGTTTAAAGTTAAACTGGCTGATGACACCAAATTGAGTAGTACGACCGAGGCGTATGAAGTATTGAGCGCAACGGCGAGTCAAGCCCATGACACTGGCGCCGCAACGGATGTGAATGTTGGCTTTGATGCTGACCCAGATTATAAGTTTGCTGGCATCTATACGGGCCACATCCAGTTTGATGTATCCTCGCAACACCCCGTTTCACCGGTAGTTAAGAACGAGGATGGCACACTCCAATTTGCCAATCATCGGTGGCGGATTATTGTCGATGGCGACACGGATGCTAATCAAGCTGGCAATACCCGAGCTGGAGATTATTTGGCCATCCGTGAAGACGAACTAACCAATGCAGAATTGGGGTTAGCCGGTGATCCAACAGCAATCGGGCAGACGGCTTTTAATAACGACGCATATTATTTTAGTGCAACGGGGGTCAATGGCTACACGGGAAGTATCGTAAAAGCCAAAATTGATGCTTATGCGCAAACCTTGATCAATACGCCTAGTTTGACGGCAGGTATCTTACCAGTTAGCCTCAATGATATGAGTTACGATGATTTTGCAACAGATGCAGATAGGATTGGCTTTAGTGGCTCGGGGTATAATGCTTGGACGGCAGAATTCGCCCCTAAAGATACGCGTGGGGTTACGACGCTCGGGGGCATCAAACAGGCCTTTGCACTAAGTTATGGTGATATCCATACAAGCGTCGGGGATTGGGCAGAAGCCAGTATGAATCAAAATTTGTGTTTTCTAGAAGACGAGCCATATTGGTTACGTTCACCAGGAGAAAAAGATAATTTTGCAACGTATGAAAATGTCAATTTTTATAATCGCAACGCATTCTTGTCTGATACCATGGCAATTCGACCAGCATTTTGGTTGACGACAAATTAGTTGATTTGACAAGAAAAAATTAAAGATTGTCGCAAAAAAGGCAGCTCGTAAATCGGGCTGCCTTTTATTAATTATTTCTTATTTTTATATTCGTCTTTTTGTACCCAATACATGAAACCAAATGGAACTAAGCTTTCATTGCCATGATGCATGCGCTTAATGTTTTCACGATGGCGATAAATGACAAAGATGGTCAAAACTAGGACAACCCCAAACAAGATCCAATCGGGTTGCAACATCGATAAAATGAGGACCGTCATAAAGGCTAAGATTGAGGCTAATGAAACCATGCTGGTGATTAATAACATAATCAAGAAAACGACAAGGGCAATTACCGCTAAGATTGGCGTGTAAACAATCAACAAGCCCAGGGAAGTGGCAACTGCCTTACCACCCTTAAAGCCAAGCCAAACTGAATACGTATGGCCGATGATCGCGGCGACCCCAAAGACTAAGACCCACCAATGGGCAGGAGCGGGGCCACCAATATTAGCAATCAAAGAGGCGGCGACACCTTTTAAGACATCCAAGATGAACGTGACGACGCCCGCCAATGGTCCCAGGACGCGGAACGTGTTGGTCGTACCAATGTTACCAGACCCTTCTTCTAAAATATTTTTGTGATAAAATACGCGCCCGATGATGTAACCAAAGGGGATTGAGCCCAAAAGATAGGCAGCGATAACGCCAACGACGATATGCAAGATTGACATGAAAGCCTCCAATTAAAATTATGAATAAGTGCAAGTGTTCTTTAATCGAACGTTTACTATTGTAGCAAATATCAGCGCCTTTGTATGTAGCAGCTATAAAACATAACCAGTGGCTTTAGTTTGTTATAATAATTGAAAACACGCATGCAGGAGGGTGAGATGGTTGATGAAATTAAAATAGTTGATGGCCAGGCCGTTGATGAAATTTATAAATTAGCGCAAACAGCCTTTCAAAAAGAGCCAACTGGTGGGAAAGCGGCTTTGCAATTACGGGTGGAGCATTCGCATAACTATGTGTTTTTGACCCATGGAAAGCTTATGTCACAGGTGCTGGCCACCCCGTTCATGATTAATTTCTATGGTACCCAGTATGCAGCCGATGGGATTGGGTATGTCGCTAGTTATCCACAAAATCGCGGTAAAGGGGCGATTAATCAACTTATGGCACAGATTCTACTTGATGAATATGCCAACGGGGTGGTTGTTTCATATTTAGCGCCATTTTCATATCAGTTTTATGCGCGCTATGGGTATACGCAATTGTTTACGCAAACTAAAACTACGGTGGCGTCGGCTGATTTTCCAGCGGTGCAAGCCAAAACTGGTGCTGTAAAAGTGCTGACGTTTGCAGAAGCTTTGCCAATTTTAAAGGTATTGTATGCGCAATACCGCCCATTTCAGTGTGGCGCTTTGCAACGTGAGGACTGGTGGTGGCAATGTTTTTATCAATTGCGGATGCCTGATGTGCAGATCGCTATTTATTTTGATGAAGATAAGCATGCCCAAGGTTATTTGTTAACGCGAATAGAAGGCGATACTTATGTAATCAAAGAATGGGTGGCGTTGAATTATGGCGCGGTGGCCGGGTTGACCAAATTTGTGGGGGAAGCAGCCAGTGCAGTTACCGCCATTGAATTTACTTCGCCTGAAGCAGGCAACACACCAACTAGTTTCACGCAGTTGTTAGCTGAACCGGTGGCTAAACAAGAAATTTTGCCATACATGCAAGGCCGGATTGTCAATTTAACCGCGTTTTTGGCGACCTATCCGTTTTTGCAAAATGTGGGTTCCATTCAATTTGAAGTGGTAGACGCTGTGGCGCCGTGGAATAATGGCACATTTACGCTTGGCCAGCCGACCGCGGCGACTAGCATTGTGTTAAAAGGGCAAATCGAAGCGATCACAGAATTGTTGTTTGGTTACCAAAATTTAGCTAATCTTGTTTTTACGGGGTCCATTCAACTGTCTGATCTGACAGTCATTGAGGCTTTAATGGCTGACTTGCCAACGCATGCCCCTGTATTACCAGATTATTTTTAAACCGATAGCCTTGCACGAGCGCGGGTCTTTGCGGTATATTTGTATTTAGTTTGTTGTGCCAATTTGTGGTACGACACAGTTGCTTACATAATAAATTCAATATATTGATTCAGAAAGGAAACGTCCATGGCAGCAAAAAATAATTATTCGGATGATTCCATTACAGTTTTAGAAGGCCTCGAAGCCGTTCGTAAGCGCCCTGGAATGTACATCGGTTCGACTGATGGCCGCGGGTTGCACCATTTAGTCTACGAAATTTTTGACAATGCAGTCGATGAAGCCTTAGCGGGGTTTGGGACTGAAATCAATGTCACGATTCACGAAGATAACTCGATTACCGTTGTCGATCATGGCCGTGGGATGCCAGTTGGAATGCACGCTTCTGGGAAGCCAACTCCTGAAGTTATCTTGACCGTTTTGCACGCTGGTGGCAAATTTGGCCAAGGGGGCTACAAGACGTCTGGGGGGCTCCACGGGGTTGGGTCATCAGTTGTTAATGCGCTCTCAACGAGTTTGCTGGTGACGATTAACCGGGATGGCGTGAAATACCAAGAACACTTTATCAATGGTGGCCATCCTGATGGAACCTTGAATAAGTTGGGCAATACCAAAGAAGGTAATGGGACAACGGTGACTTTTAAGCCGGATGCCTCAATTTTTTCAACGACAATTTATAATTTTGATATTTTAGCTGAACGCCTGCGTGAATCAGCCTTTTTGTTGAGCGATGTGAAGGTTACATTGACCGATGAACGCAAAGGCCAAGAACAACATGAAGAATACCATTACCCAGAGGGGATTAAAGCCTTTGTGGGGTATTTGAATGAAGATAAAGATACTTTGGGTGAGGTCATGTATTTTGATGGCTCACTCCAAGGCGTCGAAGTTGAAGTTGCCGCCCAATACAACGACGGCTATTCAGAAACGATGATGTCCTTTGTCAATAACGTTCGCACGCCCGGTGGGGGAACTCATGAAGTGGGGTTCCGTTCAGCTTGGACTAAGGCATTTAATGAATATGCGCGCAAAGTGAATCTACTTAAAGAAAAAGATAAGAATCTCGAAGGTTCTGACGTCCGTGAAGGTTTGTCAGTGGTGATTTCATTGCGGATTCCAGAAGATTTGCTGCAATTTGAAGGTCAAACCAAAGATAAGCTCGGGACCAGTGAAGCTCGTTCGATTGTGGATGCAGTGGTTGCTGAACAACTTGGCTTTTATTTGATGGAGAATGGTGAATTTTCACAAAACTTGATTCGCAAGTCGCTTCGGGCTCGTGAAGCGCGTGAGGCGGCGCGTAAAGCCCGTGAAGATGCGCGTTCAGGTAAGAAGAAGGGCAAGGATCGGGTGCTGTCTGGTAAGCTTACACCGGCCCAATCAAAGAACGCCGCGCAAAACGAATTATTCTTAGTCGAGGGTGATTCAGCCGGTGGTTCAGCTAAACAAGGCCGTGATCGGAAGTTCCAAGCCATTTTGCCGTTGCGTGGAAAGGTTTTGAATACTGAGAAGGCAAAATTAGCAGACATTATGAAGAACGAAGAAATTGCCACGATGATCTACACAATTGGTGCTGGGGTCGGGGCTGATTTCAATGTGGCCGATGCTAATTATGACAAAGTTATCATCATGACCGACGCGGACGATGATGGAGCCCACATTCAAACGTTGCTACTGACGTTCTTTTACAAGTACATGCGGCCTATGATTGAAGCGGGTAAGATTTATATTGCCCTGCCACCGCTTTACATGCTGCGTAAGGGGACTAAGAAACAAGAAATTGAGTATGCTTGGACCAATGAACAGCTGGCCGCCCAAGAAAAAGTCATTGGCCGCGGTTATACGCTCCAACGCTTTAAGGGGCTAGGCGAGATGAATGCCGATCAGTTGTGGGATACCACCATGGATCCGGAACATCGCACTTTGATTCGCGTGACGATTGATGATGCGGTGACTGCTGAACGACGCGTGACGACGCTGATGGGTGACAAGGTTGAACCACGTCGTAAGTGGATTGAAGCTAACGTGGCCTTTACATTGGCTGAAGGTGAGTCGATTTTGGACGTGGCTGCCGAACAAATTCAAGCTGAACGTATGCAAGAAACTGAAGTTGAAGCTGAATTGACCACACAAATTGTTGAAGCAACAAATGATGTGGATGATGTTGAACAAGTTGTTGATGCAAAACCGCAAATCGTCAACACAGCACCTGAAATTACGACAACTACAGCTGATGAGCAGCCAGTAGTAACTGAAGCAGCTGCCACAGAAACAGAACCTGTCGAAGAACTTGATGATTTTTTCACCCCTGAAATTCAAACTTGGCAAGATTAGAAAGGAGGCAATGAGTGATGGCAAAAAAAGAAGAACCAAAAACTGGTATTATTCAAGAATTGTCTCTTGAAGCTGTCATGGGCGATCGCTTTGGCCGCTATTCAAAGTACATCATCCAAGACCGTGCTTTGCCAGATATTCGTGATGGCCTCAAGCCGGTACAACGGCGGATTTTGTTTGCCATGAACCAAGATGGCAATACGTATGACAAGCAATTCCGTAAGTCGGCTAAATCAGTCGGAAACGTCATGGGTAATTACCATCCCCACGGTGATTCATCAATTTATGAAGCCATGGTCCGGATGTCACAAGATTGGAAATTGCGTGCGCCATTAATTGAAATGCATGGAAATAACGGTTCAATGGATAATGATCCGGCGGCGGCCATGCGATATACCGAAGCACGTTTGTCAAAATTAGCGGGCGAAATGCTGCGTGATTTAGACAAAGACACGGTTGAAATGGTGTTGAATTTCGATGATACGGCCAATGAACCAACTGTCTTACCAGGTCATTTTCCAAACTTGTTGGTCAATGGGGCCACTGGAATTTCAGCCGGTTATGCGACCAATATTCCACCGCATAATTTGGGTGAAGTGATTGATGCATCGATTTATTTATTGGCGCATAAAAACGCCACGGTTGAAGATTTGATGGAATTTGTGCCCGGACCTGATTTCCCAACCGGCGCCATTATTCAAGGCGCTGATGGGATTAAACAGGCTTATCGTGAAGGTAAAGGCCGGATTATTGTGCGCTCAAGGACCGAAATTGTCGCCGTCAAGGGTGGTAAGAGCCAAATTATCATCTCAGAAATTCCTTATGAAGTGAACAAGGCCGAACTTGTCCGTAAAATGGATGAAATTCGCGCCAATAAAGATGTCGCCGGTTTGACAGAAGTCCGTGATGAAACCGATCGGGATGGTTTGCAAATTGTGCTTGAATTAAGCAAAGATGCTAACGCCGATGGGATTTTGCAATACCTCTTCAAAAAGACGGAATTGCAAATTTCATATAACTTCAACATGGTCGCCATTCATAATCAACGGCCAGAACTAATTGGCTTGGTGACTGCGCTACAAGCCTTCTTGGATCATCAAGAAGACATTATTACCAAGCGGACGGCTTATGATTTGAAGAAAGCCCAAGATCGCCAACACATCGTGACTGGGTTGATTAAGGCGCTATCGATTTTGGATGCAGTGATTGCGGCCATTCGTGCCTCAAACGATCGTAAAGATGCCAAGCAAAATTTGATTGACAAATTTGAGTTTACCGAAGCCCAAGCTGAAGCGATTGTGACGCTGCAATTGTATCGTTTGTCGAATACGGACGTGACGCAATTACAAGCTGAATTTGAGAATTTGACGGCTAAGATTGCTGAATTTACTGAGATTTTAACGGATCCTAAGGCGCTTAAAAAGGTCTTAAAGGCGGAATTAGTCGCCATCAAGAAGGAATACAGCACACCTCGGTTGAGTTCCATTCAAGATGAAGTCGAAGAAATCAAAATCGACCGCACGGTTACCGTGGCCGATGAAGATGTCGTGTTGTTGGTTTCACGTTCAGGCTACGTAAAACGCGCTTCATTGCGTTCATTTAGTGCGTCAGGGGCTGAAAATGGCCTCAGAGACGATGATGAAGTGGTCTTTGAACAAAAGGTCAACACGCTCCAACACGTCTTTATCTTTACTAATTTAGGCAACGTGATTTATCGGCCAATCCATGAATTGCCTGATTTCAAGTGGAAGGATGCGGGAGAACACCTCTCACAATCAATCACTGAAATTACGGCCGATGAAGTGGTGTTGCGCGTTGAAGTCGCTAGTGATGTTAACCAATTGCCCGGCGAGTGGTTGATTGCCACCAATGATGGTTATATCAAGCGCACGGCCTTTGCTGATTTGGCACCGCGTAGCAACTACAAGAAGAAGGCCGCTCCGTTCATTAAGCTCAAGGATGCTGATTCACAAGTAGTTGGCTTGCACTGGATTGATGAAGCAAACATGGCCTTTGACAATATCTTCTTAGCCTCACAAAATGCGCAAGGTTTGCGTTATGGCCTCAATGAAGTACCAACTACTGGGGCACGGACAGCTGGGGTCAAGTCAATGAACCTGGCTGTTGGTGATCGCGTGGTGAGTGCTGAATTGCTAAAAGATGAGGACACGATTACAATTATTTCTAACCGTGGGGCGTTCAAGCGGATGCCAGCCTCTGAAGTGCCGGTGACGAGCCGGGCCAAGAAGGGGGTCGCCATTATGCGCGAGCTCAAGAGTGACCCACATCGCATCGTTGGTGCAGTGGTGGTGGCTAAGGTTGAACCTAGTCCAGTCACGGTCATTACGGCCAATGGTAAAACCTTTGATTTGATCACAACTGATCATCCAATGGGCCAACGGTATAGTAACGGTAGCTTTGTCATTGACGTTGATACCGCTGGTGAACCAGTCCGGATGCACAAATTTGTAACACCATTAGTTCTTGTTTAAGTAAGGTTGAAGCACATTCAAATTTTGGATGTGCTTTTTAAATTTTTATAAGGGGTGTATCATCATAAATTTTGTAGTAAACTAAATACATTGAACTTAACAAACATGAAACTGGAGATTTTTTTCTAATGACTAAGAAGTTGGTTTTTGGACACCAAAATCCCGATACAGATACAATTGCATCTGCTATCGCGGCCGCTTATTTACTTAACAAGGCGTATGGTGATGACACTGAAGCAGTTGCTCTTGGTACCCCAAACGACGAAACAAACTTTGCTTTGGCTAAGTTTGGCGTGGCAGCACCGCGTGTGATTGAAACAGCGGACACTGAACAAGTTTATTTGGTTGACCATAATGAAGCTGGTCAATCAGTCGCTAATATTGCTGATGTTGAAGTGGTGGGGGTCTATGATCACCACAAGATTAGCTTTGAATCAGCCGCGCCTATCTGGTTTATTAACAAGCCATTGGGATCAGTTGCGACAATTTTGTATTATGAATATAAGAATAGCAACGTTGAAATCCCAGCTGAAATTGCTGGCTTGTTAGCTTCAGCCATTATCTCAGATACTTTGTTGTTGAAGAGCCCAACTACCACACCTTTGGATCGGCCAGCTTTGGAAGCTTTGGCAACGATTGCTGGATTGGATGACTACAAGGCTTATGGTTTGGAATTGTTGAAGGCGGGGACTGATTTGTCAGCCCGGACGGCCACTGAATTGATTAATGGGGATGCCAAGTCATTTGATATGAATGGCCACACTGTGCGCATCGGCCAAGTTAACACCGTTGATGTTGATGAAGTCTTTGCCCGTCGTGCTGAAATTCAAGCCGCGATTGAAGCTGAAGGGTTTGAAACCTTTATCTTCGTGGTCACTGATATTTTGGAATCAAACTCAGATATCTTGGTTGTCGGCGCCAATGCTGATAAGGTTGAAGCCGCCTTTAACGTGACTTTGACAGATGGTCGCGCGTCATTGCCTGGTGTTGTTTCACGTAAGAAGCAAGTTGTACCACCATTGACCGCCGCTTTTTAAAAGTCAGTGTTGACATCTAATGTGAGTTTGGCTAATATAAAACTCATAATTTAAAACAAGTTGAGCAGGAAAGTAAGTTTGCCTAGTAAAGCCTAGAGAGTTGTTGATTGGTGAAAAACAACGTGCACTAGGAAACTGAAAATGGCCTGTGATTGGATAGTGTGAGCAGCAAGTCTGTGAATGCTATACGGGGTGGTGTCCGTTATCTACACACGCATATCGGTTCGGCCTCATTTCGCCTAGAACCCGCATGTTGTTGAGGTGCTAGTGGTAACGCTAGGACAAATTAGAATGGTAACACGGTAACCCGTTTCTAAGTCAGTTTAAGACTGATTTAGGAACGGGTTTTTAGTTGTTGTCGGCATAGAATGGAGAATAGGTTATGCAGAAGTTAAAAGTTGGTGCGTTGCTTGCGCTAGGAGTGTTTACAGTTGGAATCGGCTTGTCGGCCACACATGGGGCGGTGTCAGCTAGTGGTAAGACAGTTACTGTTGGTGTCGTGGGGGATAGTGATCGCCAATTGTGGGAATATGTCGTCAAGGATGCCAAAAAGAAGTACAACATCAATATTAAATTAAAGGTGTTCACTGACTACGTGCAACCCAATAAAGCGGTGGCGGATGGCTCATTGGATTTGAACTCATTTCAAACGTTGAATTATTTTAAGACGCAAAATCCAAATTTCAAAAATAAACTGGCACCAATTGGAAAAACCTATATTACGCCGATTAAGCTATATTCACTCAAGTACGATAAGTTGAGCGCCTTGCCAATCGGAGCGACGATTGTGGTGCCTAATGATGCGTCCAATGAAACCCGGGCGTTAGATGTTTTGGAATCAGCTGGGTTGATTAAATATAATCACAAGGTCAAAAATCCGGCGGCCAAAGATATTACCAGCAATAAAAAACAGTTCAAGATTAAAGAAGTCGAATCTGCACAAACGGCAGCGACTTTGAAGAGTGTGGATGCCGCCGTGGTGAATACTAATTATGCGTTGGACGCCAAGTTGGGGGATGACACGGTCTTGTACACCGAACCAATCAACAAAAAAGCGGCGGGATACATTAACTATATTGTGGCACTGAAAAAAGATAAGTATAATAAGACTTATAAAAAAGTTGTTAAAGCCTATCAAACCAAAGCGACCAAAGCGCATATTAAAGCGCTGTATGGTACGGCGGAACAAGCAGCATGGGATATTAAGTTAAAGTAAGGGGGATTTTGAAATGGCGCAACAAACAGCAATTTTTGCCGGGGGATGTTTTTGGTGTATGGTACAACCGTTTGACACGCTACCAGGGATTCAAAAAGTCATTTCTGGGTACACTGGGGGCCACACTGAGCATCCAACCTATGAAGATGTGTTAACGCATACAACTGGGCATACAGAAGCGGTTGAAGTCTATTTTGATGACGCAATCATCAGTTATCAAGAATTGGTCGATTTATATTGGCAGGTGACGGATCCAACTGATGCCATGGGGCAATTTCAAGATCGCGGCGATAATTATCGACCAGTGATTTTTGTAAACTCACGCAGCCAAAAAACGATTGCCGAACAGTCAAAACAAAACCTAATTGAAACTGGTATCTTTGGCGATACACCAATCGTCGTCCAGATTGAGGAAGCCCAAACGTTTTGGCCGGCTGAAGCGTACCATCAAGATTATTACAAGAAAAATCCAGCCCGGTACGCGCTACAACATGAAGTGCGCCAAGAGTTTTTGGATCAACATTGGCAATAAGGGTTAAGTCACTGCAAACGTGAACATTACTGCTATAATAATATCCATAAAGTGGTGTCGGATTCGAAATTAATCTAGCTAATGCTGATTAATTTGCTATACTACGAACAGTAGTTAAAATAATCCTGATTCGAGGATGTGTATGAGTAGTGAAGAATTAGTTGCAGTGTTTGATTTGATTATTGGCTGGATAATGACCTTTCCAGGGGTTTTAATCTATTTAGCTGGCGTTTGTGCGCTAGTTATGTGCATGTTAATCATCGTATTGACATTAGCGCTCAATAAGCAAAAAAATTAAATAAGACCCAACCTTGAGATATCGTGGTTGGGTCTTATTTAATTGCTTATTTATACCCAGAATGGATAAGTTTGGGTTGTAAAAGTGATGTCATAGATGTGGGAACCTAATTCTTCACCGTCAGCATGCGCAAATTCAGCGTGCGTAGTCGTGATGCGAATTTCTTCAGCGGTAAAGCGGTGCACTTCTGGCAAGCGATAGTGGTCGTGGCCACGCATGACTTCTTCTAAGATATAGAGCAAGCGCGTAATGTGCTTTTTGTGCTCAATAATAATTAAATCTAACTTTTGATCGTTTGGATCAGCGTCAGGCATGATATTGATGCCACCACCAAAGTAAGGGTGATTTGACAAAGTTAACAAATAGGCTTGGTCTAGCGTAGTAGTTTCACCATCGGCAGTGACTTGCACTGAGAATGAACTTTGATTGGCTAAAGTCTTAAACACGGATGAAAAATAAGATAATTTGCCAATGCCCATGCGATTAAAGGTCTTTTTCGTGTGGGAATTATTAGTATTGGCCACGGTGGCCGCATCAAACCCCACGCCAACATTGTTTAAGAAGAAATTTGACTTTCCCGTGGTATGCACAAAAAACTTCCCAATATCAAGGGTAGCTGGCGAACGGGTCGTCGTATCACGTAAAATGACTTTTAAACTCTCGATGGGATCTTTTGGCAAACCATGCGCCCGCGCAAAATCATTACCTGAGCCAGCAGGAATATAAGCCAAGGGGATTTGGGCTGTCGGATCCTTGGTTAAGATACCATTTAAAGCTTCATTGAGTGAACCATCACCCCCAATGACGACGATGTGTTCAGTAGCTGACAGGGGTTGCTGGGAAAATTGGCCAGCCCAATTAGAAATATCACCGGCTGATTTACTGATTTTAGCGGTAAAGTTAATGTCGTGTTGAACTAAAAAGGCTTGGATTTTTGTCCAAACACCTTGTGATTTACCAGACCGTGCCTGGGGGTTAATTAAAAATGTATAGTGATGAGTCATCTTGCTATCCTTAAATGATTTGTTCTAATTATTATATACAATAAGTCGAATTAGACAAAATAAAAAACCCCAAAATAAAAAACACCGAAAAATAAATTTCGATGCTTAATCATTAAATCATAATGAACATTGGTAAAATTAGTGGACGTCGCTTAGTTTTATCATACATAAACTTTTGTAAGTTTGAGATAACTGCGTTGCGAATTGAATGTTCAGAGACATTTGGTTCATGCATTGAAGTTAAAATCGTATGGAAAATTTCTTTGCGGCCTTCATTAATCAAATCTTCAGACTCACGCATATAAATAAAGCCACGTGACAAGATATCAGGACCAGCCGTGATTTCTTGGCTCTTCAAATCGATTGTCGCTACAACCACGACTAAACCATCTTGTGAGAGCATTTGACGATCGCGGAGGACGGCGGTACCGATATCACCGATACCATTTCCATCCACATACGTATCCTCAGCAGGAATGTGATCAGCCACGCGGGCAGAGTCAGCAGTCAAGGCCAAAACATCACCATTATCCAAAATGAAGGTGTTTTCTTCAGGCACTCCAATTTGTTCACCCAAACCAGCGTGCACCTTCAACATCCGGTATTCACCGTGGACGGGCATGAAGTACTTAGGTTGCATCAAAGATAGCATCAACTTCTGTTCTTCTTGACCACCGTGACCAGAAGTGTGAATGTTGTTGACCTTACCATGGACGACAGTGGCTCCAGCTTCTTCTAATTCGTTGATAACGCGGTTAACTGATTGCGTATTACCAGGAATTGGTGAAGAAGAGAAGATGACCGTATCATTTGGTTGAATCTTGATTTGCTTGTGTGTCCCGTTGGCGATTCGAGCCAAGGCGGCCATTGGTTCACCTTGTGAGCCAGTTGAGAGAATCAAAACTTGCTCGGGTGGCAAATGGTTAACTTGGTGCGCATCAATCAACATTTCTTCAGGGATATCAAGATACCCCAAAGCAAGGCCATTGCGCACAGCACTTTCCATTGAACGCCCAAAGACGGCAATCTTACGACCATGGGCCAAAGCAGCTTCAGTAGCCATTTGAACTCGGGACATGTTTGAAGCGAACGTCGCAAAAATAATCCGACCATCGTTATCATCAAACAACTTGTCAATCGTCTTACCAACCCATTTTTCAGACTTAGAAAACTCATCACGTTCAGCGTTGGTTGAATCAGACATCAACAACAAGACGCCTTCAGAACCAATCCGGGCCATCTTTTGCAAATTAGGTGGCTGCTTAGTCGTTGGCGTGAGATCGAACTTGAAATCACCCGTTTCGACGATTACACCAGATGGCGTAGTAATCGCCATTCCAAATGTGTCAGGAATTGAGTGGGTGGTCCGGAACAATTCAACACTCATGTTACCGAATTTAAGAACATCTTCTTCATGAATTTCATGAAGTTCAACCTTATTGATCAGACCATGTTCTTCCAACTTGTTTTTAATCAAAGCCAAGGCGAGTGGACCTGCATAAACAGGTACATTAACTGCATTCAAGAAGAAGTGAATGGCCCCAATGTGGTCTTCGTGACCGTGGGTAATCAACAACGCCTTGATTTTATCGCGATTTTCAACGAGATATGAGTAGTCAGGAATTACGTAATCAATCCCTAACAATTCATCTTCGGGGAACTTAACACCAGCATCAATCACCAAAATTTCATCTTGATATTGAATGGCGTAGGTGTTCTTACCGATTTCACCCATTCCGCCGAGTGCGAAAACAGCAGTCTCGTCTGGACGAATATCCAGATTACTCATAATTACTTATCCTCGCTTGAAGCCGCAGCCTCTAATGCTTCGGGCGTAGTAACTGAGAAGTTAGCCCCTTGTTGCTCATATGCCAATGCCTTATCAGACAATTCTTCGATGAGTTCGATGTTGTGGCTCGTGTGTGATTCAACGGCGCTGCGAGCAGCAGTTAAATCAGCAGCATCCAAATAGAGTGACAATGTGTCTTCACGCTTTGGATTGCGTGTCTTTGTTTCTTGATAATAAACCTTGTAAATCATTAGCTGAAATACTCCTTTTTAATTTTTTCTGATACATGATTAACCTGGCAGATTAACCTGCTCGAAATGGTCTTGTACCGAACATTCTTATGTATCAGTGTATCAGAATTTACGCTGGCATTCCATAGTAGAACCGTTTGTCTGGCATGGAACGCTGACGATTGATATAATTAAAGGCATCACGGGAGGGAATTATGAATAAAATGATGAAAAAAGATTGGTTGGCGTTGTTGATTATACCAGTTCAAATGTTAGTAGGCGGGGGCCTCACACATTTGGTTGGCACGCATAATACAACCGCTACTGGCTTGATTGCACTAGGTTTACAAGCGATTTCTTTAGTGGTAATTATTTATTTTTACAAAGGCTTATTCGCAAAAGATTGGGCAATTTTTAAAACTAAATTTTGGCGTAATCTGGGGCTGTCGTTTTTATTGATGATTGGGGCGCACGGCGTACTCAGCATTGTGCGGATCGTTTTCCAACTAAATAAAATCGTGGCCAATACGGGTGATAATGGGAGTTCAATGACGGTTAATTCGGCTAATTTATTGATGGCCGTGGCGATTTCATTGATTCCATTGTCGGCACCACTGATTGAAGAAGTGATTTTCCGCTATGTTTTGTTCTATAAATGGCGGGGACACAAGGCAAGCATTTATTGGGGCTTGTTTGTTTTGCAGGGGATTTTATTTGGGTTAGCACATTACAATAATTTTGGCGGGCAGATTTTGTTGACTTTGCCTTATATGTTTGTTGGAATGTATTTTGCTTTGATTTATCATTGGCGGAAAAACATTTGGCAAAATATTACTACGCATTTGTTGTTTAATAGTATTTCGTTTTTTGCTGCTTTGTTGATGTTGATTCTTAATTTGTTGGGGATTTATAAAGGATAGAGTTTTGGCCGCTGACTTTTGGTTGGTGGTTTTTTTGTGTCCCTTTGGGCCACGGGATTTTGAGTTGGTTGGGGGAATGGGGGGGGGGGGGGGGGGTGGGGGGGGGGGGGGGGGGGGGGCCCCCAGACGAAGCCTCAGCGACCACACATTAGTACCAACCAAGTAGGGACTCCCAAACATAGCTTGTCACCTTACGTCACCCCTTGTGCCATGGGGCTTCATCGGCACTCCTATGACGAATGTTTAGTACAGAAGTTTTACTTGAAATATACAGTGACCTCACTTACACGAAAAGATTCCTTAACTGCCCAGGCTAAATAATTATTTATGAAAAGTAAGATGTAGATATAAAATTTACGAGATTAACGCGTATACATTAATTTTATATGCTACCCTATTAAGTAAAATGTGTTTCTAAGTACTACTTTAGATGCTCCAGTCATTTTCGAAAAGGAGACTGTGTCCTTATACATTCTGCTTCTTTGGACAAACATAAAAATGTTCATATTTATTAGGACCGCCATTTTGTTTTTCGAACTTCCCCCCCCCCCCAAGTAACAACTTTCACTTAAATCTGATAACCTTTATATGTTCACACATATAAGTTAAACACTGAGTTTTTTATCCCCTACTTCGGACCACCCGGGGGCAAAAGGAAATCCAGGTTTCCAATTTTTCTTTTTGGTTTGGGTGGTCTCTGTCTTTTAACTCGTTCGTTTGTCTAAGTGCAAGGTTTCATGAGTTGTCTCCATACAATCACATGTTAATTTTAAATTTCAACAGCCCTCAATGTTTGCATTTTTCGTTTTCGCAAAAAAAAAATGGTCTCTTAAAAGTTGTTCTTCGTCTGAAGTTCTATCAGAATAAAAAATTCCATGATCCTACATTGGCTGGTGCAAGTTTTTCATCCACCTCAGAAGTATGAACGTCCGCCATGTGGAATGGTTGCAGCTGACATTGACAACTATGGTGTCAAGGTCACTTTCCATGGCATAACCTCCCTACTGAATCTCATAAAACTCTACAAATTGGCTCTAAAGTTGATAGGGGTTACAGTCACACAGACACAGTGAGGATAGTGATCTCATTGGCCTACATTCTTCTTCAGGAAGGAAAGTAGGCTAAACATTGAGGTCCAATCCCTTAAAAATCCTATAACATATTACGTAGATGCTTTTACTAATTTAATGCGAAATTTTCAACATTATGACCCTAGAAGAGGCAAGATAGTTCACTGTGTTCAAGTCTGAATTTTAAAAAATTAAGACTCCCCTTAAAACTGAACCCCTAATGCGCAGCGTGGGCCCCGCCTTGACTTAGTACTTAATCTGTGAAAATTACATAAATTGTCACCGTTTGTAGCAAACTCTTATTCATGTCGTGAGATGTATCTACATTTCTGCTTGTTTCATGGTGATAATGTAGCGTGTGTTAGATGCTGGTGTTTGCATTTAAAAACCTGCGTAAAGAATTCCTTATTTTCATAATGCCAGCACTGGAATGCAGCACATACTGTATTGACAACTAAGTCGTACTGCTATTTGAGATTTCAAGTTCTCACGGCGCAAGTATGAAGTTCAGATTTGTCTTCTGGGATGTACTGCCGTGTAAAATAATTGTCGACCGACGTTTCATAGGTAC
>JAITQG010000042.1 GCA_031289015.1 Lactobacillaceae bacterium
CAGCAATGCTCCACCATTTCCCCCAACAACCAAAAATCCTGGCCTCCACTCCGTTCCTGCCCGAAAACTTCACCTGCACAACTTCTAACACATACTTTCAAAATTAACCCTGAGTGAACTAGCTCTTAATCTTGATCAGCATTTTAAGCACACTAATTACTTATTTCCGCAAACTAACGATGTCCCCCGCCCAAATTATCAAATCTGGTACCAAAGAAGAAGTAACATCTGAGGCTGAAGTTTTAGTAACCGGGAAGGAGCTAGAGCGACTGGAGGTTGGTGTTTGGGTTTGGTTTGGGGAATGGGCGGAGCATTGGTGCAATAGTGGTGGGTCAAGCGAGGTAGCGGCACCAACGCGGTCTTAGGTTGCTGGTTATGCTTTAGCAGGGCCTGGGACCTTAGACTAGTGGGACCGTGTCGCCCACCTCTATTGCACCAATGCGGAGCCCATTCCCCAAACCAAACCCAAACACCGTGGCCCAGCGGGACACAAAAAACAAATTTAAACCGCAAAAAAAGAACCGAATTAAAATTCAGTCCTTTAATGTTAAATTAAATTAGCTAGCGATATCTTCAGTAGCATCTGATTCGTAATAACCCTTAGCATGTGCCTTAGTACGCAAATCAGCTTCCAAAGATTCCAAAGTCTTACCACGAGTTTCAATTGTAAACTTAACAATGAACCAGATGGCTACGAAACACAATACACCATAAATGATGAACAACTTGGCGATTCCGTCTCCTTCTTTACCCTTACCAGCAAAGAGGTGCAACAACATTGGGAATGATTGTGAAACGGCGAAGTTAGCTGCCCAATTGACAACGGCTCCAAACGAGTTACCCAATCCACGAATGTTCAATGGGAATGATTCACCAATCATAACCCACATAACTGGTCCCCAGGTTGCTGAGAAGAATGCGATGTAGATTGTCAAAGCGATAACACAGACCCATGAACCCAAGTTACCAGCGCCGGCCTTCAAGAGCAACATTGCGGCTGACATAAGCAACAATGAAGCACCCATTCCGATGGCTCCACCAATCAACATCTTCTTACGATCAACGTGGTCCATAATCTTAACGGCTACATAAGTAACAATAACGTTAAACAAACCAATCAAGATGTGTGACAACAATGCGAAGTGTTCTGAGAATCCAGCTGAGATAAAGATCTTAGGGGCATAGTACAAAACCGTATTACATCCCATGACTTGTTGGAAGATCGCCAAGCCCATTGCCATGATCAACACTGGACGTGCCATTTGACCAAACAATACCTTGAATCCACCAGTCTTGATTGAAGCTTGCAATTGAATATCATGCAATTCTTCTTCAGCCAACTTATCATTAGGTGCAAATTGCTTCAAGATTGTCAAAGCATCGGCATCTTGACCCTTACGTACCAAGAAACGTGGTGATTCTGGCAATGCCAAGCCACCAAAGAACAAGATAGCAGCAGGGATAGCAGCCAACCCAAGCATCCAACGCCAGTCATGTGCGCCAACCAAGAAGTGCAATGCACCCTTTGGAGCCAAGACTTCGTTAGACACGTAGGCCAAGAAGATACCCGTCATAATCATCAATTGGAATAATGTTCCAATTCCACCACGCTTATCAGCAGGTGCCAATTCTGACAAATACGTTGGGATCAAAGCTGAGGCAGCACCAACGGCGATACCAAGTACAACTCGTGAGATAACCAACATTTCATAACCGTTAGCAAGTCCTGATCCAATTGCACCGGCAAAGAAGATTCCAGCAGCAACCAACAACAACTTACGACGGCCAAGCTTATCAGACAAAGGTCCGATAATGGCGGCACCTAAGATAGCACCTAACAATACTGAAGCAGTAACGAAACCTTCTTCAAACGAACCAGCCTTGATGTTCAAACCACCGACTGAAGCAGCCTTGTTAATGAACAACATGGCACCTGAGATAACCCCTGTATCGTAACCGAACAAAAGTCCACCCAACGCACCAAAGAAATAAATCAAGCCGGTAGAAATACCTTTTTTCTGAGCCATGAATCCTTCTCCTCAAATAATGCAAAAATTGCAAACAATAGATAAATAATATAATTTGTGGTGTTAATGAAAACGTTTTCATCAACCAACAATTCTATCCTATACCAGTTAGTTTGTTTGTGCAACCAACTAAATGACAAATTTACATTCTCTTCACAAAAAATTCACATTACATTTTGTAATTCACTTGACACACCTTGTAACATGTAGTGATATCAGGTGGTTTCACGTGTTCATAAAATTCATTTCACAAGCTTGTTTTTCATTAGTAAATCAAAAAATTTCTGAAATAAACTTCACAATTCATCGGACTAATGCCATTTAAAAACAAAAAAGCCGATCAATTTGATCGACTTTTTACTTAATTTGACTTATCTTGACACATCACTGCCAGCGACGATAAAGTTCTCAACTTCAGCAGCTAAGAATTGATTCATGTCACCCAAAACAGTGTGCTTCAAGACTGAGGCAGCGGTTGCAAAATCAACAATATCTTGTGCTGCATGATGATTCACGATGCCATACAAGATGCCTGACGCATACGCATCCCCACCACCGATCCGATCGACGATATTTGGGATGTCAAACGTCTTTGAGTGCGTCCACGTTCCATCTTGATACAATGAGCCAGTCAAACGATTATGCTCACTAGTCAGCGTCTCACGCGTCGTATGGTAGATAGTTTTGATGTTTGGATACACCGCCAACGCATCTTCAATCGTCTCCAAACCTAAGAAGACTTGGGCGTCGCGATTACCAGCTGATAGATGGGTCACGTAGGGCAAGATTAACTTTAGATACGCTGCACATTCATCCGTCGACCAGAGCTTAGGCCGATAATTAACGTCAAATGAAATCTCAATCCCCCGCTCAACGGCTGTCTTGGCTAACAACAAGATGTTTTCACGCCAGAAGTCGTTTAACGCTGGCGCAATCCCAGACAAGTGCAACATGCCGATTTGGGCATCCCCGGTCCCAAACAACGCATCAATGTCCCATGGTAGCTTAGTGGCGACCGCAAACGCTGAATGCGCCCGATCATAAACCACTGATGAACCACGTGGACCCGCCCCTTGTTCCAGATAATACGTTCCCAAACGAGCATTGGGAGTTTCATCCAAAATAACTTGGCTGGTATCCACGCCAAACCGGTCCATCGCGTCCTTAACCCCGAGTCCGACCACGTTATTGGGCAGGATCGTTGCATAGGCCGTATCGATGCCAAAGTTAGCTAAACTAGCTGCTACGTTGGCTTCACCACCCCCATAGTAACCTTGAAATGCCGTTGACGTACGCAAGCGCGCCCCTTTAGGCGTGGTCAAGCGCAACATAATTTCCCCTAAGGTCAAAATTTTCATGCTTGCCATCCTTTAGTTGTTGCCCTTAATTTCATTGAGCTTAGCAATGTACTTAGCAGCCTTTTCCGTAATTTGCGCTGGTGTGCCACTAACCAATGATCCACCAACCCCAACTGTGATTACGCCATTGGCAAACCAATCAGCCATGTTGTCCAAGTTTACGCCACCAGTTGGCATAATGTTGGCATGTGGCAAAGGTGCTTTAACAGCCTTCACGAAGTCTGGTCCAAAGGCAGAACCTGGGAACAACTTAACGATGTCAACTCCATTTTCCATGGCGTTCTTGATTTCAGTCACTGTCATGCAACCTGGCAAATATGGAATTTGGTACAAGTTACAAATCTTTGAAGTTGCCAAATCAAATGATGGTGACACCACGTATTGTGCACCAGCCATGATGGCCAAACGGGCTGTAATTGAATCCAACACCGTTCCAGCACCAACAACAACGTCAGTCCCAGCATACTTTTCTGACAAGGTCTTGATAACTTGATCCGCATTTGGCACAGTAAATGTCAATTCCAAACCGTTGACGCCACCAGCCACCAATGCATCACAACTGTCCAAAGCTTCTTGGGCTGTAGCAGCGCGCACAACGGCGATGACGCCAGCTTTTTCCAAATTACCTAAAATATCTGTCTTCTTCATCTCTTCTCACCTCAATAATTTTTAATACTTAGCAGTTTACTAAATAAATATGAATTTTTATTTGGCATCCCCTAATAGGAACTGCTTAATGTTTTGACTTGCAATATCGGTCACCAGGTTACCAAGTAATTCGTAATCTTCTGGGGCCCGATGTGTTAGCACCAAGTTCGCCAAATAATTACACAACACGCGGCGGAAATACTCATGCCGTGGGTAACTCAAGAATGAACGTGAATCTGTCAACATGCCCACAAAGTGCCCAAGCAAACCTTGTTCACCAAGCGTCGTCAATTGATGATTCATGCCACTATTGGTATCCAAGAACCACCAACCTGAACCAAGTTGGATGTAACCACCCTCAGGCGTATTACCCGTTCCGTTAGCTTCACCTTGGAACCCGCCCATGACCGTGGCCAATGGTGCTAAATCACCAGCATTGATTGAATACCAAATTGACTTTGGCACCCCACCACGCTTGACGGCTTCATTATAAAGTTGGGCGATGTTTCCAGCCATATCAGGTTCGTTACCAACGGCATCAAACCCTGTGTCAGCCCCGATGTTGGCCAAGGCTTGTTCGTTGACATTTCGTAAGCAATTCATGTGGATTTGCATGGCCCAATTATGTTCACGATAAATTTGCATCAATTGGAGCGTTAATTCAGTCTCAAATTGCCGTAATTCATGATCCGTAATTACTTCATGCTTGAGGGCTTTAGCAAAAATCGCCTCAATTTCAGCTGGGGTGGCTGGGGTGTAATAAAAATCATTCATCCCCGCATCAGCCAACTTACCACCAACCGTCGTGGCAAAGTACGTCACACGAGCATCCAGCACCTTGATCAAGTCAGCAAAATTATTAATTGTGATATCAGCCAAACCACCTAGCAAACGCAGATAGTCTGCATAGTCAGTGCCTTGAATCTTGAAGGCACCATCTGGCCTGAACGTTGGCATCACTTGGCAATCAAAATCATGCAATTCAGCTAACTTTTTATGCCAAGCCAAATCACTTTCAGGCGCATCAGTCGTCCCAATCAACTTAACATTCATCTTGGCCATCAAGGCACGTGGCTTGAAAGCATCCGTTTGCAACAACACATTGGCTGCGTCGTAAATTTCACGTGCCGTCTTTGGTGACAAGACGGTCGTAATCCCAAAGAAGCGTTGCAATTCAAGATGACTCCATTCAAAGATTGGATTCCCAATTGCTTTTGGCATTACACCTGCAAAGGCCATAAACTTATTGAAGTCACCATCGTTTGTAGCTGTATAATCAGTCCCTGGAATGATTCCCGTATAGGTTCCATCCCCCGTGATTAACTCCTCAGGCACCCCATTGGCACGCAGCAGGCGCCACTTATAATGGTCGCCGCCTAACCAAATATGCGTCAAGTTACGATAGTTTTCATTATTATAAATTTCTTGTGGGTCCAAATGACAGTGGTAGTCATAAATCGGTGCCCCATTAGCATATTCGTCATATAACTTTTGGGCCACTGATGATTCTAACATGAATGCATTATCTAAAAACGCCATGTTGCTTGTCTCCTTTGCTTGCTTGGTTTATTGCCGAGGTGCGCCTAATTCAACGTCTTTTTCCATGGCTTCAAACAAACCATTCAAATACGTTGCTCCCAAGGCACGATCATACAAACCATAGCCAGGCCGACCAGTGTCACCCCAAATCATGCGGCCGTGATCAGGACGCACATAACCATCCCAACCATTCTTAACCAAGGCACGGACAACGCCATAGATGTCAATCGAACCATCGCTAGTCAAGTGCGCTGACTCGTGGAAATCAGTCTTAGCTTCATTGATAAACTTCACGTTACGGATGTGCATAAA
The DNA here is from genome assembly GCA_031289015.1 of Lactobacillaceae bacterium. Classification (GTDB taxonomy): domain Bacteria; phylum Bacillota; class Bacilli; order Lactobacillales; family Lactobacillaceae; genus Weissella. The sequence goes on from JAITQG010000042.1 coordinate 5,885, forward strand.
TGGAATGCGACCGCGCTTTGAGAATTCATCAACCATGGCAACCACGTCATTAGTTGGGTTAGCCCCTAATGAACCAGTACAGAATGTCAAACCATTGTATGGATTGTCAACTGTATCTAGCATGTGGCGGATGTTGTCAGCGTTGTTGATAATCCGTGGCAAGCCAAAGAGTGAGTAGGGAGGATCATCAGGATGGATGGCCATTTTGATGTCAGCTTCCTCACAGGCAGGCATAATTGCTTCCAAGAAATACACTAGGTTATCAAACAAAACTTCATCGGTAACCCCTTCGTACTTAGCAAACAAGTTCTTTACGTCAGCCAAGCGTTCTGGTTCCCAACCAGGCAAAGTGAAGCCATTTGAAGCTTCTTCCATGTCCTTAATCAACTTACCAGCGTCTTCTGGGACCAAATCCTTGATGTAAGCCAAGGCGTTTGAGCCATCTGGCAAATCATAGGCCAAGTCTGTGCGCAACCAATCAAAGACGGGCATAAAGTTATAACAGATCACCTTCACGCCATACTTACCAAGCGTCTTGATCGTGGCCTTGTAGTTTTCGATATGTTGGTCACGCAATGGACCAGCATTCTTGATGTCATCAGAAATATTAACTGATTCGATGACTTCAGCTTCCAACCCAGCCGCATGAATCCCTTCGATCAAAGCTTTCACTTTGGCTTCAGGCCATTCATCTCCAGCTGGCACATCAAACAAAGCTGGCACAACGCCGCTCATGCCAGGAATTTGGCGAACTTGTTCTAATGAGATGGGATCATCTTCAAAGCCATACCAACGAAATGTCATTTTCATAATTAAATTCTCCTATAATTTTTAAATTAACAATTAGACGTTCAAATACTTCTTCAATGTTGCACGTACAGCACCAGGGCCAGCGATCAATTCAGCCACATAGCCTTCAACCTTTTCACCCAACCCAACGGCATACAAATCTTGGGCAAAGATGGTTTCATCACTCAACAATGGTTGCAAAATTGCATGCAATTCCTCAGCTGAACCTGACCAACCCAATGTCAAATCCTTAACAATGGCTTGTGAGGCTTCCAACTTTGGATCAGGGCTCAACGTAATCGTTTCACCAGCTTCATTCACGCCAAGCAAGTAACGCACCCAACCAGCCAAAGCCAATGGGATAAATGTCAAGTCAGCGGCCGTCAATGGTGCAGCTTCCCCAGCGGCGTACAATGAAATGTTCTTTCCAAAGCGAATTGGCAACTTTTGTGAAGTGTCAGTTGCGATTCGTTGTGGTGTGTCAGGAATATATGGATTTGGCAACCGGTCGTTGATAACGGCGTCGATGAATTCCTTAGGGTTGATAACCTTAGGATCAACAACCACCTTCATGCCTTCGTTGTAGCCAATTTCTTTGATCAAAGCCATCATTTGCGCGTCTTTAGTCATCGCTGAGATTGATGGGAATTCAAGGATTGTGCCATAAATTGCCAAAGCCGTGTGCAATGGGTTCAAGCATGTGCAGACCTTCATTTCGTCAATCTTTTCAACCGTCAACCGGTCAGTCAAGATTACGCCACCTTCTTCAAGGGCTGGGCGGCCGTTTGGAAAGTTGTCTTCGATACAGAGGTAATGGGTCTCTTCAGTATTGGCAAACAAGGCCACGTTGGTGCGCTTTTCAGTGTGCAAAATGTCCAAATCAGTGTTGTTGAAGCCATACTTAGCCGCAACATTTGATTCAACCAATTGCTCACGCACACTTTCGGCTGGGTTAGGCGTAATCCGATCAATCATTGACCATGGGAAGCTAACCTTAGTGTCATCTTGCAAGTAAGCCAAGAAGTCAGCTGAAACAGTCCCTGCTTCCAACCACTTATTAGCAACGACTAAGACCGCGTTCTTCAAAACGTCACCGTTACGTGAGAAGTTATCAGTTGAAACCATAGCAATTGGTGCGCCACCCTTTTCAAACCGGGCCAACAACAATTCGGTATACAACACGATTGATGGGCTATCAGCACCATTTGGTAATGGCTTGTAACCTTTTTCAGTAATCGTAATCGTCGCAAATTGCAAAGCCGCATCTTCAAAAATCCGCTTAACTTCATCGAACCCAGCTTGACCAGATTCGTTGTCCTTTGAAACGTAATACGCCTTTGAAACGGCCGTCAAAAGCTCAGTTTCTAATTGGCCATTCCCCTTCAAAGTCACGTTAACAATTTGGCCATCGTATTGGTTGTAGATTTTTTCAACAACTTCTTCGTCCCAAGTTTCAGCCACTACGACTGGTTCTGAAATGTGATGTGCAATTTCGGCGTGAAAGGCTCGGAATAAGTTTCCGCCACCAAAGTGAATCCATTTAGTCATTATTTTCTCCTCGGATAAATTAAGTGAATACAAGCCAGTCCAACTTTTGACAGTTTTACCAGCTTGTTAATTAAATTTTGTTAGTTCGCAAATTACAACAACTTGTCAGGCCACAACTCTTCATAAGGGTGTCCTGTCAAAGCTTCCGTCACTTGCTTGGCTTCAGGCGTAACATCTGCCTTTGCCCCACCAGCTTCCAAACGATGCATTTCTGTCTTCAAGACTTCGTGCGTTTGCTTGTTCAAGCGGAAGGTCAAAGCGACTACCAAGGCTAAGGCAATCAAAACGACTGGGCCAATGAAGAAGATCAAGGCAATGCCATCTTTAACAGCGCCAGTTTGCGTCGTTGCCGTTGCATTATAACCAATTGCTTCCAAAGCCAACCCAGCAATCCACGCAGCGGCGGCACCAGTTGACTTACGGAAGAAGGTCATCACCGCAGCATACGTACCGGCACGGTCTTCACGAGTAATCATGCGATCAACGTCGGGAATGAATGGGAAGACATTCCAAGGCGTGAATTCAAGAATTCCACGAGAAGCTTGGTAAACGATTGTGATAATTACAAAGATGATGAATGGGTTTGACACGTGCAAGAAGTACGTTGCCACATAACCCACCAAGGCCAAGATAATGCCTGAGTAAGCCAATTCAAACAAGAAACGCGGTCCCTTGCTGATCATCAACTTAGCAGCAGCCAAGGTTGAAAAAATTCCAAACAACGCTAATGAGTTCAAAACCCAAGGCACGTTGGCGGCACTACCAGCTGCAACCACGATAAACGTAGGGAGCAACGTGGCGTAGAAGTCTTTACCAGTGAAACTCAACAAGTAAACTGCCAAGTGCTTACGGAATGACTTATTCTTAAATGTTGAAGCATAATCCTTGACCGTCTTAGCCAAATATTGACCAATTGACAACTTAGGGCGGGCATCCAATTCAGCGATGAACTTTTCGTCCAATTCACGTTCCCAAGTCGTCCGCCACGAGATCGTCATAGCGACCACGAACAAGATTGTCCAAAGTACACCAGCAATCAAGTAGGCATTAGGATCCTTCAAAGTTTGCAAGATTGCTAATACGAAGAACACAATTGTCGTACCGATAGCTGAAATAACCATCCGGCTACCAGACAAAATTGTCCGCTTAGTGTAGTCTTCAGTCATTTCGGTTGGTAACGTTTCCCATGGAATCAAAATCATCGCGATGATAACTTCCATCAAGCAGTAAACGATTAGGTAATACAAGAAGTCCTTACCAGGGCCAAAGATGGCCGTTGCTGGCACCCAAAACATTGGGAAGACGACAGCGAAACCAATAATACCGACCACCATGAAGAAGTGGCGGCGACCAAATTTCTTACCTAATTTTGAACGGTAGAAATTGTCGGTGATTGAACCAAAGAACAAACTAAAGATTGCGTCAACGATTCGCCCGATACCAGTTAAAGCCCCGGCCATACCGGGATCCATGTGCACCGTTAAAGTCAGATAAGCGAAAATAACCCCTGAAACGATGTTATTCCAACCGCCACCCATTAAGTCGGTTAACCCGTACCCAATTCCTCGTTTGACATTGATTTCTTTTGGCGAATATTGCCAACCTTGTGCCATTAGTGATTTCCTCCTAATAAAAAATACCTAAAAATACAGATGATATATTTGGTTTATTAATGAAAACGTTTTCATTACACCACTTCTTATATACTACATAAACTATAATGCTTATTCAACGCTAATTGAGAGATGTTCACACACTGTTCGATTTTTACTATTTTGGGGTTGGATGGGGTGTTGTCCCCCTTGCGTGGGACGGGGTTTGGGTTGGGGTTTTGAAAGGGTTCCACATTGCTTCTGTTGAAGGGGGCGACACGGTCCCACTAGTCTAAGGGATTCGGCTCCGTGCAAGCACGAAACCAACTCCCTAAGACCGCGTTGGTGCCGCTACCTCGATTGTTCCCATACAACAGCAGAATTGCACCACCCTTTCAAAACCCCAACCCAAACCCCAACCTCCAGTCGCTCTAGCTCCTTACGGTTACTAAAGCTTC